>JBBRZU010000012.1:0-40189 GCA_038236425.1 Lysobacterales bacterium
GGCCACTTTGGATTTGAAGGCCGGTGAGTGGTTCCGGCGGGTGCGTCGCGTCATGATCTGCTCCTGGGGTGGCGATATCATCGCCTCAGTGAGCAGGAAATCCACCTATCGGGCTGTGCAGATTTTCGGGGCCAGCTCTCTTCCCCAATAAGAACCTAAGGCGTTTCAATCTCTTATAGAGTCGACGTCCGAGTAGGACGCCATGTCTTGGTTTTTTGGAATCTATTTATCGAGAGCTACGATTTTGCCGAATCGAGCACTAATTGGCCGGAAATGTGGCTTTTGGCTACTTATTCATGAATCACCAGCAACCCGTACATTCCGCCGGCCGGGCCTTCCGCGAGCCGCTCGTCGAGCGGCAAGGCGGACGGCCCGCCATTGGTTTGGCCCTTCGCGAAAAAATGCGGCGACGCACAATAATTGCCAAGGTGCGAACGTCCCCCTGGGCCGCCGCTGAACTGTGTTGACCGTCACACGAGGAAGGGGTAGGTTTAGCCGCTCGCGGTCGAACCATACCGGTTCGCATGGCGAGGCAGGCCAGGGGATTTGGTCGTCTGGAAGCCGCCTGGCATTCCCGGGACACAGCTCGCATCAGGAAGCCGTCATGACCCTCCGCATCGGCAAGACCGTCACCGCATTGCTCTCGACCCTGGCCCTGTCCGTCGCCTCCGTCGCGCCGGCGATGGCCAACACGCTCAACCAGAACGTGTCCTGGACCATCGACCGCGCCAACACGACCACCAAGTACGGCATCGTCGCGTACGGCGATTCGATCTATGCCGGCTACAACGGCTCTACTACCAAGGCGGCGAAGTACTCCGCACCGACGGTCGATGCCGAATACCTGTCCGCCCTCTGGGGCACCGACCTGCTGAGCGTGCGCCGCGCCAAGTCCGGCGCAGTGGCTTCGGATGTGTACAACAACAAGATCGTCGCCGAGAAGTCGTACATGCAGGCGGCAACGACCCGCGTGGTGACCTTCGAGATGTGCGGCAATGATGGCCTGCAGGCACGCAGCAGCTTCAAGGGCCAGACCGGCACCTGCAACTACAGTGTGCTGACCACTGCCGAGAACAACTGCAAGACCTATGTTGCCGCGGCAATGGACTTCATCAACGCCAATGCCTACGCCGGCACGAAGTTGAAGGTGATTTCCAACCTTCACTATCCGGGCTACAACGCAGACAACACGCTCAGCGGCTGCACTGACGCGACCACCGGCGCCAAGGTCAACATGCGCGACACCTTCCTGCCTGTGTTGGCCAGGATGAACTACAACATGTGCGCGACCGCCCTGCAGAAGGGCTTCAAGTGCGTGGACAACTTCGCCCAGTACATGGGGTCGGACTACGACAGCAATGGTGATGGCCTGATTGACTCGGACGCGCTCAAGTACGTGGACGGCGAAACACAAGTCGCCTATGTCACTCGCGTCACCACGACATTGCGCGCAACCCTGCGCGATGCCAACACGCACTTCGTTTCATCGTCGTCGAGCTACGACTACATCCAGTCCGACGATACCCACCCGACCTACACCGGCGGCACCGTGACTGCAGGCCTGTTCGGTGGTTCCACCGGCTCTGGCGTGGCCCGTTATACGACCATCAGCGGCGGCAAGAACCCGATCTGGGACCAGTACGGCCACGAGCGCATGGGCTGGGGCCTGTCGATGTTCGGTCCGCCGAGCCCGTTCTGATCTGCGCACGCAGGCGGATGTTTCCGGCATGAGCCGCCAGGTACAAATCCTGGCGGTCATTGCGTTCGTGCTGGCCGCGGTGATTGCCGGCTATTTCCTGGCTGGCGGTTCGCTGGGATCGCCGACGGGCGAGGCGCGCAATGACGTCGCCGGCTCGGCGCAAATGGCTGACCGCGCTGGCAACGGCAACTCCACCGCCACCGATGACTCCGGCGCACAGCCGCGCCGGCAGGTGGCAGTACGCCCCGTCACCGCTGGTGAACGCAATGGACCCGACGACTTGTCGAACTTCGTCCCGCAGGGCCAAGCGCCGCCAATGGCTGTCGTCATCGACCAACTGCACAAGGTCGGCATCCATTCTGGCCTTGGTGCATTCCCGCCGCCCGGCACCAGCCCGCCGCTGCTCGGGCTGGCCGTGCCCGAGGACTTCGTCCTGCCGCCGGGCTACGTGCGTCATTACCAGGCCACCGATGACGGCCAACGCATCGCGCCGATCCTGATGTTCTCGCCTGACTACCAGTTTTTCGATGACGCCGGCCATCAGATCCAGATCCCGGACAATCGCGTGGTTCCACCTGAGTTGGCGCCGCCGGGATTGCCGATCCGCCAGATCGACCTACCGCCGGAGCTGGAACCCGGGAGTCCGCCAAACTGAGTCCGGGCCAGTGGTTTCGCGGCGACTGGCGACCATCCGCCGGTGTCTTCGCAAGCGCGGCCCTCCTGGGCCTGTACGCGCTTGGCGGCGCGACCCAGACGCCGGCCTTCGTATCGAGTGCCGTCGTCGCGCTGGGATTCGTCGCGCTGGTGCCATGGCTGCTGGCGCTGGACGCTACCAATGGCGCCTGGGGCGCGCTGCGTAGTGGTTTGTGGATGAGCGTGGCCTTCCTGGCTGCCGCGTTTGGATGGTTCGGCTTCGCCGTTGCGGAATTCACCGGGCTGCCGACAGCAGTGTCCCTGCTGGTACTGCTGGTCGCCGCGCCATTGCTGCAGCCACAGCTGATCGTTTTTGCGCTGGTGCGCCAGCTTGTCGGACGTCGCCACGGTCGGCTATTGCGCGCGCTGGCGGGCGCATCAGCCTGGGTGGCTACCGAATGGCTGGCACCCAAATTGCTGGGTGACACCTTGGGATACGGCCTGTATCCGTCGCGATTGCTGCGCCAGTTCGCCGAGTTTGGTGGCGCGGCGGGGATCACCTTCGTGCTGCTCCTGGTCAACGAGTCCGTCGCCGGGGCGCTCGCGCGGCGACGCGACGGAGTGCATGCCGTGCTTCGGCCGCTCGCACTTGGTGCCTCGTTGCTGGCGCTGATGGCGGCTTACGGTGCCACGCGCCTGCACCGCCTGGATGCCGTCGACACCACGTCGCCGCCGACGCCATTGCTGCGCGTGGGCATGGTGCAGTCGAACATCGTCGACTATGAACGGCTGCGTCGCGAGAAAGGCGCATACGCCGTGGTCCGCGAGGTGCTCGATACCCACCATGCGATGTCGCGCGAAGCGGTCGGCTTGCACCAGGTGGATGCGCTGCTGTGGTCGGAGACCGTGTATCCAACCACCTTTGGCCATCCGAAAAGTGCCGACGGCGCCGCGCTGGATCGCGAGCTCACCGACTTCGTCGCGAGCGCCGGTGTCCCGTTGGTGTTCGGCACCTACGACCTCGACGCGAACGGCGAATACAACGCTGCCGCATTCCTTGATCCAGGCGCGGACAAGGCGCTGGGCTACTACCGCAAGACCGACCTGTTCCCGCTGACCGAATATGTCCCGCGCTGGCTGGATGGCCCGCGCTTTCGGCGTTGGTTTCCGTGGACTGGTACCTGGCAGCGCGGCGACGGCGCCCGCGTGTTTCCGCTGCGCCTGCCCGATGGGCGCGAAATCCCGGTGCTGCCCCTGATCTGCCTGGATGACGTCGACACTGGCCTGTCGATTGACGGCGCGCGGCTTGGCGCGCAAGTCATCATCGGAATGTCGAATGACTCCTGGTTCACCACGCATCCGGCCGGCGCGCGACTGCACTTGGCGGTCGCTGCGTTCCGCAGCATCGAGACGCGCCTGCCGCAGCTGCGGGTCACTGCCGATGGCGTGAGCGCCGTGATCGATGCAAGCGGTACGGTGCTGGCGAGCACGGCGATCGGCGAGCGTAAATTGCTGGTTGGCGAAGTGCGACCTGCGCAACCGGATGCAACCCGGATGGTGGCCTGGGGCAATTGGGTCGGTCGCGCCGGCCTGGTCTTCCTGCTGGGGCTCGGCGCGATGGTCCTGCTTGGCTCGACGCCGCACCGCGGACGCGCGTCGATTCCGACTGCGGCGCAGGACGGTCGCGTGGCGGACGCCTTCGCGCAGGACGTGGTCGTGCCCTTGCGCGGTTGGCGGCTCGTGGTCGTCGTGTTGCGCGTGGCTGCGGGTATCGCGATGGCATGGATGGTCGCAGCGGCACTGCGTGGCGACGCCGTGCTCGCCAATCCACTCGCGCAAATGCGCTGGTTCGCCGTTCTTGTCCTGGTACCGCAGACGCTGGCCTGGCTAATCGGGCGCGTAACCGGCGTGGCGTGTCCGCCGCAGTCCGATGCCATCGTCGCGCCGACGCGACCAGCCTGGCTCGCCGCAATCGTGCTGGCGCATGCGCGCGTACGTCGCGCGGTGCCGTCGACCATGCTGGACCGGCCGCTGATCCGTTTCGTGCTGTTTCCGCTGGTACCAGCCCTGCCCGCATTCCGACTGCACCAGCACATCGCTTTCGGAGGAACCTTTGGCGAATACCAGAGTTTCGGACTCCAGGCGTACCTCACCACGTTCGCCATCTGGTGGGCGGGCTGGGCGATCAGCCTGGTGCTGCTGGCCGCGGCCTTGCGCCTGCTGATCGAAGCGGGCGCGCTGGGAGCGCTTGTTTTCGCCCGCGGACACGCGGTTGACACGAGGCGCGCGCTCGAGTCGCTCGGCCGGCTGATCTTCTATCTTGGCGTGCCGGCCTGGCTGCTGATCCGGCTTTGGCCCTGAAAAATGGGCCGGGCAGCCCGTGTTCATTGCCGAGGCGCTAAGCTTGTGGCTGGTAGGGAAACGGATGCCTTTGCCATGACCAAAGCAAAATCCCGATGAGTCCCGAGCGCTCCGACGCGCTGGTGTTCTTCGGCGCCACCGGCGATCTGGCCTTCAAGCAGATCTTCCCGGCGCTGCTGGCGATGAGCATGGAAGGCGAGCTTGAGATGCCGGTGATCGGCGTCGCTCGCGAGGATTGGAGTGACCAACGCCTGTGCGAGCGCGCCCACGCCAGCCTTGCGGCGCAGGGAGAGGTTGACGAAGCCGCCTTTGCCCGTCTGGCGGCCCGACTGAAACTCGTTCGAGGCGACTACACCGACCCCGACACGTTCACCCGCCTGCGTGCGGCGCTGGGCGAGGCCAAGCGTCCGCTGCATTACCTGGCCATCCCGCCCAGCCTGTTCGCGACTGTCGTCAACGGACTGCATGCTGCCGGCTGCGACCGCGATGCCCGCGTCGTGGTGGAAAAACCATTCGGCCGCAGCCTTGCCAGCGCCCAGGAACTCGACGCGGCGCTGCATGCCGTGTTCCCCGAGACATCGATCTTCCGCATCGATCATTTCCTGGGCAAGGAGGCGGTGCAGAATCTGCAGTACTTCCGCTTTGCCAACGCCTTCCTCGAGCCGGTGTGGAACCGCAACTACGTCGACAACGTGCAGATCACCATGGCCGAGGACTTCGGCGTGGATGGTCGGGGTGGTTTCTACGACGAAGTCGGCGCCATTCGCGACGTGGTGCAGAACCACCTGCTGCAGATCGTCGCGCTGCTGGCCATGGACCCGCCCGTTGGGCGCGATGCCGAATCGATGCACCATGAGCGCCTGCGCATCTTCCGTTCGATGCGACCGCTGCAACCCAAGGACGTCGTGCGGGGGCAGTTCGAGGGCTATCGTGACGAGAAGGGTGTCGCCGCCGACTCGACGGTGGAGACCTTCGCCGCCGTGCGCTTGTGGATCGACAACTGGCGTTGGGCGGGCGTGCCTTTTTACATTCGCACCGGCAAGAAACTCGCCATCACCAGCACCGAAGTTCTGGTGGACCTGAAGGCCACGCCCACCGCCATCTTCGACGCGGTACCGCCGGATCGCGCCAACTACTATCGCTTCCGGCTCAGCCCGGAGGTTTCGATCTCGGCCGGCGTGCGGGTCAAGTCGCCAGGCGAACAGATGCGCGGTGAGCCGGTGGAGCTGGTGCTGCGCAGTCCGCTCAAGCGCGGCAAGTCGGCGTACCACCGGCTGCTGGGTGATGCCATTCGCGGCGACACGTCGTTGTTCAGCCGGGATGACAGCGTGGAAGTCGCCTGGCGCGTGGTGGACCCGGTGTTGGGGGATGTCGTGCCGATCAAGTCCTATGCACCCGGCAGTTGGGGGCCAGGCGAAAGTGACGAATTGGTCGCCGGTACGGATTCCTGGCACGACCCGATGCCGGAGCAGCCTTGATGCCGGCGCCACAACCGCTGCTGTTGATGCTGGACGTCGACAACACGCTGCTCGACAACGACCGCTTTGGTAGCGATCTGGGTGACTGGCTGGAATCTGCCTTTGGTGCCGACGAGCGCGCGCGCTACTGGGCAATCTACGAGATGCTCAAGCAATCGCTCGGCTATGCCGACTACCTGGGCGCGCTGCAATTATTCCGCACGGGGAACAGCGACCAGGCGCGACTGCAGCAGGCTGGCGAATTCATGCTCGACTACCCGTTCCAGGACCGCCTCTATCCGCAGGCCCTGGAGGTCATCGCTCTCCTGTGCGAAATCGCGCCGGTGATCGTACTGTCCGACGGTGACATGGTGTTCCAGCCACGCAAGATCCGCCGGGCTGGTATCGCCGCTGCGGTCGATGGGCGCGTGCTGGTGTACGTGCACAAGCAACACGAGCTTGATGACCTGCGCTACCGCTATCCGGCACAGCGATACACCATGGTTGACGACAAGCCATTGCTGCTGTCGGAGATGAAACGCGCGCCGGGCATCGCGTTGCAGACCATCTTCGTGCGCCAGGGCCACTATGCCCTTGCCACCGACGCCGCCACGCTGTCGCCGCCACCCGATCGCACGATCCTGCGCATCGGCCAACTGCTGTCATTTACCCGTCACGATTTCGACGCAGGCGCGACCCATGCGAACGCGCCCGCACTCCAGGAGCACACCCCATGAAACAGACCCAGGCATTGCACGCACTCGGCCAGAGCCTTTGGCTCGACAACATTACCCGCGACATGCTCGGCGACGGCACGCTGCAGGCCTATATCCACGAGCGCTCGGTCACCGGGCTGACCTCGAATCCCAGCATCTTTGATGCCGCCATCGCCAACGGCGCCAGCTATGACGCGCAGATTGCCGACCTCGCCAATCGCGGCCTGTCCGGCGAAACGCTGTTCCTGCAGCTGGCACTGTCCGACCTGCGCCACGCCGCGGACCTGTTTGCCGCCGAGCACGCACATACCCACGGTGTTGATGGTTGGGTGTCGATGGAAGTTTCGCCCCTGCTTGCCGACGACACCGCCGGCACCATCGAGGCCGCGCACAATATCTTCCACGCCGCCGGACGCAGCAATCTGTTTGTGAAAATCCCGGGTACGCCCGCCGGAGTCGCGGCCATCGAGGAATCGATCTTCGCTGGCGTGCCGGTCAACGTCACCTTGCTGTTCGACTGGCAGCAGTACCTGGCCAGCGCCAACGCCTATCTGCGCGGTATCGAGCGGCGCATTGCCGCGGGCCTGGACCCGCGCGTGGCATCGGTCGCCTCGTTGTTCATCAGCCGCTGGGACGCTGCCATCCACGACACGGCGCCCGAGCCCTTGCGCAACAAACTTGGACTCGCCGTGGCCGGACGCACTTATCGCGCCTACCGGGAGTTGCTCGAGTCGCCGCGCTGGCGCGTGCTGGCCGAGGCAGGCGCAATGCCGCAGCGGCTGTTGTGGGCCAGCACCGGCACCAAGGATGCGTCGCTACCCGTCGATTACTATGTCCGCGCGCTGGCCGCGCCAGACACCGTGGACACCATCCCGGAGAAGACCTTGCTTGCACTCGATGACGATGCCGCCGCCGCAGCGCCGGTGCCGATGGCCGCCGACGGCGAGGATGCCGACGCGATGCTGGCCCGCTTCGCCGAGGCGCGCATTGATGTCAGTGGCCTGGCTGCGCGCCTGCAGCTGGACGGCGCTGCTGCGTTCGTGAAGTCCTGGAACAGCCTGGTCGGTCGCATCCAGGCCAGGCTGGAGGCGATCGCGTGAGTCAACTGACCGACCGCCCGCAATGGGACGCCCTGCGCGCGCATGCCGAGGCGACGCTGGCCGTGACCCTGCGCGAACGCTTTGACGCCGACCCGACCCGTGGCGAACGCCTGTGCGCCGAAGTCGCCGGAATCCACATGGACTACGCCAAGCAGCGCGTGGACGCCGACACCCTGCGCCTGCTGCTCGAGTTGGCCGAGGCCTGTGAGCTGCCGGCTCGGCGCGACGCCATGTTCGCCGGCGAGCACATCAACAACACCGAAGACCGCGCAGTACTGCACATCGCATTGCGTGCGCCCGCCGATGCCGTGATCACCGTGGACGGCCACGATGTTGTCCCGGATGTGCAGGCGGTGCTTGAGCACATGGCCGACTTCGCCGAGCGCGTGCGCAGTGGCAGTTGGACCGGCCATACCGGCAAGCGCGTGCGCGCGGTGGTGAGCATCGGCATCGGCGGCTCGGACCTGGGCCCTGTGATGGCCTACGAGGCACTACGCCACCACAGTACGCGCGACATCGCGTTCCGCTTCGTGTCCAACGTCGATGGCACCGATTTCACCGAAGCCACCCGCGACCTGGATCCGGCCGAGACCCTGTTCATCGTCTGCTCCAAGACCTTCGGCACCATCGAAACACTGAGCAACGCGCACGCCGCGCGTGCCTGGTGCCTGCGCGCATTGGGTGACGAGGCTGCGGTGGCCAAACACTTCGTCGCCGTGTCCACCGATGCGAAGCGGGTACAGGCGTTCGGCATCGATCCCGGCAACATGTTCGGGTTCTGGGACTGGGTGGGTGGGCGCTATTCGATGGATTCGGCGATCGGCCTGTCAACGATGATCGCCATCGGCGCGACAGGCTTCCGCGAGATGCTCGCCGGCTTCCACGCCATGGACGAGCACTTCCGCAGTGCGCCCGCCGAGCGCAATCTGCCGGTCCTGATGGCGATGCTCGGCATCTGGAACAGCAATTTCCTCGGCACCGGAACCGTGGCCGTGCTGCCGTATTCGCAATACCTCAAGCGTTTTCCCGCCTACCTGCAGCAGCTCACCATGGAGAGCAACGGCAAGCAGGTTACCCGCAGCGGTGAGCGCGTGGATTACACGACCGGCCCGGTGTACTGGGGCGAGCCGGGTACCAACGGCCAGCACAGCTTCTACCAGATGCTGCACCAGGGCACGCGGATCGTTCCCTGCGACTTCATTGGTTTTATCGAAACCGACAATCCCCTCGGCGACCAGCATGACCTGCTGATGGCCAACCTGTTTGCGCAAGGCGAGGCGCTGGCGTTTGGCAAGGGCTCGACGCAGCTCGCAGCCGAGGATGTCGCGCCTGCGCTGATCCCGCATCGCACCTTCGAGGGCAATCGTCCCAGCACGACCTTGCTTGCACAGCGGCTCGACCCGCACACGCTCGGCGCCCTGGTGGCGCTGTATGAGCACAGCGTGTTCGTGCAGGGCGTGGTCTGGGACATCGACTCGTTCGACCAATGGGGTGTCGAGCTGGGCAAGTCGCTGGCCATCCGCACCGGTGCCGAACTGGCGTCACTGGGCGAACCGGATCTGGCGCACGACAGTTCCACCAATGCACTGATCCGTCGTTATCGCGGCGCACGAAAGGACGCACGATGAGCGAGGGCGCCAGCAAGCGCGCCGGACAACCGGCGCAGCCATCCGACCTCGTCGATGTCGGCAAACTTCTGGCCGCGTATGCCGACCTGGAGCCGGATCCATCGGTCGCGGCGCAGCGGGTCGCGTTCGGCACCTCCGGGCATCGCGGCAGTTCCTTCAGCACCAGCTTCAATGAATGGCATGTGCTGGCGATCAGCCAGGCCATCTGTGACTACCGCGTTGCGCAGGGCGTGGACGGGCCGCTGTTCATCGGCGCTGATACCCATGCGTTGTCGGCGCCAGCGCTCGACAGCGCGCTGGAAGTGCTGGCGGCCAACCAGGTGCTGGTGCGCATCTCCACCGGTGGCGAGTACACGCCGACGCCGGCTGTGTCGCACGCGATCCTGGTGCACAATCGCGGCCGCACGCGCGGGCTGGCCGATGGCATCGTCATCACGCCATCGCACAATCCGCCCGAGGATGGCGGCTTCAAGTACAACCCGACCAATGGCGGGCCGGCCGAGTCCGATGCCACCAGCTGGATCCAGGATCGCGCCAATGAATTGCTGGTCGCCGGATTGCGCGGTGTACGCCGCCTGCCGTTGGCGCAGGCACGGGCAGCGAGTTGCGTGCGCGAGCACGACTATCTTTCGACCTACGTGGCCGACCTGGCCAACGTGGTGGACTTCGAGGCGATTCGCGGTGCCGGGCTGCGCCTGGGCGTGGATCCGCTGGGCGGTGCCGGCGTGCATTACTGGGCGCCGATCGCCGATCGCTACGGCATCGACCTCACCGTGGTCAGCGACGCGGTCGATCCGCAGTTCGCCTTCATGTCCCTGGATTGGGACGGGCGCATCCGCATGGATCCTTCCTCGCGCGATGCGATGCAGCGGCTGGTCGGGATGAAGGATCGCTTCGATGTTTCCTTTGCCTGCGACACCGACCACGATCGCCATGGCGTGGTCACCCGCACCGGCGGCTTGCTGCCGCCCAACCACTACCTTGCGGTGCTGGTGGACTTCCTGTGCCGCAATCGGCCGCAGTGGCCGGCGGAGGCGGCGATCGGCAAGACCGTGGTCACCACGGCGTTGATTGATCGCGTGGTCGCGCGAATCCACCGCAAGTTGTTCGAAGTCCCGGTGGGTTTCAAGTGGTTTGCGCCTGGCCTGTTCGATGGCAGCCTGGCCTTCGGCGCCGAGGAAAGCGCGGGCGCGTCCATGCTGCGTCGCGACGGCACGGTCTGGACCACCGACAAGGACGGCATCGTGCCGGCGCTGATGAGTGCCGAGCTCAGCGCGCTCACCGGACGCGACCCATATGAGGCTTATCGTGCGCTGGTCGCTGATCTTGGCGAGCCATTTGCAGATCGTGTGGAGGCACCCGCCACGCCCGAGCAAAAGAAGAAACTTGCCAATCTGTCGCCTGATGCATTGAAGGGCGCGACATTGGCGGGTGAAGCGATCACCGAGGTGCTGGCACGTGCGCCCGGCAATGACGCGGCCATTGGCGGCATCAAGGCGGTCTCGGCCAGCGGCTGGTTTGCCGCGCGGCCATCGGGCACCGAGGCCATCTACAAGATCTACGCGGAAAGCTTCCGCGATGAAGCGCACCTGCGCGAGTTGCTCGACCAGGCGCAAGGCATCGTGGACCGCGCCCTGCAATAGCCCGGGAAGGGCACCTTACTCAAGGAGGCATGGCCATGGACAGCCAGCAGACGCAACGCATGCAACAGCAGGATATCGACACCATCCGTTTCCTGGCCGTGGACATGGTGCAGAAGGCGGACAGCGGCCATCCCGGACTGCCGTTGGGCGCCGCGCCCATGGCCTGGGTGCTGTGGACGAAATGGTTGCGACACAATCCGGCCAGCCCGCACTGGTTCGGACGCGATCGCTTCGTGCTGTCCGCAGGCCATGGTTCGGCGCTGCTGTACGCGCTGCTGCACCTCACCGGTTACGACCTGTCGCTGGACGAACTCAAGCGCTTTCGCCAGTGGGGCAGCAAGGCGCCGGGGCATCCCGAGCGCGGCCACACGCCCGGTGTCGAAGTCACCACCGGACCGCTGGGGCAGGGTCTGGCCAATGCCGTCGGCATGGCCATCGCCGAAGCGCAGCTGGCTGCCACCTACAGCGTCGACGGCCATGCGCCGATCGGCCACCGCACCTGGGCCATCGTCAGCGACGGCGACCTGATGGAAGGCGTGGCGTCCGAAGCGGCGTCGCTTGCCGGCCACCTGCAGCTGGGTAAATTGACCTGCCTGTATGACGACAACTACGTGACGCTGGCGGCCGGCACCGACATCACTTTTTCCGAGGACCGCGCTGCACGCTTTGCGTCCTATGGCTGGCACACCGTGCTGGTGCCGGATGGCAACGACGTGGACGCAATCGACGCGGCGCTGGAACAGGCGTGTGCGGAGACAACGCGACCGTCGCTGATCCTGGTGCGCACGCACCTGGGCTTCGGCTCACCGGAGCAGGACAGCTACAAGGCGCACGGTTCGCCATTGGGCGAGAAGGACGTGCTGGCGACCAAGCGCGCGCTCGGCTGGCCCGAGCAGCCGGACTTCCTGGTGCCGCCGGATTCGCTGCAGCGCTTCCGCGCCGCACTCGATCGCGGCGCCGCGCTTGAGTCGGAATGGAACGCAGCCGTCACTGCATATACCGCTGCCCAGCCCGCACTGGCAGCCGGGCTCGATACCCGCATGCGCGACGCGTTGCCTGCCGATTGGGATGCCGACATTCCCGTGTTTCCCACCGATGCCAAGGGCCTGGCGACGCGTGATGCCTCGGGAAAAGTCATGAATGCAATCGCGCCGCGCTTGCCCGCACTCGTGGGTGGTTCCGCCGACCTGGACCCCTCGACCAAGACCGCGTTGAAAGGCATGGGTGATTTCAATTCGCCCGCGCGCCCCACTGACGACACCCAGGGATCGGACGGCGGTGGCTGGAGTTACGCCGGGCGCAACCTGCATTTCGGCGTGCGCGAACACGCGATGGGCGCGATCGCCAATGGCATGGCGGCGCACGGCGGCTTCCTCGTCTACGACGCCACGTTCCTGATCTTTTCCGACTACATGCGGCCGCCGATCCGCCTGGCAGCGCTGTCCAACCTGCACGTGGTGCATGTGTTCACCCACGACAGCATCGCGCTGGGCGAGGACGGTCCAACCCACCAGCCAGTCGAGCAACTTGCGAGCCTTCGAGCAATTCCGAACGTGCTGGTGATCCGTCCGGCCGATGCGAACGAAACTGCGGTTGCCTGGCGGGTGGCGGTGGAAACGCGCGGTCGGCCGGTCTTGCTGGTGTTGACGCGGCAGGCGGTGCCGACGCTGGATCGCAGTGTCCTGGCTTCCGCCGATGGACTGCGCCAGGGCGCCTATGTGCTCGACGATGGCCCGGGCGAGCCACGACAGCCGCAGTTGATCCTGATCGGCACCGGCTCGGAAGTGAGTCTGGTTCTGCAGGCGGCATCGGTGCTGCGCGGCAAAGGCATTGCAGTGCGCTGTGTGTCGATGCCGAGTTGGGAGTTGTTCGAGGCGTTGCCGCTGGCCGAGCGCGAGCGCGTGCTGCCACCGTCGGTGCGGGCGCGCGTTGCGGTGGAGCTGGGAGTCGCACAGGGCTGGCAGCGCTACACCGGTGATGCCGGTGGCATCGTGTCGGTGGATCGTTTTGGCGCGTCCGCGCCGGCCGACGTCCTGCTGCGCGAGTATGGCTTCACCGTGGAGGCAGTCTGTGCCGAGGCGCGCGCCACGCTGGCGCGGGTCGCCGCGACGCCTGCGGGCTGACAGGAAATCGAAGCAGCGCGTGCAGCGACCGTGCCGCGCGCGTCGCGTGTGTTGCGCGCGTCGCCTATTCCTTCTTCACCGCATGGCCGCCGAACTGGTTGCGCATCGCCGACAGCAGCTTGTCGGCATAGGAATCATCATCGCGCGAGCGCAGGCGCTCGATCAGCGCGGCGGTGATCACCGGTGCCGGCACGTCGAGGTCGATCGCTTCGGCCACCGTCCAGCGGCCCTCGCCGGAGTCGGCGACGAACGGTGCGATACCCGCCATCTCCGGATTGTCCGACAGTGCATTGGCGGTGAGGTCGAGCAGCCAGGAGCGCACCACGCTGCCGCTGCGCCAGATCTCGGCGACCTGGTGCAGGTCCAGGGAAAAATCGGTCTTGTGCTTGAGGATGGAAAAGCCCTCGGCGTAACTCTGCATCAATCCGTATTCGATGCCGTTGTGGACCATCTTTGTGAAGTGGCCGGCACCCGGCGGCCCAACCCGGCCCCAGCCGGTGGTGGGCGAGGGCGCGAGCGTCTCGAACACGCTGCGCAAGGCATCGGTTGCCGACGTCTCGCCACCGATCATCATGCTGTAGCCCTCGGCCAATCCCCAGACTCCGCCACTTGTGCCGCAGTCCACCATGGCGATGCCTCTGTCCTTGAATAATCCCGCGCGGCGCAGGCTGTCCTTGTAGTTGGAGTTGCCACCATCCACCACGATGTCGCCTGGTTCCAGCAGCGACAGCAGCGTGTGCACGGTGCCTTCGGTGATCTGGCCGGCGGGCACCATCATCCACAGCGCACGCGGCGCCGGCAGCGCATCCACCAGCGCCTGCAGCGATTCCGCCGAGCCGCCGCCTTCGGCTTCCAGCGCCTTGCGCGCGTCGGCCTTGGGGTCGAAGCCGACCACCTCGTGACCACCCTTGACCAGGCGCTGCGCCATGTAATTGCCCATCTTGCCCAGTCCGATCATGCCGAGTTTCATTGGTCGTCCCTCCTTGGGAATCTTGCGGCGAGCGAGCGCGCCAAACGCGCGCGGACGCGCGGGGTGAGTCGCGCGCGGTTGTATGCCTGTGCCGCCTGGCGGATGGCATCGGCCTGGGTCGGGTAGGAATGGATCACGCGGGCCAGCGCGCGCAAGCCCACGCCGGTGACCATGGCCAGGCTGATCTCGTTGATCATCTCGCCGGCATGGCGGGCAACGATGGTGGCGCCGAGGATTCGGTCGCTGCCTTCGCGCACCGTGATCTTCACGAAGCCCACGTCCTCGCCGTCGGTCACTGCGCGCGCCACTTCGTGCATCGGGATGGTGAAGGTCTTGACCGGGATGCCGCGCCGGTTTGCTTCACGCACATGCAGGCCAACGTGGGCGATTTCCGGGTCGGTATAGGTACACCACGGCACCACCAGGTCATCCATGCGTTCGCGACCATCGAACAGCGCGTTGCGCACCACGATCCGGGCCGAGGTGACTGCGGTATGGGTGAACTTGTACTCCAGGCAGGCATCACCGGCGGCATACACGTTGGGATTGGAACTGCGCAGATAAGGATCCACGCAGATGCCGGTGGTGGGATCGAATTCGACGCCCGCGGCCTCCAGCCCGATGTCCTGCACGTTGGGCATGCGGCCCATGCCGGTCAGGATGGCATCGGCGCCGATGGTGCTGGTGTAGTCGTCACTGCGCAGGTCAACCAGGGTTTCGCCATCCACCACGCGCACGCACACGGCGGTGGTGTTGAGCCGTACCTCGATCCCGTCGCGGGCAAAGGCATCCGACAGCATCTGTGCGGCATCGCGCTCTTCGTTGTCCAGGAACAGTGGTTTGTCCTGCACGATGGTGGTGCGCGAACCGAGGATGCGGAACGCCTGCGCCAGTTCGCAGCCCAGCGGGCCGCCGCCGATCACCACCAGCCGTCGCGGCAGGTGCTCGAGGTCGAACACGGTTTCACTGGTGAGGAATCCGGCCTCGGCCAGGCCGGGGATCGGCGAGACCGCCGAGCAACTGCCGGTGGCGATGAGCGCACGCGAGAAGTGCAGGCGCTGGCCATCCACTTCGATTGCGTCACCGGCGACGAAGCGACCTTCGCCAAAGAACAGGTCCACGCCGAACGTCGCCACCCGGTGCACCGAGTCTTCGCGGCTCAGGTGGCTGCGGATATGGCGCAGCCGCGCCATCGCCCGCGGGAAGTCGGGCACGACATCGCAGGGCACGGCGCCGTAGTGCGCGGCATTGGCCATGTCGGCATACAGGCGGGTCGTGCGCAGCAACGTCTTGGACGGGACGGTGGCGCTGTTGAGGCTGATGCCACCCAGCAGTTTGCGTTCGACCAGGGCCACGCGGGCGCCGAGGTTGGCAGCCGATTCCGCAGCGGCCAGGCCGGCTGGTCCGGCGCCCAGCACCACCAGGTCATAGCGCCCGGCCGCGCGCGGATTGATCCAGTCACGCGGGCCAAGGCGCTCGAGCCGGTCGCGCTCGAACGGATCCATCGGTGCGCCCGACGTCAGCGAATCCGGGACCTGGATGAGGTCGCTCATCGCGGCACCTGCGCATCCAGCCAGCCGCCGCCGAAGCCAGCGCGGCGGAGGCCATCGCGCACATACACGCAGCTGCGCATCAGTTCCCAGGGCAGGCCACTGCGATGGTTCTCCAGCATCAGCACGACGATGCCCTGGTCCAGGCCGTAGTGCCCCGGCGAGACCCAGGCGCGCCCGTCATCGGACAGGCTCGGATTGAATCCGCTGGTGAGGCGGTCGTCGCTGAGGATTTCCGGATGGCGCTGCAGCATCGTGCGCAGGCAGCGGGTCGCGAGCGCCGGCGCAAATGGCACCGACGCCAGCACTGAGGAGGGACACAGCGTGCCGTCATCCGGGCCGAATGGAACGCCGCGCGCCGCGTAACCGAACAGGCGCCGGGTTTCGTTGTTCACTTGTGATTGCTCGTCGCTGGGGCCATCGCCAGCCGACAGTCCCCAGCTGTCCTCGTCGAAGCCGCCGCAGCCGCGTGGATTACGTCGCGCGTATTCGCGCTGCACCAGCACCGCGCGCCGGCTGTTCTCGAAGTAGTCCGAGCGCTTGCTGCGCATGAATTCGTCGCGGATGCCGCGCAGGTCCAGCCAGGCGTGCGAGAACTGGTGCACGAACAGCGGGCCAGCGTACAGTACGTCCTGGTCGTAGATGTTTTCCCACTGGTAGGTGGATGTCCATGCCTCGTAGCAATCACCGACCGGATGGGTCGGCGAGCCGAGCGCCAGCGCGTACAGCACCATGGCCTCGCTGTAGCCTTCCCAGCCGTAGTGCAGGAACCCGCACTCCGGCTTCCAGCCTTGCCAGATTGTCTGGTGGCCGTCCTGGGCCCAATTCCATTCGATGCGTTCGTACAGCATGCGCACCAGCGCGCGCAGTTCGACCTCGTCGGCGTCACTGCCCCCGAAATACTGCGAAGCCATCAATGCACCGGCGATCAGCAGCGCCGTGTCCACCATCGACAGCTCCGAGCGCCAGATGCGCTTGCCGCTGTGCTGGTCCAGAAAGTGGTAGTAAAACCCCTTGTAGCCGGTCGCCTCGGGACCGTCGCCCTGCTCGCTGTCGCGGAAAAAACGCAAGACCTTCAGGCAGTAGGCGCAGCCCTCGGTCCGCCCGATCCAACCGCGATTCACCGCAACCGGACAGCTGGCGAGCGCAAACCCGACCGAAGCGATGCTGACCGGCGCATTGGCGCGGGAGTTGTCGAGGGCCAAGCCGGTGCTGGTGTTGGTGGACGCAGTAAAATACGACCAGGCCGCGCACTGAAGGCGGTCGAGGAGTTCGGCGTCTGGCATGTCCGATACGGCGATCACCGTCTTCATGCTACTCCGCGGGCCTGAACGGCGCTTCGACCAAGGACTGCGCCAGTGTTGGCAGCGGCGTATTCTCGTAAGTCCCCGATTCTCGTGGCGCCCCTCCATGTCCATCGTTCCAGACGGCCTGCACCTGCTCACCAATGGGTCTTATCGCGTTGCCATCGACGGCGCCGGCGCCGGTGGCAGCCGCTGGCGCCAGTTCGAGGTCACGCGCTGGCGCGAGGACCCGGTGCGCAATCCCTGGGGCCTGTTCCTGATGCTCGCCGACGTCGGCGGCGGGCAACCCTGGTCGGCTGGCCTGCAGCCATTTCCCGAGGGCGACGATGCCGTGGCCTCGATTGCCGGCGATGGCGTGGCCAGGTTCGAACGACGGCATGGTGACATCGGTACCACGCTCGAAGTGGCGGTGCACCCCGACCACGACGCGGAACTGCGCCACTTGGTGATCGAGAACCATGGTACGGACGCTCGCGAGCTGGTACTGACCACGTACCTGGAGGCGGTGATTGGTCCGGGCGGACCCGATGCCTCGCACCCCGCGTACTCGAAGATGTTCGTGCAGACGCATTGGGATGCCGCCCGTGGTGTGCTGCTGGCAACACGTCGGCGGCGCGCGGCAAAGGACAGCCAGCCCTGGTGTGCACAGAGCCTGGTCGCCATTGATGGCGACGGGACCGTGCGCGCAGGTGCGACCGGACTCGAATTCGAAACCGATCGCCGCCGTTTCCTCGGCCGCGGCCGCACCTTGCGCAATGCCTTGGCGATGCTGCCTGGCGCCACATTGGCCGGGACCACCGGCTGCGTGCTCGATCCGGTCATGAGCCTGCGCCGGCGCATCACCCTGGCGGCGGGCGCGCGCGCGGAACTGGCGTTGTGGACGGTGATGGCTGAGTCCCGCGACGCTGCCGTCGCAGTCGTCGATGCCCTGCAGGTATCCGACGCCGTGGCCGCGACATTGTCGGGCGCCGCGGAGTTTGCCCGCGCTGCACGCGAAACCTTGGGCGTCAGCGCCGCGGATGCGCGACGCTTCGATGCCATCGCGGCCGCGCTGCGGCAGAGCGACGCGTCCCACCGCGCGGCGCCCGACCAACTCCTGCGCGGCCGTGGCGGCGCCCCGGCCTTGTGGGGTGCGGGGATTTCCGGCGATCGGCCGATCATGCTGTTGTCATTGGCCGCGCAAGCCCCGGGCACCGACGACGCACTCACCACGGCCTTCGCCGCGCAGCGTTATTGGCAGGCACAGGGACTCGCCGCCGATCTGGTCGTGCTCGCCCCGGGCGATGCAGGCGCTGAGCCGGCGTGGACTCAACGCGTGCAGGCACAGTCGGCCGCGCTTGAGCCTGGCAAGGATCTGGTGCCGTCGGCTGTCTTCCTGCTCGATGCAGCAACGCTTGCTCCCGATTTGCGCGATGGCCTGTGGTCGGTTGCACGGGTCGTGCTCGACGGCACCAGCGGCTGGCCCGCGGCGGCCACATCCGACGGCGCGAGCACGGCCGCAGGCACTGCCGGATGGTCTGCCGCGCAGGTCGTGCAGACGCCACGCAGGCTGTCGGGCGTGGAGCTTTCCGCGTGGAAATCTGCAGACACGCAGGTCACATTGCGCGAATTCGACAATGGCTGGGGCGGCTTCAGCGCCGATGGCGCCAGCTACAGCATCCACCTGCAAGGCGACGATTGCACGCCATCGCCGTGGTCGAACGTGGTTGCCAATGCGCAGTTCGGCTTCCTGCTGACGGCCGAGGGTGGTGGCTACAGCTGGTCGGTCAACAGCCAGCAGAACGCGCTCACGCCATGGCCGAACGATCCGGTCAGTGATGTGCCGCGCGATACGATCTACCTGCGCGACCTCGACGATGGCGCGCTGTGGTCGGCCAGCGCCTCACCGGCGCGCGCGGCCGGTGGTCGCTACCGCACCGAGCATGGCAAGGGCTTCAGCCGCCTGCACGCCGCCGCGCACGGCATTGCCTCGGATCTTCTGTTGCTGGTTCCTGTCGATGATCCGGTCAAGATCGGTCGCCTGCGCCTGCGCAATGATTCCGGGCGCACGCGCCGGCTGTCGGTGACCGCGTACGTGCAATGGTCCCTGGGCGCAAACGGGACGGTACCCGCGCCGCATGTTTCCACCGCTTGTGATTCCGGTACCGGCGCGTTGCTTGCGCGCAACACCTGGCGCCCGGATTTCGCCGATCGCATTGCCTTCCTCGACCTGGGCGGTTGCCAGCAATCGGCGACCGGCGACCGGCGCGAGTTCCTCGGCCCGCTGGGCGAGGAAGCACGTCCCGCGGCGCTGCTTCGCGGCGGACCGCTGTCGGGCCGGGTTGGCGCGGGACTCGATCCCTGCGCCGCGCTGCAATGCGAGATCTCGCTGGCACCCGGGGAGGGCGTCGAGTTGCTGACGCTGCTCGGCGATGCAGATTCCGCCGACCATGCATCCGCGTTGGTGTCGCGCTACCGCACGGCCGATATCGATGCTGTGTTGGCCGCTGCCACCGGCTTGTGGCGCGACCTGCTCGACACCGTGCAGGTGCGCACGCCCGATCGTGCAATGGACGTGCTGCTCAACCACTGGCTGCCCTACCAGGTGCTGGCCTGCCGCGTATGGGCACGCACTGCCTATTACCAGGCCAGCGGCGCGTTCGGTTTCCGCGACCAGCTGCAGGACGTGACTTCGCTGTGCCTGTCTCGCCCAGACCTGGCGCGCGCGCACATCCTGCGCGCCACCGCGCGCCAGTTCACCGAAGGCGATGTGCAGCACTGGTGGCAGCCGCCATCCGGCACCGGCGTGCGTACTCGGATGACCGACGACCTGCTCTGGCTGCCCTATGTGGCGATGCATTACATCGGCGTGACCGGCGACCAGGGCATACTCGATGAAGTCGTGCCTTACGTCTCCGGCGACGTGCTCAAGCCCGGCGAAGACGAGCGCTACTTTCGCCCCGAGATATCGCCGCGCACCGCAAGCGTCTATCAGCACGCTGCGGAAACCATTGATCGCAGCCTGTCGCTCGGCGTCGGTGCGCATGGCCTGCCACTGATCGGCACCGGCGACTGGAATGACGGCATGAACGCGGTTGGCGAAGAAGGCCATGGCGAAAGCGTGTGGCTGGCCTGGCTGCAGTTGTCGGTGATTGATGTGTTCGCGCCGGTTGCCGAGGCACGCGGCGAGGGAGATCGCGCCGCGCATTGGCGCACTTATGCCGACACGCTCGCCACCACCCTGGATAGTCCGTCAGCCTGGGATGGCGACTGGTATCGCCGCGGCTATTACGACGACGGCACGCCGCTGGGTTCGGCATCGAGCCTGGAGTGCCAGATCGACACCATCGCGCAGAGCTGGAGCGTGATGTCGGGTCGCGCGGATCCGGGCAAGGCGGCGCGTGCAATGGAATCCGTGCACGAACGCCTGACCTGGGTGAAGGAACGGGTCGCGCCGCTGTTCACGCCGCCCTTTGATGATGGCCCAACCAATCCGGGCTACATCAAGGGCTATCCGCCCGGTATCCGCGAGAACGGCGGCCAGTACACGCATGGCTCGTGCTGGGCTGTGTTCGCCTGGGCGGCGTTGGGCCGTGGCGAGCGCGCCTCGGAGCTGTTCGACATCTTCAATCCGATCCTGCACGCGACCAATGCCGAAGACGCGATGCACTACCAGGTCGAGCCCTACGTGGCCTGCGCCGACGTGTATTCGGTGCCGCCCTACGTCGGCCGCGGTGGCTGGACCTGGTATACCGGCTCGTCGGGCTGGGTGTATCGCGCCGGCATCGAAGCCGTGCTCGGGTTTCATCGCAAGGACGGCCGGCTGGTCGTGGATCCCTGCATCCGTTCGAGCTGGCCGGGCTTTGAATTGACCTATCGCCATCGTGGCGACGGCGACCGCGTGACGGTCTACGATATTGCCGTCGAGAATCCCGATGGTGTGGAGAAAGGCGTGCTGGCGATTGAAGTGGATGGCGTGGCGCAAAGGCTCGATGCCGTGCAGGCACCCGGCTTCGCAGTCATCGATGATGGCGCGACGCATCGCGTGCGCGTGCGGATGGGGCGCGCCTGATGCGCATCTGCGTGTATGCCGCGTCCAGCCCGCAGGCTGCGGCGACCTACCACACCGCGGCGCGCGTGCTTGGCGAAAACCTCGCCGAGCAGGGCTGCAGCATCGTCTATGGCGGTGGCTCGCAGGGCCTGATGGGCGCGCTCGCCGATGGCGCGTTGTCACGCGGTGGCGAAGTCATCGGCATCCTGCCGAAATTCATGGCCGATCTGGAATGGGGCCATCCCGGCCTGACCGAGCTTGACCTGGTCGAGGACATGCGTGAGCGCAAGCACAAGCTGCTCACCGGGTCGGATGCGGTAGTCGCGCTGCCGGGTGGCTGCGGCACGCTGGAGGAATTGTTCGAGGCAATCACGCTCAAGCGCCTGGGCCTGTACTTCAATCCGATCGTGCTGCTGGACACCAACGGGTTCTACCAGCCGCTCCAGGGTTTCCTCGAACAGGTGATCAGCGAAAAATTCCTCAACCCCGGCCATGCCGCAATGTGGTCACTCGTGGCCGAGCCTGACGATGTCCTGCAACGCATCCGCGACACGCCGGCCTGGGGCGAGGATGCCCGCGACTACGCAATCGTTCGTTGAGGGCGAACTTCGCTGATCGCGACGCTGCTCGCGCTACTCGTCGCCGCTTTCGCCACCGCTTTCGATCGGCGAGTCGAAGCTGTCGAAAACATCTGGATCCGGAACTGACCCGGCATCCTCATCTTCCACGTGCGTGGTGGTGACCGGCGCAGCGACCGGCATGCGGCGGCCCTTGGGCTGCGGCAGCTTGGCGACTTCGACCCCCGCCTGGGCGATCAGCTCAGCGCGTCGTGTGTCCGGGATCGACTGCCAGTGGCAATCCAGGATGGCGCCTTCCAGGGCATAGAGCAGGTTGAGGCTGGGCTTGAAGCCGGCGCGCCGGACTCGCACATAGGCCGACAACGCACCCACGCCGCGCAAGTCCTCGAGCGTGCGCACACCGGTCTGGCGTAGCCAGGCCATGCCCTTGGGGCCGATGTTGCGCAACTTTTCGGTCACTGCAGCGACTCCAGGAAAATGCCCGCGATGGCTTCGAGTCCGCGCTGGTCGCCGTCGTCGAAGCGATCAATGATCGGACTGTCGAGGTCGAACACGCCGACCAGCGTCTCGCCGAGATACAGCGGCACCACCAGCTCCGAACGCGATGCCGAATCGCAGGGGATGTGGCCCGGGAAGGCATCCACGTCGGCCACGCGCTGGGTCTGGCGGCTGGCCGCGGCAGTGCCGCAGACGCCCCTGCCCAGGGCAATCCGGACGCACGCCGGGTGGCCCTGGAACGGGCCAACCACCAGTTCGGTGCCGTCAAAGAAGTAGAAGCCGACCCAGTTCAGGTCCGGCAGGGCGTGATAGACCAACGCCGACAGATTGGCTGCATTGGCGATGCGGTCGCGCTCGCCGCTGAGCAGGCCGCGCGCCTGCGTCGCGAGTTCCTCGTACTGCTCGGCCTGGGTGCCCGAGAGGGCGGCGGTGTTGAACATCCATCCCTCCAATCGAGGCGGCAGTGTAGCAGCGCAGGCCCTGCTAAGCTTTCGGGATGGCCAGCGGCTACTACGTCACCGGCACCGACACCGGCGTGGGCAAGACCTTTGCCAGCGCCTGCATGGTGCATGCCTTGCGTCATCGGGGACTGCGCGCCACCGGGATGAAACCGGTCGCGAGTGGTTGCGAACCCGATGCCGACGGCGCTCTGCGCAATGGCGATGCCCTGCTGCTGCAGGCGGCCGCCGGCGAACCCGCGCCGGACTATGCACTGGTCAATCCGTTTGCCTTGCCGGCAGCCACTGCGCCGCAGATCGCGGCTGCCGACTGCGGCATCCACGTCGAGCCTGGCGCCATTGTTGCGGCATATCGCGCGTTGGCCGCGAGCTATGACGCGGTGGTGGTCGAAGGCGTCGGCGGCTGGATGGCACCGTTGGCCAACGACTTCGACCAGGCCGCGTTGGCGCGCACGCTCGACCTGCCCGTGGTGCTGGTGGTTGGGCTGAAGCTCGGTTGCCTCAATCATGCCCGGCTGAGCAAGCGCGCCATCCTGGCCGATGGCCTGCGCCTGGCGGGCTGGATCGGTAACGCCGTGGAACCCGATGATGGCTATTCGGCCGCGTACCGGCTGCTGGTCGAACGCGAGCTGCGCTCGACCTGCCTTGGCTGGCTTCCGCACGCGCCCGCTGGCCGCGCAGAGCACTTTCATTCGTACCTGCAAGGGTTCCCGCCGCGCTGACTTTTGGCACGGTACCCGGTGCCATATGGGATAGCTATACTGCGCAGTCCACTATTGCGTTCCCGTCGTGTTTTCGCGAGAGGTATTTCAATGCGCCGTTTCGTCCCGCTCCTGGTCATCGCCGCCGCCGTGGTGCTGCTGTTCTTCGGGCTGAGCTACTTCCTGTCCCCCAAGGGCGGTGCGGCAGGTCCCGGCGGGCCGGGTGGCGGGCGTGGGCCGGGCGGACCGGGCGCCGGCATGCCGCCGACCTCGGTCGAGACCGTGCGGGTGACGCGGCAGATGCTGCCAGATCGCTTCGAGACGGTGGCCACCCTGCGTGCCGACAAATCCATTACCGTGCGCCCGGAAGTGGCTGGGCAAGTGAAGTCGATCGGCTTCACCGAAGGCCAGCCCGTCCGTGCCGGACAGGTGCTGTTCGCACTGGATGATGCGCTGACCAGCGCCGACCTCAACGAGGCCAACGCCAATCTCGCCAACAGCCAGCGCGCGTACACCCGCGCCAAGGAATTGGCGGACAAGCAATTGATCGCCCGAGCCGATCTGGACAAGGCACGGGCCGCGCTTGGCGTTGACCAGGCGCGCGCTGCGTCGGCGCGCACGCATGTCTCCAAGACCGTCATCCGCGCACCATTCAGCGGCGTGACCGGCCTGCGCAAGGCCAACGTCGGCGACTACATCAACGCCGGGCAGGACCTGGTCGACCTGGTGCAGCTGGATCCGCTCTCGCTTGACCTGCGTGCGCCCGAGGTGGTGCTGTCGGCGCTGGCGGTCGGGCAGAAGGTCGACTTCGGCGTTGACAGTTTTCCAACCGATGTCTTCCGCGCCACCGTGGTGGCAATCGCGCCGACCATTGACGTGGCTGGCCGCAGCGTCGCCGTGCGCGCACGGTTCGAGAATCCGGACATGAAGTTGCGTCCCGGCATGTCGGCGCGCCTGCAGATCGTGCTCGACACCAATGCCAACGCCATCCTGGTTCCGGAACAGGCAATCTGGCCGACCGGCGAGCAGAAGAATGTCTACCTGGTCGTGGACGGCAAGGCCAAGCTCACGCCGGTGACGCTGGGCATGCGCCAGCCCGGATTCGTCGAGATCGCCAGCGGCCTCAAGGATGGCGACGTGGTGATCGTGACCGGGCAGATGAAGATCGGCGATGGCGCGCCGGTGACGCCCGTGCCAGCTCCTGTGGGAGCGGCTTCAGCCGCGACTCCAGCATCTGTGGGAGCGGCTTCAGCCGCGACTCCAGCATCTGTGGGAGCGGCTTCAGCCGCGACACCTGGCACCGCGCAATCGCGGCTGAAGCCGCTCCCACAGGAGCCGCTCCCACAGAAGCCGCTGCCAGAGGCTTCGGGCAAATGATTGTTTCCGATACCTCGATCCGTCGGCCGGTGCTGGCGATCGTGATGAACCTGGTCATCGTGCTGGTCGGCATCATCTGCTACCAGCGCCTGGCCGTGCGCCTGATCCCGAACGTGGACGTGCCGGTGGTGACGGTCGCCACCAGCTACCCGGGCGCCAACGCGCAGGTGATCGAATCCACCATCACCAAGCCGATCGAGGACGCGCTGTCGGGCCTCGAGGGCATCGATTTCATCCAGTCGGTGAGCCGCGCCGAATCCAGCCAGGTCACCGTGCGCTTCAAGCTCGATCGCGATGCCGATGCCGCGGCATCCGACGTGCGCGACCGCGTCGCCCAGGCGCGCGGCGCTCTGCCGATCGAGTCCAACGAACCGATCGTGCAGAAGCAGGAAGCCGATGCGCAGCCGATCATCTACCTGGCCTTCTCGTCGGACCACCATTCGCCGCTCGAGATTGCCGACTACGCCACCCGCGTGGTGAAGGACCGCGTGCAGAATCTGCCCGGCGTTGCGCAGGCCCAGGTTTACGGCAACAAATACGCCATGCGCGTGTGGCTCGACCCCGACAAGCTCGCATCGGTTGCACTGACCCCGGCCGATGTCGAAGCCGCCCTGCGCGCGCAGAACATCGAAGTCCCGGCCGGACGCGTCGAGAGCCGGCAGCGTGAGTTCACTGTGCTGTCGCCGACCGACCTGAAGACCCCCGAGGAGTTCTCGCAGGTCATCCTGTCCCGGACCAACGGCTTCCTGGTGCGCCTGGGTGACGTGGCCAAGATCGAACTGGGTGCCGACTCGTCGCGCTTCAGTGCCCGGTTCAATGGCAACACGGCAATCCCGCTGGGCATCGTCAAGCAGGCCGTGGCCAATCCGCTCGAGATTTCGACCGCGCTGAAGAAACTGCTGCCCGAGATCACCCGCACCTTGCCGCAGGGCATGAAGGTGGAGATCGCCTACGACTCCACCGTGTTCATCCAGAAGAGCATCGACGAGGTCTACAAGACCGTGGCTGAAGCCTTCGCGCTGGTGGCGATCGTGATCTTCCTGTTCCTGCGCAGTTGGCGCGCGGTGATCATCCCGCTGGTGACCATCCCGGTGTCGCTGGTCGGTGCGTTCGCGATCATGTATCTGCTCGGCTTCACCATCAACACGCTGAGCCTGCTGGCCATGGTGCTGGCGATTGGCCTGGTGGTGGATGACGCGATCGTCATGCTGGAGAACATTTTCCGCTACGTCGAGGAAGGCATGTCGCCGATGGCGGCGGCGTTCAAGGGCAGCCGCGAAATCGGATTCGCTATCGTCGCGATGAGCCTGACCTTGGCCGCGGTGTACGTGCCGTTTGCGTTTTCCACCGGCCGCAGCGGCAAGCTGTTCATCGAGTTCGCGCTGACCCTGGCTGGCGCCGTGGTCGTGTCCGGATTCACGGCGCTGACCCTGTCGCCGATGATGTGCTCGCGCCTGCTGCGCCACGAGAAGAAGCATGGTGCGGCCTATGAGTTCGGCGAGAAGATCCTGCGCGGCCTGGACAATGGCTACAAGCGCGCGCTGCAAGGCGTGATGACCGTGCGCTGGTGGGTCGTCGGCGGCGCCTTCGTCGTGCTTGGCGGCGCGGGGCTGTTGTTCCTGCACCTGCCGGTCGAACTGGCGCCGCAGGAGGACCAGGGCCTGGTCGTCGGCATCGCCAGCGCCCCCGAAGGCGCGACCATCGACTATACCGACACCTACGCCAAGCAGATGGAAGCAATCTTCAAGAACATCCCCGAAGTGGATCGTTACTTCGAGATCGTCGGCTTCGGCGGCGTGACCTCGGCGATTGGCTTCGTCCGGCTTGATGACTGGTCCAAGCGCTCGCGCACCGCGCAGCAGGTCGCCGGCAGCCTGTTCCCGCAATTCAGCGGCGTCACCGGCGTGATGGCCTTTCCGATCACGCCGCCGCCATTGGGCCAGGGCGGCTTCGGGCAGCCGGTCAGCTTTGTATTGCAGACCACCGGCACCTGGGATGACCTCGACGCGATGGTCAAGAAGCTGATCGCCAAGATCGCCGAGAACCCGCAGCTCACCAATCCGGATTCTGACCTCAAGCTCAACAAGCCCGAGCTGCGCCTTGAACTGAATCGGGACAAGATCGCCGCCGTCGGCACCAATATCGCCACGGTCGGCCACACGCTCGAGACCATGCTGGGTGGTCGTCGTGTTACCCGCTTCAAGAAGGGTGCCGAGCAGTACGACGTGATCGTGCAGATCGCCGATGATGCGCGCCGGACGCCGCAGCAACTGGCTGGGCTCTATGTGCGCGCGGGCGATGATTCGATGGTGCAGCTGAGCAACCTGGCCACGGTGAAGGAAACCGTTGCCGCCAAGGAGCTAAACCACTTCAACAAGCTGCGCGCGGCGACCGTCAGCATGGGCCTGGCACCGGGTTACTCACAGGGCGATGCCCTGGACTGGCTTGCAAAAGCCTTGCAGGAGGTGGCGCCCGGCGCGCAGTACGACCTGTCGGGGCAATCGCGCGAACTGCGCGAGTCCGGATCCAGTGCGGCGGTGATGCTGCTGCTGGCGCTCGCCTTCATCTACCTGGTGCTGGCGGCGCAGTTTGAAAGCTTCATCGACCCGGTGGTGATCCTGGTGTCGGTGCCGCTGGCGGTGTTTGGCGCCTTCCTGTGCCTGGTGCTGCTCAATATCGGGAACGGCATGGGGCTGTGGAACACGGTGACGTCCTGGAACATCTACACGCAGATCGGCATCGTTACCCTGATCGGCCTGGTGTCCAAGCACGGGATCCTGATCGTGGAATTCGCCAACCAGTTGCAGGAGCAGGGCCGGACCAAGCTGGAGGCTGCGGTCGAGTCCGCCGGCCTGCGCCTGCGCCCGATCCTGATGACCACCGGTGCGATGGTGCTCGGCTCGATCCCGCTGGCCTTTGCCAGCGGCGCGGGTGCCGAGGCACGGCACCAGATCGGCTGGGTGGTGGTTGGCGGCATGAGCTTTGGCACTATCCTGACCCTGTTCGTGGTGCCGGTCGTGTACACGCTGCTGGCCCGGACCCATCGGCATGTCGTGCTTGATGGCGACAAGCCGCAGTCCGGAGTTGGCCAGGCGTCTGCAACGCATTGATTCCGAAGGCCCGTTCAGCTCCGGCCGATCCGTCGTCCGGGCATCCAGGCCGCCAACGTGAGACAATGCGGGTTGGCGCTCCAGCGTCATCCGCCCCAATTGAAGGAATTCCCATGCGTAAGGCACGCGCGCGGCGCCGTAGAGCCCGCCTGAACAGCCACAAGAAGTAAGAAAACGCCGGGCTTGCCCGGCGTTTTCCTGTGTCTCAACCGCGGTAGCGGCATCCGGACGTGCAGGTCTCGTGCACTACCACCTCGGACAGCAGCGGCAGCGCCGGCTTGAGATGGTCCCAGATCCAGATCGCGAGGCGCTCGCTGGTCGGGTTGTCCAGCCCCTCGATGTCATTGAGGTAGTGGTGGTCCAGGCGATCGTAGATCGGCTGGAACGCGCGCTTGATCTCGGAAAAATCCATCACCCAGCCGGTGTCTGCGCCCGGCTCGCCCGAAACGATCAGCTCGACCTGGAACGAATGCCCGTGCAGTCGCGCGCACTTGTGCCCGTCCGGCACGTTGGGCAGGCGGTGTGCGGCCTCGATGTGGAAGCGCTTGTAGATGTCCATGCGCCGCAATTATAAGTTGTGGCAGCCATCAGATGTGGGAGCGGCTTCAGCCGCGATTTGCTGAAATCGCGGCTGAAGCCGCTCCCACAGTGTCGCGCTTCCACAGTGAGGTCAGCTGTCCTTGCGGGCAGCGTCCTTCAGTTCGTCCTTGGCATCGCCCAGGTGCCGCTCGGCCTTGCCAAGCTTCTGCTCTGCCTTGCCAGCGAGTTCCTTGGCACGGTTGCCGGTGACCTTGCCCACGACTTCCTTCACGGCGCCCTTGATCTCGTGTGTCGCTGCATCCTTGCGGGTCTTGTCCATTGCGAATCTCCATCCGGCGGGTTGCCGGAAAGCCACGGTACGCGACGCGACCCCTGCGTGCCGCCGGGTGCGGATTCGGGTGTGCGCGGATTCAGTCCGGACAGGGCAGCCCATGCCCGCGCCCGTTTGCTGAACGGCCGAGGCGTCAACGCTCCTTGCGATAGTTGACCGAAGCCTTGTTCTCCACCGAGCTCGACGCAATCTCGATGTCGAAGCCCTTGCGCAGCAAATACTTCAGCGTGAGCACCTGGCCGGAGCCGACCAGTGCCACGCCGTAGCTCACGTAGAGCTTGGGCGAGAGATATTTTCCTGCGCTGACCACCGAGCCGCCAAGCGCGCGGTTTTCGCTGATGCCAGCATCTTCCAGCCCCAGCTTCGCGCCCAACTGGCCGACCAGCAGATTGCTGCCCAACGACAGGGCGCTGCGCGCGGCGTTGAGCTGCTGGCCTTCGGCGGCGCTGGCGCTGGACAGCGGGCGACCGAGCGCGAGGTAGGCCAGCGCCTCGGATTGCGAACTGGCCGGATTGCTCCACACCGTTGCAGTGGGCGCCTCGGCCCTGCCACGCACATCCACGCCTGCGGTCACGTCACCGACTTGCCGCTCGGCGCGGATGTCCAGCAGCGGATTGGCGATCGGGCTGTTTGACCACACCAGCTTGCCGCGGGTGATGTCCAGCTTCTGCCCATAGGCCAGGTACTTGCCGTCGATGTCGAGCGCGCCACTGGCGATCATCTCGCGGCCGGGGCGCGCGAGTGCGCGCAGGCGACCGGTCAGCCGACCATCCAACCCGTAGCCATCCACGCGAACGTCATTGCCGGGCACGATGGTCAGGTCCATGGTGATCGACATCGGCGCGCCCTGGTCGGCCTGCGCCGGATCGACGATGCGCACGTCCGGCGAACTTGCCACGCCGCCGCCAAGCCGTTCCAGGTGCAGCCGCGCCGAGGGCACGCCAACGATGCCGGTGACCGAAATGCCCTCACCGACACGATGCACGACATCGAGTTCCGGATCGATGACCGCGCGCAGCGTGCGCATGTCGGCGGCGAGCACGTTCTTGCCACTGACGTGCAGGTTCACCGGCGTGCCATCGCCACCCCAGCCCACCGTGCCAGCCACGTGCAGCACGCCATCACCCGAGCGCACCTGGCCGGTGAGCTTGGCCTCGCTGTTTCCGTTTGGCTCGAGGCGCAGATTGCCCTCGCGCAGCGTGGTACCGAGTGCAGGCACGTCGGCGCCGAAGTTGGACAGCACCGCGGAGCCACCGAGGCGCGCGCTGGCACGCGAGCCAGTCAAAGTGATCGTGCCATCCACGCGACCAGTCGGTGCCGCGATGTCGGGCGAGAACAGTTCCAGCCAGGTGAGTTCGGAGGTATGCAATTCAGCCGTTGCGTCCAGTGCTGCGGCAGGTGCCCAACCGGTATCGACCCGTGCATCGAGCGTGCCACCGCCGGTAAACAGGGCCTTGAGCGTACTGCCAATCTTGTTCGCATCGAAGCGGGCATCCAGTTCCACGCGCTGGAAGCCGAGTGCGTCCTGGCGCCCCCCCAGCGCGAAACCGCCTGCGCCCGCAAGCACTTTCGCGCGGCCGCTCCACGCACCGCCGGCACCCGGTTGCAGGGTGGCGTCGAGGTTGACGTTGCCATGCATGCGCCAGGACTGTCCGTCGGATTGTTCGGGCAGGTAGGCCTGCACCAGCGACAGCGGCAGGTCACTGCCCCGCACACGGATGCCGGCGCCAGGCCATTCACCACCGGCGCACAGCGTCCCACCGCCACTGTTGGCCAGGCAGGCGCGTTCTACCGATCCGCGCGTTCCCGTCCACGCGAACGCCGACGGCTGTTGCAGCCGCCATGCGGTACCGCGCGTCGGTTCGAAATCCAGTGTTGCCAGGTGGCCGCGCCATCCTTCGCCGGCGCGCGTTGCATCACCGCCAAACGCCAGCACGCCGATGTCGCCAGTTGCGCGCGCTTGCAGCGTGAGTTGCTCGATGGCGCCACGCGCGTCGAGCACCAGCGCAGTGAAAGGCACGCCGACATCGAGGCCGCGTGCGTCCACATGCAGTTGCCCTCGTGCGCCGGCATGCCAGGGCAGGTGGCCGTGTGCGGACAGGTGCGCGACTTTGCGCGTGTCCCAGGCCAGGTCGTTGCCTTCCAGTTCGGCAGCGATGTCGGGCGCGCGACGCGGCCCGCTGACCTGCACGTGGCCACGCAGGATGCCGTGCCCACTCGGCAGCAGGTCCTGCAACTGCAGGGGCGAAAACGTCGCCGACACATCGACGCTGCCGGCAATCGTGCCGCTGGCTTCCACCTTGCTCGCGCCCAGGCGCAGCGACAGCGTGCCGTCGTAGGCATCTTCGCCGTGCATGCGCAACTTCGCGTTGGCAGCCAACGCGCGACCGCGCAGGGTGCCGCTGAGCGCAGGCGCATCCAGCGATGCCTCAAGTCCGCCATCGGCGCGCCGCGTCCCGTCGCTGTGCGCGGCGCCGTGGATCGCGCCATCCCAGCCGGGGAAGAAATAGCCGGGATCAAATCCCGCCAGCCGCGCATCCATGGTCCATGACAGCGCAGGCGACCAGGCAACGCGGCCATCGGCATCAAGCGTGCCGGTGGGCATCGCCGCGTGCAGCGATTTCACCTGCGCCTGCGCGGTGTCGCCGCTGACGTCGAGGTCCACGGTTGCCGATTGCGCGCCGCGATGCAGGGTCGCCTTGCCGACGACGGTCCACGCCGACGATGTTCCCTTCAGCGTGATGTCGCCGCCGCCGACGATGGCTTCGGCGGGTGTCGCGCCGGACAGGCGAAAGCCATTTGCGCCGACACCAAGTTGCAGCTTGATCGCCTTCGGGTCACCGAAATCCGCAGAACCAGTGATGCGCGCTTCGCCATCGGCGACGCCGAGCACCAGCGGCTGGAAGACCAGCTTCTGCCGCGCAATACCGATCCGCGAAGGCAACATGGCCAGGTGCAGGTCGCCCTGGCGCAAGTCGCCCTGCCACTGCGATTGCCCGCCCGCGCCGGTGGCGGCGAGTTTGGCCGCCCATGGCAGGCCGCCGGGCGCGGTCACGCCAAGCGCAGCGCCATCCACGCCATCGGCCGACACACTGGCGTTCCAGTTTTGCGCCTGCTTGCCGCGCAATGAAACGCGCGCCGACACCGGGCCCGGTGCGCGGCCAGCCAAGGCAAATTCCATGTGCGCGAGACTGCCGCGCAGCGACAGCCCAAAGTGCGCGCGCGTGCCGTCGGCCGTTGCAGGCAACAGGGCGTTGGCGGTGATGCCGGTGCGATAGTCATCGCCCGGCGCGTAGTGCCCGTTGAACGTAAAGCGGCCACGATCGCTGTCCAGGCGCAGCCCGTGCAGGCGCAACAACCCCGGCTCGGCCTGCACGCCGCCGCGCACGGTCGCGATCTGCACTGCCGGCTTGCCACCATAGTCCACGCGCAGGTCGTCCACGGTAACCTCGACCGCATTGATCGGCAGCGGCGTCGCGATCATCGGCAGGCTGTCGGGCCATTCGGGCAACTGGAACGGGTCGGTGCTCTCGGGGATTTGCAACACGCCGTGTGCGATCAACAGCGCGTCCAGGCGCAGCCGGCCGCGCACCAGCGGACGGAATGCCGGATCAAGCGTCACCGTCTTCGCGTCGAAGATGGTGCCGTGATAATCGAAGTGCAGGTCGTGCAACGTCAGTGGTCCGGAGGCGGGACCGTCGGCGCTGCGCCAGGTGAGATGGGCATCGGCAGGCAGGCTGGCGACAATCCGGCCGAGCAGAAGATTCCGTCCGCCCACGGTATTGAGCAGCCAGCCGCCGAACAGCGCTACCGCGATCACGATCGCCGCTGCCACCAGGCCACTGCTCGCGATAATGCGTTGCGCACGGGTCACAGGTTGGCTCCGATGTTGAGCGTGATCTGGAATGGCGAATCGGGCGCGTCCAGGCCGCGTGCGAAATCAATACGCAAGGGTCCCACCGGCGAGCGCCAGCGCAGGCCCACGCCGACGCCGGTATGCAGGTCCGGGCGGTTCTCGAATGCGCTGCCGGTATCGACGAACACGGCTGCGCCCCAGCGCTCGGTGAAATAGCGCTCGTACTCGATGCTGCCGGTGATCACGTTGCTTGCACCGATGGGAAAGCGCTTTCCGGGCAGGCCGACGCGCGGGCCGACCTCCTGCCAGGCGTAGCCGCGGATGCTGTCATCGCCGCCGGCATGGAAGCGCAGGCTCGGCGGCAGGTTGATCACGTCGCTGGTGAAGGTGTGTCCAACCTCGCCGCGGACCAGCAGGCGATCCTGCGGGCCCAGGCCGTGGAACCAGCGCACCTGCACGCGCATCTGCGCAAAGCTGGCGTCCGATGCAATCGCCTTCAGCCCGCCGCGAAGTTCCGCAGTCCCCGAGATGCCGCGGCGCGGCTCAAGCAGGTTGTCGACATTGCGATAAGTGCCCGAGACCGAAGGAAACAGGAACGTCGCAAAGTGGTAATCCGGCGGCGTGAGCGGATCGCCATCGTCCTCGGCCGTGTAGGCCCAGCGCTCGCGCAGCCAGTGCACGCCGGCCACCGCGCGCCAATGACTGTTGATCTCGCCAGTGCGCGTGCCGACCAATTCGATGCGCCGGTTGTCGATGTAATCAGTCTGTTCGTCAACCGCCTGCGCGCCAATCGCATACCAGCCCTCGAACCAGGCGCTGGCCGGGATGCGGTATTCCAGCGCCAGCACCTTGCGCAGCCGCGCCCACTCGAGCTCGACCTGAACCTTGTGCCCGCGCCTGTTGAGATAGCGGCGCTCCAGGCCCAGCCGGATGCCCGGGCCGCTGGTGCTGCCATAGCTCAGGCCGACGGTATAGATGCTGCGCTTTGCTGGCGTCAGCGTGACGATGATCGGTACCGCTTTCCCGGTTGACTTGCCATCGGCATCCTTTGGCTGGGATGCCACGTCGATGGCGGAAAAATAATCGAGCCGCGAAATGGTCGCGCGCAGGGCATCGAGCTTGGCCTGGTCAAAAGGTTGGCCCGCCTTCCAGTGCACCTGTTTTTGCAGCAAGGCGTCGTTGATGATGGTCTCGGGCGATTGCACGAAGCTCACCGGCCCCAGCACGCGGCGGGCACCGCTGCTCCAGGCCAGGTCGATGTCGGCATCGTGCATGGCGCGGGTCACCAGCACGTCATGCCGCACCAGGTCGGCATCGAAATACCCACGATCCTCGAGCCGCTGCGTGATGCGCGCCTTGCTGGTTTCGTAAATGCCCTGGTTGAAGATGGCGCCCTTGGTCGGCGCGAATGCGGACAGGTCGTCCTTCAGCACATCGTCGGCGCCGCCGGGGCCATCGATCGCCAGCTTGACCGCGTCCACCCGGACCGGTTCACCGGCCGCGATGGTCACCACCACGACTCCGGCCACGCCCTCGGTCACGGTGACCTCGGGCGAGAAGTAACCGAAGGGTTCCAGCGCTTTGCGTGCCTCGTCCTGTGCCACCTCGACCAGGTAGTCGCGGCGCGACGGGCTCAACTCGCGGCCGATCGAATCCGTCAGCGACAGCGCCGATCGGACGTTGTCCACCATGAGGGGGTCGGGCAGGCCGCGGATCTCGACGGTTTTGAGCGTGTCGGCCCAAGCTGGGCCGACGCTCAGGGCGCCCAGCATGAACGCGGCGAGGGCGACGACGGGGGCAGGAGGTCGCATCCGCTCAGGATAGCCTGAACGAACTGCTGGTCCGGCAACGCCGCGTGAACGAGTCAGCGCGAGGACTCCCCTGTCATGCCGTTATCCCCGGCAACCGGGATGTCCGCAGTGGCAGGATCGGGCTTCCGCCGTGGTCATGTCCATGGGGTTGATCGTGGTTTGCTCTGCGATCCGGCAGGCATCACTGCAATACACATCCTCGTCCGGGATGGCGCAGGTGCAGTTCGCGTGTGCGCAGCGATTCTGTTCTTTCTGGATTTCCATACGGCTCTCCTGTGCTGGCCTGTGCATTCGGGACGCGATCCCCTTGATGCCCGTGTCGACGATGCGACCAATCCGGTTAACACCTGCTGAAATATTCCGGCTGGATACCATCAAGGCCAGCCGCTGGCACGCCATGGGACGTCCTGGCGGTAGAATCGGCGCAAACCGGATCAAGGGAGCGCACCATGCAACTGCAAGGTCGAGTCGTCGCCATCACTGGCGCTTTCGGGGCCCTGGGCAGCGCTGTCGTTCGTGCCGCTCTGGCCGAAGGCGCACAAGTCGCTGCCATCGATCGCGCCTCCGCGCCGCGCACGCCCCTGGAGGGCGCGGCCCTGTTCGGCGACGTGGATCTTTCCAGCGATAACGGCGCGAAGGCCGCGGTAGATGCCATCGTCGTGCGCTTCGGTCGCATTGACGCACTGGTGAATATCGCAGGCGGTTTCCACTGGGAGACCATCGCCGATGGATCGCTCGCGACCTGGAACAGCATGTTCGAGGCCAACCTGCGCACCGCCGTCGCCGCCTGCCATGCGGTACTGCCGCATTTGCCTGAAAACAGCGGTCGCATCATCAACATTGGCGCCAACGGTGCGGTGAAAGCGGGCGCCGGCATGGGTGCCTATGCCGCGTCAAAATCGGGTGTTGCGCGATTGACCGAGGCGTTGGCGGAAGAGTTGAAGGATCGCGGTATCACTGTGAATGCACTGTTGCCTTCGACGATTGATACAGCGGCCAATCGTGCCGACATGCCGAAGGCGGATTTCTCGAAGTGGGTGACGCCAGGTCAACTTGCCGATGTGATCGTGTTCCTGTTGTCGGCGAAGTCATCGGCAGTCACGGGTGCGCTGCTGCCGGTGACGGGACGGGTGTAGTTGAGCCGGGGCGCCCGCATGCGCGGTTGCCAAAGGCTCGCGATCACGGGCCTTCTCGCCCTGTTTGCGCCCGCGGTGTTCGCCCAGGCCTGCGACCTGCAATCGCTGGCGATGACCCTGCACGAGGGAACCATGCCCGACATGCGCGGCTGTCCCAGGGCGGTGGTGGAGCGAGCGCTGCGGCTCACTGAAATCCGGGCCGACTTCGCGTCCGGGCCGTCGGATGCGGCGGTGGGTGCGGTCTTCGATCAGGATCCCAAGCCGGGCGGCGCAATCAAGCCGGGGATGCTGGCGACCCTCCGGGTGTCCGAGGGCAGGCCAGCAGCGACCGGCGCAGGGGACGCATCGGTGGCGGGCACGAGCACGGGTCGTCCCGCGGTTCTCGACGCGACGCCTGCGGATACGCCGCCGCGCGACAGCGCGCCGGCCGACGCAATGCAAGCTGGAACCGCTCCAACTGGCACCGCTCCAACCGACGCCGCGACCACGCAGACAGCATCCACGGCCACGACGTCGATGAACACTTCGCCGGCTAGTCCCGATGTCGCCGATTCCGCACCCGCCCCCAATTTTCCCACCGACGGCATGACCACGGGCGAAATTCCCGCTGACCCTGCGACGTCCGGGAGTGCGACCGTCGGAAGCACCGCTGTCGGCGGTACGAGGGATGGTGCAACGGGCGCTGGCGAGTCAACGGCCGGCGCTGCGATCACTGGCGATGCAATGAATAGCGATGCAATGAATGGCAACGCAGTGAGTGGCGACGCGAGCAGTGGCATGGCGACAACCGACGCCATCGCATCCGGCAATGATGCCGGTATCGTTCCAGTACTTGCCGGTGGACCAGGCGCCATACCCATCGGCGAAGGCTCGCTGCCGACAGTTGCCCGGGAGCGCGCGTCGAAAATTCCAGCATGGTGGTGGGTGGTCCTGGCACTTGCTGCAACGCTCATCCTCACCGGCGCTATCAAGCTCGTGCGCCAGCGGCGGATGCAGCGCCTGCGCACTGCCTGGGACCAGCGCGTGCATGCCCGTGCCTTGCTCAGTCCACAGGGCGATGCCACGCCGATCAGCGAGATTCCGTTGGCCGCCATGCCGTTCTCGGTCGCCGCGTCGCTGGGCTTCGGCGAGGCGACATGCATCGGTGAACTTCCAGCACGCACGCAGGTAGCCTGAGATGAGCGACGCGGCAGACGACAGCATCCGCAGCCTGCTTCCCGCCGACTATGGCCAACTCGACGATCAACTGCGGCGGCAGATCGGGGCTGCGCCGGAGTTTGCGAAGAAAGAGTTGCCCGGATTCGTGTGGAACATGATCGGCGAAAAGGCGACGCAGGCGCTCGACGACACGCTTGACCTGAATGTTTTCGGCGTGTTCGCCCGCGCCTGGTGCAAGGGTGTCGAGATCCGCCGCGCCGCGAGACAAAGCCTCGCCCACCCCGGCATGCCCTTCACCTTGCTGCTGGGCAAGCACAAGGCCAACACCAGCCTGCTTCCCGCCGTGGACATCACCATCCTGCCGTTTGGTACCCACCGCATTCCATTCGAGCTCGCGCTGGCCGCGGAGTTTGAATCGGTTGAACTGACGTTGCGCGACGGCACCATCGCATCGATCGGCGCGGGCACCTGCCGCGTGGTCGCGCAATTGAAGTGCGCAGGCGAGCCGATGCATCCGGCGAAGCCGTCGCAAAAGGTGAAGCTCGGTGCGCCGCATGCGCTCAAGCCGCCGATCGTCGTCGCCACGGTGGACGAGGCTGAGCCTTTTCACGAACCCTGAAGCCGCATCGCGCACGTGGCTTGGTCAGGCGGGCTGGGCCTTGTCAGGATTGCGCTGTTGTCGCGGTGTCATCGGGCAAGGACGGCAGCACGCGTACCGGCAGCCGCGCCCAGCCGAGAGCACGTGCTGCAGCCAAGGTGCTGCTGCCGTCGAGCACGTTGTAGCGACCTTGGCCATCCGATGCGACGTCGAGCGGTGCGCGCCGCTGCAGCGCGCCGTCGCCGGCGGCAGCCAGGCGCTTGAGTGCGCGCGCAACGCTCTCCGCAGGTACCTGGTCTGGGCCACGCGCCTGCAACAGGTGCAGGGGCACTGAGATGGCGTCCGCGCCAAGCAGGAAATAGCGCGCCGGTTCGTCGGGAAGGTGATGCGCCGCCGGTGCGGGCAAGCGGTCCAGCACGCGCATGGCGTACTGCTTGTCGGATTCGCCGGGTGCGCGCGGGTCGATGTCGTCAGTATAAGTGTTTGTGCGCATGGCGCGCGGCCTCCTGTGCGGTAACTATCCAGTCAATGGACGGCCACGAAATTCGCGGCAGCCAGGTCCAGCTCGCCGTCCCAGCGGTAAGCGACGAGCGGTCCGCCGTTGCAGGCGCTGTAGTCCACGCAGGCGATACGCTGCGCGAGTGGACTAGGCGTGCCGGTTTCCCAGTAATGGCCGAAGAACAGCGGCTTGTCGGTGGGAGCAAGCGGTAGCACACCTGGCGGTACCGGCAGGTCGGGGAGTTGTTCGCGGGTGGCGTCGTCAACGATTGCAGCCTCGCGGAAGCTGGGTGCAGCGGGATTCCACCAGCGCAGGCGCACCTTGTTGCGCAGCTGGCCGTGCGGATCGGTGAACTGCATCTGCGCAGGCAGTTCGGCTTCCGGCCCTTTGAGCAGGACTTCGATGGCTTCGTACTCCGGCGTACCGTGCCGATGCGCGGCCTCGACCAACCCGGCATCGAGGCGATTGCCGGCGCGCAGCATCGGCGCCAGTCGCGCCACCTGCACCGGATCCCAGCAGGCGTGGATCACGCGCAGGCCGGGCAGGTCCAGCCACACCGGCAACTCAAGAAACCAGTCCACCAGTTCCTGATGCAGCCTCGGATCATGCCCGGCCTCGGTGAGGAAAGCTGAGTGCTGGTAGTGGTTCTTGGCGCTGTGGCGACGTTGGTGTTCGCCGGGCAGTTCGGGATCGGGCGTGTGCCATCCGATGGCATTGAACTCGTGGTTGCCCATCACCGCCTGTGCGCTGCCCGCGTCCAGCATCGTGCGCACGATGCCGATGGTCTCGAGTTGGCCTGGACCGCGGTCGATGAAATCGCCGACGAAGATGGCGCTGCGTTGCGGATGGCGCCAGGCGCCGTCCTGGTGGCGATAGCCAAGCCGGGCGAGCAGGGCGGTCAGTTTGTCGGCATGGCCGTGGATGTCGCCGATGATGTCGTACATGGTGTCTCCGGGATGGATCAGTTCATGGTGGCCAGCAGTTCGGCGCGCGCGGCGAGGTACTTGTCCAGGCGGCGGGCGTCCTTTGGACTGACGCCGGGCAGGCGGGTGATGTCGAGATTGTCGTCGAGGTCGGCCAGCTTGACCCGGCGACCGACCGGGTGCGCAGCGGCGCGGCGCACGAAGCGCAGATAGCAGGCCAGGCGTTCGGCGTCCGTCGCGTCGTCCGGATGCTCCTCATCCGGGCGCTTGCTCACCGAATGCAGCGCATCAAGCACATCATCGCCGAACCCGAATTCGCGCAGGCGCGACTCCGGCCAGACGTCGCCATGGTCTTCGACGACGTCGTGCAGTACGCCCACGATCCGCGCGAGCGTGTCCGGCAGGCCGAGCATCACACGCAGGGGATGCAGGATGTACGGCGCCCCGGCCTTGTCGACTGTGCCGGCATGCGCCGAGACGGCGATGGCGATGGCCCGCTCCAGCGAGCCGGGTGCAGTGGCATTGATCGATTCCATGGCTTTCTCCGTTGACTTAGTTGCCTTACACTACGAACAGTATCCTAGTTAGTGGCGGTGTGCAACTATGTCAGAGAAACCCGGCAAGACCGGACCCACCCTGTACCCGATGCCCTTCGTTCGCATTGAGCTGGCGGCGATGACGGTACTGGGTGGCGAACTGTGCGTGCTCCTCGCCAGGCGCCAGCAAGCGCCGTATGCCGGGCGCTGGGCGCTGCCGGGCGGCGTGCTGCGCATCGACCTGGACAAGACGCTTGATGCGGCCGCACAACGCGTGGCCGGCGAGCGACTCGGGGTTGGCTTGCCGCACCTGCGGCAACAGTGCGCGGTCGGTGCCGCCTCCCGCGACCCGCGCGCGCCCTGGGCGCTGAGCGTGGTCTATCGCGCGCTGGTGCCAGAGGCGGCGTTCGCGCCGCAGCCCGGCAAGCGCATCGAGGCGCTGAAATGGGTGGCCGTAGACGATGCTATCGATGACCGGCAACTGGCTTTCGACCATGGCCAGCTGATCGCCCAGGCCGTGGACGCGATGCGCGTCGAAGTGCAGGCGCTCGATCTGCCCGCCGGCTACTTGCCGGACGAGTTCACGCTCAGCGAACTGCAGGCGAGCTGCGAGGCACTGCTTGGACGGCGCCTGGACAAATCGAGTTTCAGACGTCGGTTGCAGGACGCGGGCTGCGTGGAGGAAGTGCGGGGGGCGATGCGGACCGGGGCGTACCGGCCGGCGAAGATGTATCGGCTGCAGTAGGACGGGCCGGACAGACTCGGAGGACCCCAGCCGCTTCGCGTGTCCGGTGCAGGAATGCGCGGCGCTGCGACGGCAGATTGGGCGCACAGGAATGGTGGCTATAGGTGGACTCGAACCACC
>JBBRZU010000013.1:0-38824 GCA_038236425.1 Lysobacterales bacterium
CCTGCCCGATCTTGCCGACTATCCGCCGCTGGTCACGATCTGCCGCAGCCTCAACCTGCGCCACGGCACCATCCATACCGACAGCCGTTCGAAGATCGCCACGGCGCTGCTGTACCTTTGCCCCGAGTGGCCGCATGGAAGCGCTGCGTCGCTGCGCTTCCTCAACCGGATCGACAGCATCGATGACATGGCCGCGCCCGAGATCGCGCCGCTGTATGGGACCATCGCCGCGTTCAAGCGTGCGCACAACAGCTTCCATGGCCACCTGCCGTTTGAAGGCGAGCGTCCGGTGATCCAGGTTGCCTGGCTTTCAAGCATGGCTGAACTGGAGCGCAAGACCCGCCGCGGCAGTTTCAGTCGCTGGTTGAAGAAGCTGCTGGGTTCGCTGGATGGGCGATGGGGCGCTGGCCGGTCGCGGGACGCCTCGCACGACAAGTAAGTCGTGCGGAAATATCGCCTGGGTTCACCAAGTGCGCCACTGCCGCCGTCGCCAATGGCTCGGCCGCGGGCGTGACCAAGTAAACTGCGCCGATGGAGACCTTGCAGCGGACATTCGGCCAAGCCCAGGCGCTGCACCAGGCCGGACGGTTGCGCGAAGCCGAACCCCTGTACCGCGCGGTCCTGGAGCAATTGCCTGGCCAGCAACTGGCGACCCACCGCCTGGGCATGCTGCTGCTGCAAAGCAATCGCCCCGACGAAGCCGAACCCTACCTGCGCGCCAGCGTATCGGGCAGCGACGCACCGCCCGAAGCAGCCGCGCATCTCGGCCTCGCCCTGCATCAATTGGGCCAGTACGAACAAGCGCTGCACTGGTTCGCGCGCGCCGACGCCGCATCGGCCGGGGCACGCCTGCCGTTCTGGCGCGCGAACACGCTGGTCGAACTGGGTCGCTTCGACGCCGCCGATGCCGATTTCGGACGCGCGCTCATGCTCGATCCGGGCTTTGCCGATGCGCGGCGCAATCGCGGCATCGCACGGCTGCTGCGCGGCGACTACGCGCGTGGCCTCGAGGATTACGAATATCGGCGTCCGGTCGATCCGGCGCGTCGACGCGAGTTCGCCGGCGCGTTGCCCGACTGGAGCGGGGAGCCCCTGCAAGGGCGCGCCATCCTGGTGACCGACGCTACCGGACTGGGCGACGAACTGCAGTTCTGCCGCTATCTGCCGCTGCTCGCTGACGCAGGTGCAACGGTCGGGTTTCGCGGCAATCCACGCCTGTATCGGCTGCTGTCTTCGCTGGATCCGCGGATCGTGCTGGTGGCTCCGGATGCCCCCATCGAGCCCGCCTACCAACTGCACTGCAAACTGCTGAGCCTGCCATTGCTGATGCACACGCGACTGGACAGCATCCCTGCGATCACGCCGTACCTGCGCGCCGAGCCCGAGCTCGCGGCGCACTGGGCCGGGCGACTCGGTGCCGCTAGATTTCACACAGCTGGATTCCGCGTCGGCGTGTGCTGGAAGGGCAATCCGCGCCGCAGCATTGATGCCGGGCGTTCGTTTCCACTTGCATTGATGCAAGGCATCGCCGCGATCCCGGGCATACGACTGCTCAGCCTGCAGATGGGCGTTGGCAGCGAGGAGCTCGCGATGCTGCCGCCAGGCATGCGCGTGGAATCGCTTGGCGATGACTTCGACAGCGGCAGCGATGCCTTCGTCGATACTGCCGCCGTCATGCAGCACCTCGACCTCGTCATCAGTTGCTGCACGTCGGTCCCGCATCTTGCCGGTGCGCTGCGACGCCCGACCTGGGTCGCACTGAAATCCGTGCCTGAATGGCGCTGGGGCCTGGGGCGTGATGACAATCCCTGGTACCCGGAGATGCGGCTGTTCCGGCAACCGGCACGGGGCGATTGGCAGTCGGTGTTCAGCGCGATGGAAAGGGCGCTGCAGCCACTGGTTGCGGGGGCAGGGCGCAGCTGAACCGGCAGTGTGGATGAATGGCGTTCATCCGGGATTGGGGGCGGCGGCGCAAGACTGCCGCACTGCATCAACCACGAAAGGAGTCATTCATGACACGTCACAACAAGCTGTTGCTGCCCCTGGCGATTGCCGCCAGCCTGTTCGCCGCCGGCGCATCCGCCCAGACCGCGATGGCGCCCGCCACGCCGCCCGAGACGACCCAGGCCGCCAGCCCGATGACCGAGGCCGATGTGCGCGCCGCGATGATCGCCAAGGGCTATACCGACATCAATGACGTCAAGTTCAAGGAAGGCATGTGGACCGCGGACGCCAAGAGCGCCGACGGCAATCACGTCGAAGTCAAGGTCGATTCCGCCACCGGCAAGATCATTCCGGACGAGAAGGTCGCCACCATCAGCAAGGACCAGATCATCGTCAAGGTCCAGGATGCCGGCTACACCAACGTTCACGACGTCGAGATGGAGGGTGGCGTGTGGAAGGCCGAGGCCAATGATTCCGCCGGTGCCGACGTCGAGCTCAAGCTCGACCCGACTGACGGCCATATCCTGGGCTCGAAGCGCGACGAGATCGGCGGCAAGAAGTACTGACACCTGTCGATCGCGCTTGCCGCAACGCAAGCGCGCCTGCAATGAACGGCAATCGGATCGGCGCCGCTCCCCGGAGCGGCGTCGTTTTCGGTGCCGCTCAGTGGATGCTGGCGGCCGCGGGGACGCGCTCGTCGCTGCGCTGGTTGGCCTGCTGGCGTTCGAGCTGGTCGCTGAGTCGTTTGTAGATCAACCGGTTCGCGAGCACGAAGTTGTCGGTCGCCTGCGCCGGCGCATCGCCACCCGAGGCGGTCTTGAGATCCTGCACGTAGTCCGCATGCATCGAGGTGAACTCGTCCAGGAGCGAGCCGACCGACGGATTGGTCTTTGCGATCGCCATGAGCAGCAGGTGCAGTGCATGGCCGAATCCCGCGATCGGGAAGTCATGCTCCGCGGCCGGCGACGCTTCGCCGATTTCTTTGTCTTTGTCTTTGTCCATCCCCTGGCCCCCGGATTGATGTCGACGATCCAACGCTAGCACCGAATTCCGGTGCAAACCGTGCCGCAGGTCAAAACCATTCATGGCGCCCCGTTCACATTGGTGACACGCGCGGTCCCGCAACGTCGCAGCATGCATTCAGAAAACAATCCGAGACATCAAGCCGCCACGACTCCGGAGTCATCCATGCGCAAGTTCCTCGTCATCGCACTCGCCGGCGCCGCCATGCTGGCCGGTTGTCGCGATACCGCGACACTGCCGTTGTCCGATGGCACGGGCCCCGACCCGCGCTTGCCTGAGCCGCACAAGCAGTTCATCCCGACGGTGGACATCGCCCCGGCGGTGGGCTGGGCCGCAGGTCAGACGCCCATTCCGGCGGCGGGTCTGGCCGTGAACGCGTTCGCTTCGGGCTTGGACCACCCGCGCTGGCTGTACGTCCTGCCCAACGGCGATGTGCTTGTGGCTGAAACCAACGCGCCGGAGCGGCCGCTGGAGTCAAAGGGCTTGCGCAACAAAGTGATGGGCGTGGTCATGAAGCGCGCCGGCGCCGCCGTGCCCAGCGCCAACCGGATCAGCCTGTGGCGCGATGCCAACGGCGACGGCGTTGCCGAACTCCACAGCATTTTCCTGCAGGGCCTGAATTCGCCGTTTGGCATGGCACTGGTCGGCAACGATTTCTACGTCGCCGACAGTGACGCCATCCTGCGCTTCCCGTACGTTGACGGCGCAACGCGGATCGACGCGGCGCCGGTGAAATTCGCCGACTTGCCGGCCGGACCGCGCAACCACCACTGGACCAAGAACATCCTGGCCAGCGCCGACGGACGCCGCCTGTATGCGACGGTGGGATCGAACAGCAACGTCGGCGAAAACGGCATGGACATGGAAGTCGGCCGCGCCGCCATCCTGGAATTTGACCTCGCCAACGGCTCGCATCGGATGTTCGCCAGCGGCTTGCGCAATCCCAACGGCCTGGCTTGGCAGCCGACCAGTGGCGCGTTGTGGACCACGGTGAATGAGCGCGACGAGATTGGCAGCGACCTGGTGCCCGACTACATGACATCGGTACGCGAGGGTGCGTTCTACGGCTGGCCCTACAGTTACTACGGCCAGCACGTGGACGTGCGCGTCCAGCCGCCGCGGCCGGACCTTGTCGCCAAGGCAATTGCGCCCGACTACGCGCTCGGCGCGCACACGGCTTCGCTGGGCCTGGCCTTCGATACTGGTGCGCTGCTTCCGGCGCACTACGCTGGCGGTGCCTTCGTTGGCCAGCACGGCTCGTGGAACCGCAGCCCGCCCAGCGGCTATCGCGTGGTATTCGTGCCATTCGCCGGCGGACGTCCCGCCGGCGCCGTTGAGGAAGTGCTGACTGGCTTCCTCGATGCCGACGGCAAGGCCAAGGGTCGCCCGGTCGGCGTGGCGATCGCCCGCGGCGGCGCACTGCTGGTCGCCGATGACGTGGGCAATACTGTCTGGCGCGTCACGCCGGCGGCGCGCTGAGCGCTTACAATCGCGTTTTCCGCTGCGGAAACCGGGCGATGACCAGCAACCGTGCCGCGCGCGACGTGGCACTGGACACCTTGATGCTTCCGTTCCAGGACGGGTCGGTGACCTGGCCTGCGGACCCGCCCGGCGTGTTGTTCCTGCGCGCACGTGCCGGCGCATCGCTTCCGCGTGACGCGGCACACTGGTCCTGCGAGCAGAGTTTCCGGCCCTGGGCCGACGGCCTGTTGCAGGCAGGCCTGGCGCTGGTCCCGATGGTCGCCAGCGGTGCATTCGCCCGCGTCCTGCTGCTACCGCAGCGACAGCGCCAGGAATCACGCGCCCTGCTGGCGCGCGCAAGCCGCCTGCTCGCACCCGACGGCATGTTGGTCGTAGCACAACACAACGACGAGGGCGCGCGTTCGCTGCAGGACGACATGCATGGGCTCTTTGGAACGGTGAACGCGTTGTCAAAGAACCATTGCCGGGCCGTGTGGGCGAGTGCCGGCACGGTCGACGCAGCGCTCGCCGACGCCTGGCTGGCCGACGATTCCCCGCGTCCGATGGGCGCCGATGGCTTGCTGCGCCGGCCTGGCGTGTTTGCATGGGATCGCCTTGATGTCGGCTCCGCGCTGCTGATCGACGCGCTGCCGACCGATCTTTCCGGACATGTCGCCGACCTCGGCGCCGGCGTGGGCGCGTTGTCGGTGGAGCTGCTGCATCGCTGCCCGGGCATCCGCGCGCTGGACCTTTTCGAAGCCGAGGGACGCGCGCTTGACCTGGCGCGCGCGAACATCGAGGCGCTCTCGCCGGATATCCCCGTCGATTACCACTGGCGCGACGTCGCCGCCGGCATCCAGGGACGCTTCGACGCGATCGTGATGAACCCGCCGTTCCATACCGGCCGCGCCGCAGACCCCGGCCTCGGCCAGGCCTTCATTGCCGCTGCAGCCAGCTCGCTGGTGTCCGGCGGACGGCTGCTGCTGGTCGCCAACCGCCACCTGCCATACGAGGCAACTCTCGGCGCGGCATTCACCCACGTGCACAGACTTCGTGAAGCAGATGGCTTCAAGGTCGTGGAAGCGCGAAGGAGTGCGCGATGAAATTGCTGAAACTGTTGGCGAACCTCGGCTACGGCAGCCGCAAGCAGGTGCAGTTCCTGTTGCGCGAGGGCTATGTCACCCGCGCCGACGGCAGCGAACTGGGGCCGGGCGATGACGCGGCGCACGACGACATCCGCGTGGACGGCGAGCCACTGGACCCCGCGCAGGGCATGGTGCTGATGTTGCACAAGCCGCTCGGCACGACCTGTTCGACCAAGGACACCGGCCGCCTGGTCCACGACTTGCTGCCGCCGCGCTTCCGCCTGCGCAATCCGCAGCTGTCCACCGTGGGGCGGCTGGATCGCGATACCAGCGGCCTGCTGCTGCTGACCGACGATGGCGCATTGCTGCACCGGATCACTTCGCCCAAATCGAAACTGGCCAAGGTTTACGAGGCGACGCTCGCGCAACCGTTGCGTGGCAATGAGGCGGCGACCTTTGCCAGTGGCACGTTGGTGCTCGAAGCCGAGACCGTGCCACTTGCGCCGGCCGAGCTGGAGTCGTTGTCGCCAACGCTGGCGCGCCTGGTGCTGCACGAAGGCCGTTATCACCAGGTGCGCCGGATGTTTGCCGCGGTCGGCAACCACGTCGAGGCACTGCATCGCTCGCGCATCGGCGGCCTTGGCCTGGGTGAACTCGAGACCGGCCAATGGCGCATGATGGATGCATCGGATCTTGAGGCCCTCTTTTCGCGCGCCCCGGGTCCAGTCACATCGGACTGAATCCCGAGCGCTTCCCACAACCGACCAGGAGATTTTCCCATGCTGAAGACCGATGCCTACGGAACCGCTGCTGGAAGCGAACCGCTGGCGCCAATGCAGATCACGCGGCGCGAACCGGGGCCGGAGGACGTGCTCTTGGAGATCGCCTTCTGCGGTGTCTGCCATACCGACATCCACCTTTCACGCGACGAATGGGGCTTTTCCATGTATCCGCTGGTGCCCGGCCACGAAATCGTCGGCCACGTCGCCGCGGTCGGTGATCGCGTGACCCGATTCAAGGTGGGCGATGCCGTCGGCGTGGGTTGCTTCGTGGATTCCTGCCGCGTGTGCGAGTACTGCGCCGCTGGCGAAGAGCAGTTCTGCAACGAGGGCGCCACGCTTACCTACAACAGCAAGGAACGCGACGGTCGGAACCTGACCTTCGGCGGTTACTCGACCCAGGTCACCGTGGACCAGGCCTACGTGCTGTCGATTCCCGATGGTCTGCCGCTGGATCGCGCGGCGCCGCTGCTGTGCGCGGGCATCACCACGTATTCGCCACTGCGCAGTTACGGCGCGGGGCCGGGCAAGAAGGTTGCAGTGGTCGGGCTTGGTGGGCTTGGCCACGTTGCGGTGAAACTTGCCGTGGCCATGGGTGCCGAGGTGACAGTGCTCAGCAGTTCGCCGTCCAAGCGCGCGGACGCGCTGGCGCTGGGTGCGCATGAGTTCGCAGCCACGGCGGATGGCAAAGTGTTCACCGAGCGGGCCGGGCAGTACCACCTGATCATCGATACCGTCTCCGCGCCGCACGACCTCAACACCTATCTCAGCCTGCTGCGGGTGGATGGCACGATGGTGTTGCTGGGCGTGCCCGACAAGCCGGCCGTGCTGGCGGCGACATCGCTGATCATGCGGCGGCACACCCTCACCGGGTCGTTTATCGGTGGCATTGCCCAGACCCAGGAGATGCTCGATTTCTGCGCTGCCAATGGCGTCGCTGCCGATATCGAAGTGATCCCGATGTCGGGTATCAACGATGCCTACGAGCGGATGCTGAAGTCCGACGTGCGCTACCGCTTCGTGATCGACATGGACAGCCTGCGCGCGCCGGCGGCAGCCTAGTCGAACAGTTCCGGCTGCGGCGGCAGGGCGTTGGCATCGCGGAAATTGCCAAGGCCCACGCCGACCAGGCGATAGCGGGTGCGCGAAGGCAGCTCCACGCGCTCGCGCAATTCGAGCGCGTATTCCGCCAGTTCGGCTTCCGCGGCGGGCGGCATGAGCGGTGTATGGCTGCGGGTGAGGATGCGGAAGTCGCTGGTCTTGAGCTTGAGTATGACCGTGCGGCCAATGCGCTCGGGTTCTTTCGACACACCCGCCCACACCTTTCCCGCGAGACGGCGCAGCGTCTCCGCGATGATCGGGTCGCGCAACAAATGGTCGGCACCAAAGGTGTCCTCGGCCGATACCTGCAGGGTCGGCCGCTCGCTGACCACCGGATGCTCGTCGATTCCGAATGACAGTTCGTGCAGGCGCCGGCCCCAGCGGCCAAAGCGGCGCTCCAGTTCGGCTTCGCCCATCGCCCGCAATTGCCGGACTTCGCGTACGCCCAGTTCGACCAGTTTCGCTTCCATCACCCGCCCGACGCCGGGCAGCCTGCCTACCGGCAAGGGCGCCAGGAAGGCTTCGACCTGGTGCGGCCGGATCACGAACTGGCCATCGGGCTTGCGCCAGTCCGAAGCGATCTTGGCCAGGAACTTGTTCGGGGCGATGCCGGCCGAGGCGGTGAGCTGGGTCTGCTCGCGGATCGATTCGCGAATGCGCGTGGCCACGGCGGTGGCGCTGGGCAATCCGAACTTGTTTTCGGTGACGTCGAGATAGGCCTCGTCCAGTGACAACGGCTCGACCAGGTCGGTGTGCTGCTCGAAGATGCCGCGCACGATCCGCGAGGCGGCCCGGTAGCGGGTGAAATCCGGCGGCACGAACACGGCGTCCGGGCACAGGCGCGCTGCTCGCAGCGCAGGCATCGCCGAGCGGATCCCGTACTTGCGTGCCTCATAGGATGCCGCGCAGACCACCGAGCGTGCCCCGCGCCAGGCCACCACGACCGGCCGGCCGCGCAGCGCCGGATCGTCGCGCTGCTCGACCGAGGCGTAGAAGGCATCCATGTCGATGTGCACGATCTTGCGCATGTCCTGCCAGCTGTGATGCCGAGGTTGTTGACGGGCCCAGTGCCGAGTGTCGGATTGCGCCGGGCCTGCGTAGTATGGCCGTCGGTGTGTCGCGTGCGCTGCGAAGCGGGCACGCGGCCAGGCACCACTGCAATGAGCGGCTGCAATCAGTTGTGACGCTTCCCGGGAGGAAGGGCATGGGCGGGGTGGGTTGGCCGGAGACCGTGGGCCGGTTCCGGGATGCATATCGCGAGCGGGACATCCCGCCGCATTACGACGGCCGCCTGCACCTTGCAATCACCTTCGGTGGCGGCGCACTGGCATTGCTCGCTTGCCTGATGCAATTGCACGCCGTGCAACCGCTGGAATGGCTCACCATCCCGCTCAGCCTGGTCTACGCCAACCTGGTCGAGTACCTGGGGCATCGCCATCCGATGCACCGCCCCTGGCGCGGACTCGGGCTGGTGTATCGGCGCCATGCCGGCCAGCACCATCGCTTCTTCAACGACCAGGCCATGCCGATCGATCGCCTGCAGGACCTGCGCGCGGTGTTGTTCCCGCCGCTGCTGGTGCTGTTCTTCTTTGGCGTGTTCGCGACCCCGGCCTGGTCGCTGCTTGCGTATTTCGCCTCGGCCAATGTCGCCTGGCTGTTTGTTGCCTGCGGGATCGCCTATTTCCTGAACTACGAAGTGCTGCACCTGGCCTACCACCTGCCGGACACGCAGTGGCTGGCGCGCCTGTCGCTGGTGCGCAAGCTACGCGGACTGCACACCCTGCACCACGATCCGCGGCGCATGGCGAGCAGCAACTTCAACATCACCTATCCGCTGGGCGATGTGCTGTTCGGGACCCTGCGCCGCGTTAGTGCGGACGCAGGCGATAGCGCTCGCGATAGTCACCCGGGGTGATCGCGGTGGCGCGCTTGAACAGCTTGCGGAAGCTGGCGCTGTCGTTGTAGCCGCAACGCTCGACGATTTCCTCGAAGCTCAGGTGCGTGGTCTCCAGAAGGGCCTTGGCCCGCTCCACGCGCAGGTGCTGGATATGCGCCTGCGGCGTGACCCCGAGATGGCTGCGAAAATGTCGCAGCAGACTGCGCTCGCTGGTGCCGCAGACTTCGGCCAGCTGGCTGACGCTGATCTCCTCGTGCAGCTGTTGCATCAGGAACTTCTCGGCCTTTTCCGACAGCGAGCTGCGCGGCTTCTGCATCAGCGCATCGCTCACATAGGGCGCCTGGCTCTGACGGGTGGTGTCGATCAGCAGCATGCGCGCGGTCTGCTGCGCCAGGTCCTCGCCGCCGGCGCGGGCGATCAGCTTGAGCAACAGCGGCTGCACCGATGACGCACCGCCGGCGGTGAGCATGCCGGCGTCGTCCACGACCATCGCATCGGCCTCGAGCAGGACATGCGGATACTGGCTGCGGAAGGCGGCAGCCAACCACCAGCTGCAGGTGGCGCGGTGGCCGTCCAGCAGGCCCGACTCGGCCAGCAACACGGTGCCGCTGCAGGTGGCGGCCAGCGCGACGCCGCGCAGTTGCATTTCGCGCAGCAGGGCGACCTCGGGTTGCAGGGTGCGCACCCGGGCGAACAACTCCTGCGGGCTGCTGTGCATCAGTCCCGGTACCAGCAACATGTCGAGCGACCCCGGCGGAGTCGGTTGGGTGGACAAGTCAAAGCCGCCCGAGGTCCGGATGCGATCTTGCCCACGTGCACCGAACACAACGGTCTCCAGTTGCAGGCCGCTGTTCGGCGCCCGGATGTCGGCCAGGGCCTGGGCGACGCGCAGGGTATCGCTGGCCGAGGCGATGCTGGACAGCATCACCCCGTCCATCGCCAGCACGCCAAGGCGGAAGCGGCGGCCCGGCGTTGGCGAGGCTGCAGCGGCGCGATCAGTTGTCGACATAAATGGCCCCGGTGTTCGCTGCCAGCAGGTCAATCACGGTGCGCGGTACCGCAAGCTGACGGCCGTTGGCCTCGCTGCAGTCGCGCATCGCAAAGCGATCCGGGCTGCCTGCGGGAAGTCGCGTTGCCGACGTTGCCACCAGCTCCGGCCGACCTTCGGCGTCCTGCGTCACCAGCCAGACGCCCTGCGGTGCCATGGTTCCGGTGGCGCAACGGCCGACTTCGATGGTGACCGGATCACCGGCCTGCGGCAGCAGCTTCCAGGTGTTATTGGTCTGGTCGAACCGGGCGGTGAACTGGCTGGATTCGGCGTAGACGGCATCGGCAGTGCCGGGGCGTTCCAGCGACCAGGTCCCGTCCCCGTCCGGCGTCAGGGCAGCGACCAGCACGGGGGAGGTGGCGTTGGACGCGGCCGCTTGGACGCCGGACGGCGAGCCGGGGTTTGCATCGCCGGGATCGGCGAAGTGCAGGGCCGCGCCGGTCAGCAGCAGGCCGCCAAGGGCGAGGGATTCATAAACGATTCGCATGTCGCACTCCAGGTTTGGACCCACTTCAGGTCCGGGGTAGCGACAGGATCGGCCCTCGGCGGATCCGACAGCAGTGGCGGATACGCCATCTTACTGGCTAAATCGGCCAAAGTCCTATCCGGACGCGCAGCGCGCCCCGAAGCCGCGCATCCCTGAACGGTGGCAGGCGGCATCGTCGCCCGGGTCAACCAGTGCGGCGCCCGCGCGTTGAATACCGTACTCACCCCAAAACAGGTTGGCCCACGTGAACAAGCCCCTCGTGTTTCTCCTCTGCACCCTTGCCTCCGGCGTCGTGTTGGCACAGGCCGTCGCGCCGGACCGCACTGCCCGAAAGGCCGAGATGCAGGCCCGCGCGCAGGCGCGTTTCGCCCAGAGTGATCGCAACCACGACGGCCGCATCTCGCTGGCCGAGTTCCAGGATGCCTCCGACAGGAAGCTTGCCGAACGCTTCGCACACATGGATGCGAACAAGGACGGGCAGCTGACGCAGGAAGAAATGCGCATGGCCCACGAGCAGCGGCGCGGACGGATGACGGATCGTCGTCATGACCGTCGCGAGCGCATGGAGAAACTGCGCGGCCTCGACACCAACAAGGACCAGGCCCTGAGCCGCGCCGAGATCGGTACGGCGATGCCGCGCCTGCTCGAGCACTTCGACCAGCTCGACGCCAACCATGACGGCAAGATCACCCGCGACGAGATGCGCGCGGGCCACGGGGCGATGCGCCAGCAGGCCCACTGATTGGCCGGATCGTTTGCACGGAAACGACGCCCCGCTCAGTTGCGGGGCGTCGTTGTTTCCGGGAAGTCGCCTGCCACCGTGTAGATCACCCGGTCGCGCAGTTTGCGCTTGCGGGCGTCGTCAATCTCGCCCAGGCGCACCGGCTGCTTGCCGCTGGCACGCAGTGCATCCAGGAAAAAGCCTTCGACTTCGCGCTTCATGATGAAGACGCGGTGACTGCCCGGCATCGCCAGCGATTCGGCGACGGTTTCGTCATACGACGAGTCCGACATCATCCGGGGCTGGTGCTTGAATGAAATACGGTAGATGCGGCTGTCGAAGTACAGGTTGAGCCCATTGCGGGTCATGTCTTCGACGAACAGGATCTGGTCCGGCTTGCCCGGCAGCATCGGCCGCAGCTTGTCGGCGAACACGCGGCCATCCTTGTCGCTGACCCACATCGCGGCACCCAGCTTGACGCCGAGCAGCAGCACGATCCACATCCCGACCAGCACCACGCCAACGCGACTGAAGCGCAGGCCGGACAATGCGCGCGCGATCAACAGCGACACAGGCACGAACAGCGCCAGCACATACAGGGGCAGGCGCGAGCGCGCCAGGCAGAACACCAGCAAAGGCAGGGCAAACCAGATCCACAGGAAGCGAAGCTGCGGATCCTGCAGCACGCGGTCTGTGCGCCAGCGCTCGGACAGGCGCGGCAGCGCAAGCAGCAGCCAGGGCAGGGTACCGAGCACCAGCGTCGGCAGATAGACGACGAACGGTCCGTACCATTGCGGGAAGCGTCTGAGTTCCGCAGTGGCGATGCGCGCATACACCTCATGGCCGAGGAAGTAATCGAGCAGGCCGGGATGCAGGCGGATGACCATGGCAAACCAGGTAAAGCCGATGATGGCGAATGCAAGCAGCCCGATCGGACGGCCGAAAACACGGCGCAGTCGCGACCAGCGATCCGGGCCGCTGGCCTCGAAGGCCAGGACCACGAGCAGGGGCAGCAGGGCAGGGGGGCCCTTGGTCAGGAAGGCGAGTCCGAAGCCTGCCCACATTGCGTCAAGCCAGAGTCGCCGCCCGCCCGCGAACCGTTCGCGCACATAGCAGGCCATGGCCAGCGTCTCGGTCGCAGCCAGCACGGTGTCGGTGTTGACCGAATTGGCCGCAAGGAACACCACCGGGCTGGTCGCGAACACCAGCGCGGGCAGCCAGGGTCGGGTCGGCACGAAGCGCCGGCCCAGGTCGTACACCAGCAGGATGGACAGAATGTAGGCCAGCGCCATCGGCAGGCGCACGGCCCATTCGTTCCGCCCCAGGCTGTGCACGCTGGCGGCAATCGCCCAGTAGGTCACCGGCGGCTTGGTGAAGTGCAGGGCAACGTCATTGCGCTGCAGGGTCACGTAGTCGCCTGAATGCAGCATCTGCAGTGCAACGTTGGTATATCGGCCCTCGTCCGGTTCCCACAGCCCCCGGCTGCCCTGGAATGCCAGGCCCAGCAGCAGGGCGAGTGCGACGATGGCCAGGAAGGGTCGGCGGCGGACGAATTCGGTAACTGGCACGATTTGGCTCACGCAATCGAGGCCGACAGCATACCGGGGGCAGGCCGCGGCGCGGCGACCCATGACCATGGTCATGCCAACTCTCGGCACGTTTGCGCCTTCCGGTCCCGTGCAAGACTTGCCCCATCCCCATGTGGAGCCCGTCATGTCCCGGTCCCTGTCCCTGCTTATCCCGGCCCTCGCCATCTCGGCCCTCGCCACGATGGCCCTCGCCGTCGCTGGCCCGGCAGCGGCGTCGGTAACGGTGCAGGACAGCCACCGTGGAAATGTCCGCCTGGACTGCGATATCGGCACCAATTACAACGTGCGGATGGCACGACGCGCCTTCGTGTTCAGCCAGGACCAGGCCCGGCACGAAATCGGCATCGGCGGCGGCCGCCTGTTCATTGATGGCCACGAAGTCACCATCAGCGACTCCGACCACGTGCGCATCGCGCAGATGGAGCGCGAGATGCATGACCTCGTGCCGGAGGTCCAGAAGGTCGCCATCGAGGCAGTGGATATTGCCTTCACCGCACTCACCGAGGTCGCACGCGAGTTGTCGGCCGACCCGGGCCAGACCGTGTCCACGCTCGAGGCATCGCATCGCCGGGCGCTGGCGAAAATGCGCCAGACCCCGCTGGCGATGTTCGACAAGGACGCCATGCGCGACGTGGTCGAGCCGATCCTGCGCGACTACCTGCCCGAAATCATCGGCGGCGCCGTGCGCACCGCAATCAAGGCGGCCTTCACCCTGGGCAAGGACGGGGACCTGCAGGCGCGCATGGCGCGGATGCAACACGAACTCGATACGCGGGTGGACGCGCGCGCCAAGGCGCTTGAGCCGCTGGCTGAATCCATGTGCGCGCGCCTGCGCCGGATCGATGCGCTCGACAACGCGCTTGAAGTACGCACTGCGGACGGCCAGCCGCTCGACCTGCTGCGCCTGGATGCCGACAACCGGCACCACGACCGCAAAGACGGCAACAGCGACAGCGAGCGACCGTAAGGACTGACCTGTCCTGGCCGCGCGCGGCGCAACGGCGACCCCAATTCCGGCCCACCGGCCGGTTCCGATTTCCCCTCACCCCCACCCCGGGGGTTTTTTTTGCCTGTCGCGCGCTTGGCGGTACCGGCCTTCGGGGCCACAATAGTCGACTCGACGATGATTCCAGGTGGACAGGCGATGGCGGAGCTCAAGGAAGCCCGGGTGCCCGACATCGGCAGCGATGCCGGCGTGCCGGTGATCGAACTGCTGGTGCAGGTGGGCGACGCGGTGACCAAGGACCAGGGGCTGGTGACGCTGGAGTCCGACAAGGCGACCATGGAAGTGCCCGCGCCGTTTGCCGGCATCGTGCGCGAGATCCTGGTGAAGATTGGCGACGAGATTGGCACCGGCGCGCTGGTCGCGCGGATTGAGGCTGGCGATGCTGCTGCACCGGCTGCACCGGCTGCCCCGGCGCCGGCTGTGCCTGCTGCTGCACCTGCCGCCGCGCCAGCCGCCGCGCCGGCCGCCGCGCCAGCCGTCGCACCTGCTGCACCTGCGGCCGCACCCGCCGCACCGCCTGCGGCTGCCGCCGCGTCACCCGCCCCGGCGAACCCGCCTGCCGCCCCGGCGCCGAAGACCGCCGAACCCACACCGCCTGCTGCGTCCGCGCCAACCCCGGCGCCGCCGCCGCGTATCCCGGAAGGCGATGCGTTGGTTCCAGGCGTGCTTCCGTATGCCAGCCCCGCCGTGCGGGTGTTCGCACGCGAGCTCGGCGTCGATCTGTCCCGCGTCACCGGCAGTGAACGCGGCGGACGAATTGGTCGCGCTGACGTGCAGGCCTTCGTCAAGCAGGCGCTGGCCGGCGGTGCGAGTGCAGACACCGGAGCCGGTGGCGGCGGCGGATTGCAATTGATTGCCTGGCCGCAGGTGGACTTCGCCAAGTTCGGTCCGGTGCAGCGCGAGCCGCGCAGCCGCATCAACAAGTTGTCGGCGGCAAACCTCGCCCGCAACTGGGCGATGATCCCGCACGTCACCCAGTTTGACGACGCCGACATCACCGAGATGGAAGCCTTCCGCAAGAAGCTCGGCGAAGAAAGCAAGGACACCAAATTCACCCCGCTGGTGTTCATGATCAAGGCCGTCGTCGCGGCGCTGAAGCAATTCCCGCGCTTCAATGCCTCGCTCGACGGCGATGAGCTGGTGCTCAAGCAGTACTTCCACATCGGCATCGCGGTGGACACGCCCGATGGACTGGTGGTGCCGGTGATCCGTGATTGCGACCGCAAGGGATTGCTCGAGCTTTCGCAGGAGCTTGCGACGCTCAGTGGCAAGGCGCGCGACAGGAAGCTTGCCCCTGCGGACATGCAGGGCGGCTGCTTCTCGATCAGTTCGCTTGGTGGCATCGGTGGCACCGCGTTCACGCCAATCATCAATGCACCGGAAGTGGCGATCCTGGGCGTGTCGCGCTCGCAGACGCGGCCGGTCTGGAACGGCAAGGAATTCGCGCCGCGCCTGGTGTTGCCGCTATCGTTGAGCTACGACCATCGGGTCATCGATGGTGCCGCGGCGGCGCGCTTCACCGCCTACCTGTCACAGGTGCTCGGCGACCTGCGCCGGCTGCTGGTCTGAGGGCGCGCGCATGGCGATGATCGAAATCCGCGTGCCCGACCTGGGCGGCAGCAGCGACGTCCCGGCAATCGAATTGCTGGCAGCGCCCGGGGACCAGATTGCCAAGGACCAGGGCCTGGTGACGCTCGAATCCGACAAGGCGACGATGGAAGTGCCGTCCCCCAGCGCTGGCGTCCTGCGCGAGTGGAAGATCAAGCTCGGTGACACCGTGTCCGAGGGCCAAGTGATCGCGATCCTCGAAGCAACTGTGGGAGCGGCTTCAGCCGCGATACCAGCTCCGACAGGGAAGATCGCGGCTGAAGCCGCTCCCACAAAGATCGCGGCTGAAGCCGCTCCCACAAAGATCGCGGCTGAAGCCGCTCCCACAGGAGAGATCGCGGCTGAAGCCGCTCCCACAGGTAGTCCCACGGACATTGAGTGTCAGTTGGTTGTGCTGGGTGGTGGGCCGGGTGGCTATACGGCTGCGTTTCGTGCCGCTGACCTCGGAATGGACGTGGTGCTGGTCGAACGGTATGTCGCGCTGGGTGGTGTCTGCCTCAATGTCGGCTGCATTCCGTCCAAGGCCCTGCTGCATGCGGCTGACGTGATCGAGCAGGCGAAACATGCCTCGGACTATGGCGTCGATTTCGGCACGCCAAGCATCGACGTGGACAAGCTGCGCGCCTACAAGGACAAGGTCGTCGGCACCATGGTGCAGGGCCTGACGGGCATGTCGAAGGCGCGCAAGGTCCGCGTCGTCACCGGCACCGGCACCTTTACATCGCCCAATGAAATGCAGGTCGAAACTGCCGAGGGCAGCAAGCGGCTGCGCTTCGGCCAATGCATCATCGCCGCCGGCTCGCAGCCAGTGAAGCTGCCGGCCTTCCCCTGGGATGACCCGCGGGTGATGGATTCCACCGATGCGCTGCTGCTGGCGGATATACCCGCTGAGCTGCTGGTCGTCGGTGGCGGCATCATCGGGCTGGAGATGGCCTGTGTTTACGGCGCGCTGGGCAGCAAGGTCACCGTGGTCGAATTCATGGATCAGCTGATGCCGGGCACCGATCCCGACCTGGTCAAGCCGCTCGCGGCGTTGCTGAAGAAACGCGGCGCGTCCGTGCACCTCGGCACCAAAGTCGCAAAGATCGACGCCAAGAAGGACGGATTGCACGCAACCTTCGAAGGCGGCAAGCCGCCGACGGCCACGCGCTTCGACCGTGTGCTGGTGTCGGTAGGCCGCACGCCCAATGGCGGAAAGATTGGCGCCGCTGCCGCAGGCGTCGCCGTGTCCGAGCGCGGATTCATCGCGGTGGACAAACAGATGCGCAGCAACGTCCCGCACATCTTTGCCATCGGCGATCTGGTCGGCCAGCCAATGCTGGCGCACAAGGCCACGCATGAGGGCAAGCTCGCAGCGGAAGTCGCCGCGGGTGAAAAGCGCGAGTGGGTGGCACGGGTCATCCCGTCGGTCGCCTACACCGATCCCGAGATCGCCTGGGTTGGCCTGACCGAAACCGAAGCTGCGCAAAAGGGCATCGCCATCGGCGTGGGCAAGTTCCCGTGGGCAGCCTCCGGCCGTGCGGTCGGACTGGGTCGTACCGAGGGGTTCACCAAGCTGATCTTCGACCCGGACAGCCATCGCCTGCTGGGTGGCGGCATCGTTGGCGTGCATGCCGGCGACCTGATCGCGGAGATCTGCCTGGCCATCGAGATGGGCTGCGAGGCCGGCGACATCGGCCACACCATCCATCCGCATCCCACCTTGAGCGAATCGGTCGGCATGGCTGCCGAGGTGTTCGAGGGCAGCATCACCGACCTGTATATTCCGAACAAGAAATAGCCGGCGATCGTCGGCGACAGGGGAGTGGAAATGGCCAGTGCCGTTGGCATGTTCGCGTTGGGGATTTTCCTGCTGCTGCTCGGTGCCGATTCCCTGTTGCGCGGGGCATCGGGCCTGGCCCAGCGTGCCGGCGTGTCGCCATTCCGCGCCGGCCTGCTGCTGGTCGGGGTGGTGTTCTCGATCCCCGAGTTGGTGGTCAATACTTATGCGATGGCCGCCGGGCAGCCGGACCTTGCGCTCGGCAATGCGATCGGTTCGAACATCGTCAATATCGGCCTGACCCTGGGCGTGGGCGCGCTGGTCGCGCCGTTGCTTGCCAGCATGCGCCTGCTTGCAGTCGAGGTCGTGCTGGTGCTGGTATCCACCGGCGCCGTGCTGCTGTTCGGGCTGGATGGCGTGATCGCGCGATGGGAAGGCCTTGCGCTGCTGCTCGGCTTTGCGGCTTTCGTCGTGCTGGCATTCCGCCGCGGCAGTGCCGAGGCGCCGGCCGTGCAGGCCGAGATCAGCGCGCATGCCACCACCAGCAGCAACCTCGGGCAGAACCTGCTGCGGCTGGCGATGGCGGCGGTGGTGCTGTATTTCGGCAGCCGGCTGGTGGTGGTAAATGCGCCGCCGATCGGCCTGGCGCTCGGCATGGGCCCGATGGTGACCGGATTGCTGGTGGTCGCGATCGGCACTGCGCTTCCGGAGATGGTGATCGCAGCGCTTGCCGCGGCGAAGGGTCAGGGCAACGTCGTGGTCGCGTCCATCCTGGGCGCCTGCCTGTTCAACCTGTTGTTCGTGGTGGGTGGGATGGCGGCATGGCAACCGCTCGCCCTGCCGGCTTCTTTCCTGCGTCTGGAACTGCCAGCGGCGATGGCGTTCGCACTCATGTTGTACCCGGTGCTGATGGGTGACCTGGACATCAAGCGCCGCGAAGGCGCGCTGCTGGTGCTGGCATTCGCGGCGTGGCTGGGGTTCGAACTGTTCGTGTTGCTCGCAAGCTGATCGCCGCGACCCGCCAGGAGCGAACGTGCGGGCGCTGATCATCGGATTGAGCGGCCAGGTCGGCGATGCGCTGCGGCCGCTGCTTGCACCACTGGGCGCGCCAGTGTTCGCGTTGTCCCGTGATGCACACGATGACGATGCAACGATCCGGTGGCTGCGCGGATCCCTGCAAGCCATGCCCGACCTGCCCGGGTCGATCGATACGGTGATTTCGCTCGGGCCGCTCGACGCCTTCTCCGCCTGGTTCGCGCATTCCGCACCGCATCCATTGCGGGTGGTTGCACTCGGCAGTACCGGCCGCACGGACAAGCGCCTATCCGGAGATGCCGACGAGCGGGCCCTGGCGGCGCGTTTGGACGCGGCCGAGAGCCGCCTGTTCGAAGCCGCGCACGCCCATGGGTCGCGGCTGACGGTGCTGCGCCCGACGATGCTCTACGGCAACGGTCGCGATCGCAGCCTGAGCCCCTTGCTCCATGCCGCGCGCCGTTGGCGGATGGTTCCGCTGCCGCGAGGCGCCCTCGGGTTGCGGCAGCCGGTGCATGTCGCCGATGTGGCCGCCGCAGTGCTGGCCTGCCTGGAATCGCCCGCAACCGAGGGCCAGGCGTTCGACCTGCCCGGGGGTGAGGTGCTGGGTTTCGATGCGATGCTCGCCCGCGCCCTGGCCATCCAGGTGCCTGGCGCCCGGATCATCCGCCTGCCGGGACCCTTGTTCCGGCTCGCGATCAGGCTGGCGGGCTCGCTGGGTGCGGGTCCCGTTGCGGCAGGGGCAGTGTCCCGCCTGGCGCGCGACCAGACCGCCGATCCGGTGCCGGCGCGCCTGGCCTTCGGCTGGAACCCCCGTGCTTTCGTGCCCTGAGCCGCGGATTTGCGTCGTTTCGGAGCAATTCCCAATCTTCCATACGCTAGGGCATTGCTTATTGGCGTAACGTACTTTTAATATCGGGGTACAGTAAGTGCGTCGTTTCCCCGGGGGGGGTCGCCGATGGATCGGCCGCGACATCTGACATGCCTCGGAAGGCAGGTCCTCCTCTAAGCGATTCGTGTACTGCCATCGCCCGAGTGTCTGACCTGACGAGGATCCACAGCAATGAAATCCACTAGAACCGCACGCGGGCTGCTGTCCCGCGCTCCGCTGGCCGCTGCCGTTGCTGTTGCCCTGCTGGCCGCTCCGGCCGCTCAGGCCTTCGAATTCACCAAGGGCACCCTGACCGGCTCCCTCGACACCACCGTGAGCTACGGCTACTCGTGGCGTACCGAGGATGCCGATCCGAACCTGATTGGCAAGGTCCAGTTCAATCCGGCGCTGTGCTACCAGAACATCCCGCTCGGCCCGATCGCAGTCGGACCCGGCCGCTGCAGCAGCAATGCCGTCCCGGGTTCGGCGTTCCAGAACGCCGCACCGGGCCGATACTCGGTCAACCGCGATGACGGCGACCTGAAGTACGGCAAGGGCGACCCGTTCTCGAATGCATTCAAGATCACCTCGGAGTTGAGCCTGAAGTGGGGCGACAACAACGACTGGGGCGCATTCACCCGCGCCACCTACTTCTACGATTTCGAGAACGCCAACCGTGACGACCTGACCAGGATCGCCAAGGAAAAGGTCGGCAAGGACTTCCGCCTGCTCGACGCGTTCGTCTACCACGACTTCACCGTTGGCGGCCACAAGGGCAGCTGGCGCGTGGGTCGCCAGGCCGTGAGCTGGGGCGAGAGCACCTTCATCCAGAACGGCATCAACGTCATCAATCCGATCGACGTGTCCAAGCTGCGCGTCGCCGGCGCCGAGCTGAAGGAAGCCTTCCTCCCGATCGACATGTTGTGGGCCAGCTTCAGCTTCACCGACAACCTGTCGATGGAAGCCCTCTACATGCTGGAGTTCGAGGAAGTCGAAGTGGATCCCTCGGGCACCTACTTCAGTTCGAACGACTTTGCCTCGCCGGGTGGCAACTACGTGATGCTCGGCTTCGGCACTGCGCCGCAGCCGGTGCTCAATCCGGAAAACTACTTCGCCACCTGCAAGTCGCCGCTGGGTAGTGGTTTCGCTTCGTCCGACAGTGGCCTTCCACCGGCGCTGCAAGGTTTTGCCTGCGCCAACTCGGTGCCGCGCCTGCCCAATCGCAACGCGCGTGACAGCGGCCAGTACGGTGCTGCGGTGCACTGGTTCGCCGAGAACTGGGGCAACACCGATTTTGGTTTCTACTTCCTCAACTACCACAGCCGCCTGCCTCTGCTGTCGGGCCGCACCGTGTCGACGGCTGCGCTCACAGGCACGCCGGCCGGCCTGACCGCCGGCTTCTATGTCGAATATCCGGAAGACATCCAGATGTACGGCTTCAGCTGGAACACCACGCTGCCTGGCGGTGTCGCCTGGCAGGGCGAGACCAGCTACCGGCCGAACATGCCGTTGCAGGTGGACGACGTCGAACTGCTGTTCGCCGCGCTCAGCCCGCTGAACAACGTGGTGCCTGCGTTGATCTCCACGCCGGCACTGCGCTTCTGCAGCCAGCTCAATCCCGGTTGCACTGCCTCGCCGTTCTCGACCGACCAGCGCGGCTGGCGCCGGCATGAGGTGAGCCAGTTGCAGATGACCTTCACCAAGGCCTTCTCGTCCGTCCTGGGTGCCCAGCAGTTGGCCCTGGTCGGCGAAATCGGTGCGACCGAGGTGTGGGATCTCCCGGACCCGTCGGTGCTGCGCTACGAGGGTGAAGGTACCGATACCGGTGGTGGCCCGGACGTCAACGCCGTGTTCGGCTCGCCCCTGCTGCCGTCGCCGCCGTATCCGCCCGGCACGCCCAGTGGCCTGTTCACGGTGACTGGCGGCGCGCGCAATCCGCTTACGCTCAACGATGGCTTCCCGACCAAGTTCAGTTGGGGTTACCGCGTCGCCGCCCGTGCCGACTACAACAATGCGTTCGGCTCTCCGGTCACGCTGTCGCCACGGGTTGCGTTCAACCATGACGTGAACGGCACCACTCCGGGACCGGGCGGAAACTTCCTCGAAGGCCGCAAGTCCGGTACCTTGGGTATGGAAGCGAACTACCTCAACAAGCTGGTATTCGACCTGAGCTACACCGCTTTCTTTGGTGGCGGCCGCTTCAACCAGATCTCGGACCGCGACTTCGCCTCGTTCACCGTCAAGTACTCGTTCTAAGCCACCAGGGAGGGGCAAACGAATGAAGATGTTCAAGCAATCCGCGCTGGCGACCATCATTGGCGCCGCGTGCCTCACCGCCGGTGTGGCCCAGGCCAGCACGACGGCCGACAAGGCTGCCCAACTGGGCAATTCACTGACCCCGATGGGTTCGGAAAAGGCCGGCAATGCCGCTGGCACGATCCCCGCCTGGGACGGCGGCATCACCCGCGCGCCGGCCGGTTACAAGGCCGGTGGCGACCACATTGATCCGTACGCGGCCGACAAGGTCCAGTTTGCGATCACGCCGGCGAACTACAAGCAATACGCGGAAAAACTTGGTGCGGGCCAGGAGGCCATGTTTGCCAAGTACAAGGACTACCGGATGGACGTCTACCCGACGCGCCGCTCGGCGTCCTTTCCGGCCCGTACGTATGACTTCACCAAGAAGAACGCCACTACCTGCAAGCTGATTGCGGACGGCGAAGGCATCCAGAACTGCGCCGAGGGCTTCCCGTTCCCGATCCCGAACAATGCCTACGAGGCGATCTGGAACCACAAGCTGAAGTACAAGGGCCTGTCGGTGCGCAGCTTCTCGAACCAGGCGGCGCCGACCGCCGGCGGTTCGTACACGCTGGTCCGCCTGCAGGAAGAAATTCTTGGCCTGTACTACAAGCCGGGTAACACCTCCGAGTCGATCAACAACACCCTGCTGTACTTCAAGCAGGATGTGCTCGGCCCGGCGCGGTTGGCCGGCGGCGTGCTGCTGGTCCATGAAACCTTGAATGCAAAGGCCGCGCCGCGCCAGGCATGGGTGTACAACCCTGGCCAACGCCGCGTCCGTCGCGCCCCGAACGTCGCCTACGACAACCCGGGTACCGCATCCGACGGCCTGCGCACCAATGACATGACTGACATGTTCAACGGCGCCATGGACCGTTTCAGCTGGACCCTGGTCGGCAAGAAAGAGATGTACATCCCGTACAACTGCTACAAGGCCGACTCCAGCAAGACCAAGGTCGCCGACATGCTCAAGCCGGGCCACATCAACCCGGACGTCATCCGCTATGAACTGCACCGCGTCTGGGTCATCGAGGCCAAGCTCAAGCCGGGCTCGCGCCACATCAACAGCCGTCGCACCATGTACCTGGATGAGGACAGCTGGCAGATCGTGGGCATCGACCACTACGACGGCCAGGGCACCCTGTGGCGTTACTCGGAAGCACTTCCGATCAACTACTACGAAGTGCCGACCCTGTGGACCACGCTGGAAACGCACTATGACCTGAAGTCCGGCCGCTATATTTCCGGCCTGCTCGACAACCAGGACAAGCCGCGCGACTTCAGCTTCCAGAGCACCCCGTCGGACTACTCACCGCAGAACCTCCGCGATAGCGGCGTGCGTTGATTTATGCGTCTCGGCCGCGCCCTCCCCGGGCGCGGCCACCTGCGTGAAGTCCATCCCGGGGAGTCAAACGATGTCCGAACACCATCTTCGCGGCAAGCGTCGTCTGGGCGCCGTGCCGCTGCTTGCGGCGCTGCTGCTGGCCACGCTTCCCGTGGCTGCCGCGCCCCAGGCCGACAAGCCCGCCAATGCCGATCCGTCGGCGCAAGCTTCCGAACACATGCCGCGCGCGGTGAAGTCGCTGCTGCTCGACGCGGCATCTTCGTCGTCCGGTTATTTCGTCGTCGGCGAACGCGGGCACATCCTGCACTCGACCGACGGCAAGTCCTGGGAACAGGCTGAAGTCCCGACACGATCCACCCTGACCACGGTCGCCGCGATTGGTGACCAGATATGGGCCGCCGGTCATGATGGCGTCATCGTGCACTCCGCCGATGGCGGCAAAACCTGGGTCGCGCAGCGCCGCGACCCGTTCGATGCGAGCATCGATGCATCGCAGCGCGCGCCCAGCCAGGGCGCGCCGATCCTCGACATCCTGTTTACCGACGCAACCCACGGCATTGCCGTGGGGGCCTATAGCTTGATGCTGGTCACTTCCGATGGCGGCGCCACATGGACGCTGAAGGAAGCTGTTCCGCCTGCCGCGGCAGCTGCGGCGCCGGCGGCACCGATGGAAGGCGATGTATTCAGTGCCGCCGACCTTGAGCTTGACGAAGAAACCAATCCGCACCTCAACGCGATCGTCGACGCCGGTGCCGGCCGCATGGTCATCGTCGGCGAGCGTGGGACGCTGCTGCGCTCGGAAGATGGCGGCGCGACCTGGAACCACGCGAACTTCCCGTACAAGGGGTCGATGTTCGGCGTGATTTCGCTCGGCGGCGATCGCCTGGTGGCCTTCGGCCTGCGCGGCAACGCCTTCGAGTCTAACGACCTCGGTACGACCTGGTCCAAGCTGCCGACCCAGGGCAGCACCAGCTGGATGGGCGGGGCGGCGTTGCCGAACAGCGGGTTCGCACTGGTCGGCGCCAATGGCGCGATCCTGTCGCGTCCGGCGCTCGATGCCCCGTTGTCGACCCGCGCCTTCCGCAATCCCAACGGCGAAACACCAATGCTCGCCGCCATCCTCGCGGACGGCAAGGGTAATTTCCTGCTGGTCGGCGACAAGGGCGTCGACCTGGCGCCAGCACAGTGACGGAGCTGCGATGAGCCTGCAAAGCATCAGCGAGAAACTGGTTTTCGGTGCGCGGCCGATCGTGCTGCTGGTGTTCGCCGTCATCACCGTGGCGATGGTGTTCTTCGCCAGCCAGCTCAAGGTGGATGCCGGTTTCAAGAAGCAGATTCCGCTCCAGCATGAATACATGAAGACCTTCCTCGACTACGAGGCGGACTTCGGCGGTGCCAATCGCGTGCTGGTCGCGGTGATGGCCAAAGACGGCAACATGTTCAGTGACGAGTACCTGAGCACGTTGCAGAAGGTCACCAAGGACGTCATCAACCTCGACGATACCGACGACTCGCGCGCCCGCTCGCTGTTCACCCCGAACGTGCGCTTCATCGAAGTGGTCGAGGACGGCATTTCGGGTGGCAACGTCATCCCGAACAACTACGACCCGACCTTCAAGCCGGGTACGCCCGAACAGTTCGACCAGATCCGCAGCAATATCATCAAGGCCAATATCCTCGGCCGCCTGGTGGCCAAGGATTTCTCGGGTGCGATGGTCTGGGCCGACATCATCCCGGAGTCGGATTCGCCGGCCAATCCGCACAAGGTCGACTACCAGAAGATCGCCAGGCAGCTGGAGGAAATCCGCCAGCGCTATGAAAAGCCGGGCGGCAACATCACCGTGCACGTGATCGGCTTCGCCAAGATGGTCGGTGACATCAGCGACGGCGCCACCTCGGTGGTCAAGTTCTTCGCCATCACCATCGCCTTCACCTGGCTGCTGCTGTTCCTGTACTCCTCGTCGGTCAAGCTGGCCTCGCTGACCGTGCTGTGCGCGCTGGTCGCGGTGGTGTGGATGCTCGGCGCACTGCGCCTGATGGGCTTCGGCATCGATCCGATGAACATGCTCACGCCGTTCCTGATCTTCGCGATCGCGGTGAGCCATGGCGAACAGATGATCAACCGGTTCCGCGGCGAGATCTTCTTCGGCGGGCTGGAAGAGGGCAGCGTCGAGGAACTGCGCGAGCGCGCCAAGTACGCTGCCGAGCCGCTCGAGGCCGCGCGCCTGAGCTTCCGCATGCTGCTGGTGCCGGGCTCGGTCGCGCTGCTGGCCGGCTGCATCGGTTTCGGCGCGATCTGGCTGATCCCGATCCAGATGATCAAGGAGCTGGCGATCACCGCCACCGTCGGCGTCGGCCTGACCATCCTCACCGACCTGATCCTGTTGCCGGTGCTGTTGAGCTACACGAAGCTGCGCAACCTCGACCGCAAGCGCGCCTACCGCCTGCGCCAGCTGACACAGTTCGACAAGGTCTGGGCGCTGCTGGCCAAGCTGAGCAAGCCCAAGCCCGCTGCGATCGTGATCGCGCTCGGCGCCATCATCTGGTTCTTCGCCTGGCAGGAAGGCAACAAGGTGATGATCGGCGACGCCCAGGCCGGCGTGGCCGAACTGCGCCCGGAAGCGCGCTACAACCAGGACGCGGTGCTGATCAGCAAGAAGTTCGCGCTTGGCGTGGACATCCTCAATATCATCGTCGAGGCGGGTCCGTCGGCATGCACCACCAGCTACAAGGCGATGGAGACCATCGACCGGTTCGCCTGGCACATGTCCAACGTTCCCGGCGTGGAGCAGGTGATCAGCCTTCCGCAGGCGGCCAAGCTGGTGAACGCCGGATGGAACGACGGCTCGATCCGCTGGCGCGTGCTGCCGCGCGACCGCGACACGCTGCGCCAGGCCACGCAGAGCTTCGAGACCGACTCGGGCCTGCTCAATGCCGATTGCAGCGCCATCCCGGTGACCGTGTTCACCAAGGACCACCAGAGCTCGACCATCGATCGGGTCGTCGCCGAGACCAAGGAGTTCCGCAAGGAGAACAACGCCTACGACCCGGGCTTCGTCACCAAGCGTGACGCCGCGATCAAGTCCGCGCAGGCCAAGGGCGAGGAGTACACGACCGACGAGGTCAACTTCCGCCTCGCCACCGGCAGCCTCGGCGTGGCCGCGGCCATCAATGACACCGTGCGCGAGAGCGAGCACTACATCCTGTACCTGCTCTACGGCGCGGTGTTTCTCATGTGCTGGATCAGCTTCCGCAGCCCGCGCGCCGCGCTGTGCGTGCTGCTGCCGCTGGTGCTGGTGACCGAGTTGGGCCACACGCTGATGTTCCACCTTGGCATCGGCATGAAGATCAGCACGTTGACCGTCGTTGCGCTTGGCGTCGGCATCGGCGTGGACTACGGCATCTACCTGTTCGCCCGCATGCGCGAAGCGATGCTGGCCGGAAAGTCATTGAGCGAGAGCTATTTCGTCGCCCTCAAGACAACCGGCATCGCGATCTTCTACACCGCGCTGACCCTGGCCGTGGGCGTGGCCATGTGGATCTTCTCGGTGCTCAAGTTCCAGGCCGACATGGGCGTCCTGCTGACCTTCATGTTCATCGTGAACATGATCGCGGCGATCATCTTCCTGCCGGCGCTGTGCCGTTGGCTGCTGCGGCCGAACGAGAAGGACAGCTTCGATGCCTCGCATTGGCACGAAGTCCCCGATCCCGAGCACGCGGGCGGGAACGTTCCGACCTGACGTGTTGCGGAGTTGGCGAGGGCGCGGCTGTCGGCAGTGTTTGCGACGGGACGCCGTGAATACGTCCATGTAGGCTTATCGGCGCCATCCATGGCGCCGATCCCCGTCGCGAACACTGCCGACATCCGCGCCCCCAGCAACTGTCGCCGCCGCCAGACGCAAAGCGTCAAGCGCAGCGGTGTCGTGCCGCGCGCGTGCGGTGTCGCTCTGCTGCAGATTTGCGCTTGCCGAACGCCATCTGTCAGGCGCGATGGTGTAGTGGCCTGGGCGGGTCGCTGGCGGGGGTCTTGGCGGGACAATCAGCGCCATGGATGGCGCTGATTAGCCTACATGGACGTACTTGCGGCGTGTCCCGCCAAGACCCCCGCCAGCGACCCGCCCAGGCCACGGTCCAACCACCTAGAGTGATTCGGGCGCCGGCTGTGGGCGCGACTTGGCGAGATTGCGCAGCGCAATCGCAAGCACCCCGCCGAGCACCATCGCGCCGCCGATCCACAGCCGGATGCCGACCTCGTCATGCAGCAGCCAGATGCCGAGCAGGATCGCCAGCAGCGGCGTCGCCAGCAGGTAGGGCGTGATCTGCGCCACCGGATGGCGCTGCACCAGCACGTAGAAAATCCCGTGGCCGAGCAACGAGGCGACCACGGCTGCATACGCCACGCCCGCCCACGCCACCCAGCTGGCCGACGCAGCCTGCGCGAATGGATGCGGTTCGATCAGCGCACTGGCGAGCAGGAGCGGCGCGACGCCGATCACCGCGGTCCAGCCCTGTTGCGAGAACGCGTCCATGCCGCGCAAGCCGCGCATCAGCACCGTGCCGATCGCGAGGAACACGGCCGACACCAGCATCAGCACCAGGGCTTCGGGGCTGCGCAGCACGGCAGGATCAAAACCGAGCACGAGCACGCCGGCAAAGCTCACGGCGATCGCCATGCCGCTGCGCCAGTGCAGCGTTTCGCCCAGCAGCCACCAGGCCAGCAGCGCGGACATCGGCACGTAGCTCTGCATCACGATGGCCGGTGAGGCGAGCGTGGTTGACAGGCTCAGCGCCCAGAAGCTGAGGCCGAAATGCACCACGCCCGTGCACAGCGCGACGGCCGCCAGCCGCGGCCATTGCCCCGGTGCCGGACGCTTGATGAAAGGCACAAGCAGGATCGCCAGTACTAAAAGGCGCAGGCCCGTGAACAGCAATGGCGAGAGTTCTCGCAGCGCCAGCTTCGAGGTCAGGAAGTTGCCAGCCCAGGCGACGCAGACCAGCGCGACCAGCGCCAGGTCGCGTCCGCCCAAGGCCAGGTCGCGTCCGCCCGGCGCTTCGGGGTGTCGCCCGCTCATGCGCGCGCCGGCGTCATACCCGCCCGCGTTCGGGCGTCAATACGACAGGCCCAGGCGCGCATACAGCTTGCGCAGTGTCCATAGCGGGCCGATCAGCAGGAACACCAGGTCGGTGAGGAAGCTCGGCCGGTGGCCTTCGTAGATGTGGCCGATGAATTGCCCAATCCAGGCCACCACGAACATGCCCAGCGCGACCCAGAACAGCGTCGCCATGCCGAACTGCGTGGCGATCCACCAGTCGATGCCGCCACACACGACAAAGGCCAGCACCATGCCTGCGCCCAGCTTGCGCGACAGCTTCCAGTACCACAGTGCCGAGGCGACCATCGCCAGTGCCGCGACGGCGCCTGGCTGGAACCAGCCGGTTGGCACCGGAATGGTCCACAGCATCGCGATCACCGACCACACGATCGGCGGCACGCACAGCACGTGGATGATCTGGTTGGTGCGGTTTTGGTGATCGGCCGAGTACTGGTCGAGCAGGGTGTCGATCTGGCGCATGGTGCCTACCTTTACTGCGTGCCTTGCAACCTGTCTCCCGTCCGCGCGACCGCGGGCGCGGTTCAATCGAATGTGATATCGGCGATGCGCAGCAGCGCCTCGGCGTACTTTGCCCGCGTCGCCGCGATCACTGCGGGCGGAACCGTGGGCCCTGGCGCGGTCTTGTTCCAGTCCAGAGTTTCCAGGTAGTCGCGCACAAACTGCTTGTCATAGCTCGGCGGGCTGATCCCGACCTGATAGGAATCCGCCGGCCAGAAGCGCGAAGAGTCGGGCGTGAGCATCTCGTCCATCACGTGCAGGACATCGTTGTCGTCGAGGCCGAATTCCAGTTTTGTGTCCGCGATCAGGATGCCGCGCGTGGCCGCATACTCGGCGGCGAAGCGATACACCTGCAGCGTGGCGGCGCGCACGCGCTCGGCCAGTTCCCCGCCGATCGCCGCGGCGATGTGGTCGAAGCTGACGTTCTGGTCGTGGTCGCCGACCGAAGCCTTGGTCGAAGGCGTGAAGATCGGTTCCGGCAGTTGTTCGGCCAGTTGCAATCCGGCCGGCAGGGCGATGCCGCAGACCGAGCCGGTCGCCTGGTAGTCCTTCCAGCCACTGCCGATCAGGTAGCCGCGGGCGATCGCCTCCACGGGCAGGGCGCGCAATTTCTTGACCACCACGCTGCGTTTTTCATACAGCGCCGGATCCACGCCCGCGGGCAGCACGGACGACACCGCTGCATGGGTAAGGTGGTTGGGGATGAGGTGCGCTGTCTTGCCGAACCAGAAATTGGAAATCTGGCAGAGCATCTCGCCCTTGCCCGGAATCGGATCCGGCAGCACCACGTCGAATGCGGACAGCCGGTCGCTCGCCACCATCAGCAACCGGCCCGAGCCCAGGTCGAAGACGTCGCGCACCTTGCCCTGGTGCAGCAAGGCCAGGCCGGGCAAGTCGGAGTGCTGGAGGGTGGTGGACACGGGCAGGCACCGGTTGTGCGATGCGCCATTGTAGCGGCGGCGCGCGCGGAGCGGCTGCTAGACTGCGCGGATGAACTGGCGCGGCAAGCTGATTGGCTTCCTGCTCGGACTGCTGACCAAGCGGCCGATCCTGATGGTCGTGGGCATCATCCTGGGCCACCTGTACGACACCGGCGTGTTCTCCGGGCGCGGCCCCGCCAACCAGCCGCCACCACCTGCGGCAAGCAATCCGTACGGCATCCTCGGCGTCAACGAGTCCGCCAGCGACGACGATGTCGAGGCCGCCTACCGGCGCCTGATGTCGGAATTCCACCCCGACCGGGTTGCCGCCGCCGGGCCGGAGATCCGCGAACTCGCCGAGCGACGCACCCGCGAGGCCAATGCCGCCTACGACCAGATCAAGCGCCAGCGCGGCCGCTGATGCCAGCCTTCCACGTGAGTCCAGCCATGTCCCCTTGCCTGATCGCCCCGTCAATCCTGTCTGCCAACTTCGCCAAACTTGGGCAAGAAGTCGATGCCGTGCTCGCCGCCGGCGCCGACTGGGTGCACTTCGACGTGATGGACAACCACTACGTGCCCAACCTCACCATCGGCCCGCTGGTCTGCGAGGCGCTGCGCAAGCATGGGGTGACAGCGCCAATCGACGTGCACCTGATGGTCAAGCCGGTGGACCGGATCGTGCCGGATTTCGCGCAGGCTGGCGCCACCTCCATCAGCTTCCACCCCGAGGCCAGCGAGCACGTCGACCGCACCATCCAGCTGATCCACTCCAACGGTTGCAAGGCAGGCATCGTGCTGAACCCGGCCACGCCCCTGAACTATCTGGACTTCGTGCTCGACCGCATCGACCTGGTGCTGGTGATGTCGGTGAATCCGGGCTTCGGTGGCCAGAGCTTCATTCCAGGTGCGTTGGAAAAGCTGCGCCGCATCCGCAAGCTGATCGACGCCAGCGGGCGCGACATCCGGCTGGAGGTGGACGGCGGGGTGAAGGCCGACAACATCGGCGAGATTGCGAGCGCTGGTGCCGACACCTTCGTCGCCGGCTCCGCCATCTTCAATGCCCCTGATTACGCCGAGGTCATCGCGCGCATGCGCGAGGCCGTGGCCCGGGCCCGCGACTGACGGGCATGGATACCCACGCCCAGCCTGGCAATCTGTCCACCGAGCGGCTGGCCCGCCTGCTCGAGATCACCCGCAACCTGGCCAAGCCGTCCGACCTCGACGGCATGCTGTACGAGGTGGTGGACGCGGCCAAGGACCTGCTCGACGCCGAGGGCGGAACTGTCTGGCAATACCACCCGGCGACACACGAACTGGAAATGCGCGTTGCCCGCGGCCTGGACCCGATCCGCATCTCGGCCGACCGCGGCATCGTCGGCGAGTGCGTGCGCACCGGCGCGATCATCAATGTCCCCGATTGCTACGTCGACCCGCGTTTCGACCGCGAGATGGATCGCCGCACCGGCCACCACACGCGGTGCCTGCTGACCTTGCCGCTGGTGGGCTACGACGACTCCCTGGTCGGCGTGCTGCAGGTGGTCAATCGCCACGACGGCGTGTTCGAGGCCGATGACGAGGCCATGGCCAGCGCGCTCGCCGCGCAGTGCGCCGTGGCGCTGCAGCGCATGCAGATGACCGAGCGACTCGTGCTTGCCGAGACCTTGCGCCAGGAGATCGCCGTCGCCCGCGAAATCCAGATGGGCACCCTGCCCAAGTCGCCGCCCGACATGCCCGGTTACGACCTGGCCGGGCTGTTCCAGCCCACCGACGACACCGGCGGCGACACCTACGATTTCGTGCCGACCAATGACGGCGCACTGATGGTGCTGATGGGCGACGCGACCGGCCATGGCATCGGCCCGGCGCTGTCGGCCACGCAGGTGCGCGCGATGTTGCGCCTCGCGCAACGCTTCGGCGCCAGTCTCGACGACACCTTCCGGCACATCAACGACCAACTCGTGGTGGATTTGCCGGAAGACCGCTTCGTCACCGCCTTCCTGGGTCGACTCGATCCGGTCTCGCACGAACTCAGCTACCACTCGGGCGGGCAGGGGCCATTGCTGCATTTCCGCGCTGCCACCCAGGCTTGCGACGTGCTTGCACCCACCACCTTCCCGATGGGCGCGATGGAATTGTTCCAGCTCAAGCCGCCGCGCACGGTGGGCATGCGCCCCGGCGACGTATTCGCCCTGGTCTCGGATGGCGTATTCGAGTACACCGATGCGCAGGAAGCGCAGTTCGGCGAACAGGCTGTGGTCGACCTGCTGCGTCGCCATCACCACGAGCCGATGGCGAAATTGCTCGAGCGGCTGTTGGCAGCTGTCGCAACCTTCGGTCGCGGCGCGCCACAGCTCGATGACATCACCGTGGTGCTGATCAAGCGCCTGGGCGAGCCGGAGCCGCTGCTCGCGCCGGATCCGGCGGCCGGCGAGGGTTGGGTCGAGTCCCGGGCATTCGCCAGAAGCTTTGATGCACTCGAATTGGTCTTCGCCTTCCTCGATGCCGCCTTCGCACGCGCGGGCGCCAGCGCCGAGGAAGACTATGCGCTGCGCTTCGCGGTCGAAGAGCTGTTCACCAACATGGTCAAGTACAACGCGTCCGGAACCGGCGAGATCACGTTGTCCTTCGCTTGTCGGTCCGACGCCCTGGTCGGCAGCCTGAGTGATCCCGACAGCGAGCGCTTCGACATCACCGAGGCGCCCGACGTGGACATCGGCATGACCGCAGACCAGCGCCGGCCCGGCGGCCTGGGCGTGCATCTGGTCCGGCGGCTGGTGGATGCGCTCGACTACGACTATTCTGGGCGGCGCAGCCTGGTCACATTCAGCAAGCGGCGGGAGCAACATTGATGTTCGAGATCAGCCAAGGCGAGCAAGGCAGCATCCTGTTCAGCGGTCGCCTCGATGCCGCGCAGTGCGCCAAGGCCCAGACTTTCCTCGATGCCAAGGCGTCGTTGCCGGAGTTCGACTTCGCCGGCCTCGAGTACATTTCCAGCGCTGGCCTGGGCGTGCTGCTCAAGGCACACAAGCGCCTGCTGGCCAGCGGCGGCAGGCTGCGACTGGTCAACGTCAACCACCACATCCACGACATCTTCAAGTTTTCGGGCTTTGACCAACTTTTTGACGTCAACCGGCCGCCTGGCTGAGGTTACCGTCCAACCTTTTTCGCCGCCGCCCGTAGTCATGCCAGACGACTCAGATGTCGCACTGGTACTGAAATGCCGGGGCGGCGACCGCCACGCCTTCGAAATCCTGCTGGTCCGCTACCAGGCCAAGGTTTTCAGCGCGGCGTACCGGGTCCTGAACCATCGAGAGGACGCCATCGACGTGACCCAGATTGCCTTCCTGCGTGCCTACGAGCGCCTTGGCCAGTTCGATACTGCCCAGCCCTTTGCCGGCTGGCTGTATCGCATCGCGGTCAACGAGGCGCTCGACCAGGTGCGCGGACGGCCGCAGTCGGAGTCCTACGAAGACGACGTCGCCGGCGACCGCGCCGGTCCAGACCAGGTCGCCGACCAGGATGCCAGCGACGCTGCCCTGCAGGCCGCGCTGATGGAACTCAAGGTCGAATACCGCACGGTCATTGTGCTCAAGCATCTCCAGGGCTGCAGCTACGAGGACATCGCACAGATCCTCGACTGTCCCGTGAAGACCGTCAAATCGCGCCTGTTCACCGCCCGCCAGGCATTGCGCGACGTCCTCGTGGCGGGAGGGATGGCCTGACATGGTCGACATCCGCGTTATCGAACTTATCCACGCCGAAATCGATGGTCAGCTTAATGCCGCCGGCCAGGTGGAGCTCGAGGCTGGCCTGCGCGCCGATCCCGGGGCTGTCAGTCTGCGGGCCGAGTTGGCCCACGTGACCGGTCTGCTCGAGGCCATGTCCCAGCCCAATCCGGGCCCGGGCCTGAAAGAGCGGATCCTGGCGGCGCTGCCCGCGGCCACCGCCGCGGCTGGCCCGGTGCATGGCGAGGGTCGTCGCCGCGGCTGGTTGCGCTGGCCGACCCGTCGATCACCCGGTTCTGTGACACCGACCAACCTTTTTGGCGCTGGCCCGTATACCAGTCATCCACGAGGTACAGAAACCGTACCAGGGGAAGCAGTAGTCCACGTTGCACCCGTCCACGCTCCACCCGTCCACGCTGCATCGAAGTACAACCCACGAGGAACTTCCGAAATGAGCAAGAACCGCATCTATGCACTCGCCGCCCTGGCCGCCGGCATCGGCGCCGTCGGCTACTTCGGGTTCCACAACCCGCCGTTGGCCGACCAGGTGTTCGGCACCATCGCCCCGGCGCAGCGTTACCAGGCGCCCACCGTCAAGACCGACGACGTGGTGCTGGGTGACCAGTCCACGGCCAAGTTCATGCAGAGCGATGTGTTCCGCATGATCCAGGCTGACGCCCAGCTCGCCGCCACGATGCGCAGCGACAGCTTCCGCCAGGCACTTGCCAGCGACAGCTTCCGCCAGGCACTTGCCAGCGACAGCTTCCGCCAGGCGCTTGCCAGCGACAGCTTCCGCCAGGCACTTGCCAGCGATTCGTTCAAGGCTGCCATGCTCAGCGACGCGGCCCGCGAAGCGCTTGCCAGCGACACGTTCCGCCAGGCACTTGCCAGCGACACGTTCCGCCAGGCCCTGCGCAGCGACAGCTTCCGCCAGGCGCTCTCGGCCGATTCGTTCCGCCAGGCCCTGCGTGCTGATGCTGGCCGCTCCGATGCCAGCCGCGCTGATGCCAGCCGCGCCGATGCATCACGTGCCGACGCCGCCCGTGCGGACGCCAGCATGCAGGCGCTGCGCAGCGACGCGTTCCGCCAGGCGCTTGCCAGCGATTCGTTCCGCCAGGCGCTTGCCAGCGACAGCTTCCGCCAGGCACTCGCCAGCGATTCGTTCCGCCAGGCCCTGCGCAGCGACAGCTTCCGCCAGGCGCTTGCCAGTGACACGTTCCGCCAGGCCCTGCGCGCTGACGTCGGCCGTGCCGATGGCAACCGCGCTGATGCCAGCCGTGCCGATGCAGCGCGTGCCGATGCTTCCCGCGCCGACGCCTCTGGCCAGTAACAGGAACATGCCCGGGGGGTGTAGTCCCCGATCCGGCAACGATGACCCAGCCGCCGCCTGTGAACAGCAGGCGGCGGTTTTGTTGTAAGGTCTGGCGGTCAGTCTGTCGCCAGCGAAACTGCAGGCCGGCGGGCCAACAGACCTGGGGAGGTCACGATGAAACGCGGTCATACGCAAGGCGTTGTGCTGGCGCTGACCCTGTTGCTGCCCGGCGCCGATGCATTGGCCGGCAAGCTGGTGCTGGCGCAGCTACAAACCGACGAGCTCCGCCTGCTCTACCGGGATCCCCAGCAGACCTACCTCACGCCCTACGTGGCCCGGTGTTTCCTGAACTCGCTCGAGTTCCAGGAGAAGATCTTCGGCTGGAAACCCTACGACAAGAACACCATCGTCCTCACCGACCTGGGCGACTACAACAACGGCGCGGCGCTGGTGGCCCCGGGCAACATCGTCACCGCCGAAATCGCGCCCACCAACCACACGTTTGAAACCATGCCGAGCAGCGAGCGTTTCCACTCGCTGGCCAACCATGAACTGGTGCATGTCGCGACCATGGATGCCTGGAATTCGCAGGATCGCGCCTGGCGTCGATTCCTGGGTGGCAAGCCCAGGGAGATCAGCGAGAACCCGGAAACCATCCTCTACAACTACCTTGCGACGCCCCGCCGCAGCACGCCGCGCTGGTACACCGAGGGCTCGGCCGTCTTCATGGAGACCTGGTTGTCGGGCGGCTTCGGTCGCGCCCAGGGTGGTTACGACGAGATGGTGTTCCGGGCGATGGTGCGCGACGACGCACATTTCTACAGCCCGCTCGGGATCGTGTCGGCCGGCACGGCCAGCGATTTCCAGACGATGACCAATGCCTATCTCTACGGCACCCGGTTCATCAGTTACCTGGGAATGGTCTATTCGCCCGAGAAGGTGATCCAGTGGCTGCGCCGCGATGAAGACAGTGATCGCTACTACGCCACCCAGTTCGAGCGCGTGTTCGGCAAGCCGCTGGGCACGGCCTGGAACGAGTGGATAGTCTGGGAGCACGAATTCCAGCTTGCCAACCTGGCCTCGGTGCGCAAGTTCCCGGTCACCACCGGCAAACGGATCAGCCCGCGGGCGTTCGGTTCAATCTCGCGCGCCTACGTGGACGAAGACGATGGCTTGCTGGTGGGTGGCTTTCTCTACCCGGGCGTGGTTTCACACATCGGTACGGTCGCGCTGGCGGATGGCAATGTGCGCCGCCTGGTCGACATCAAGGGGCCGATGAAATACCTGGTCACCTCGACCGCCTGGGACCCGGTGACCAAGACCCTGTTCTACACCGCCGACAACGTTGCCTACCGCGACCTGATGTCGGTGGATGTGCGCACCGGCAAGGCGCAGATGCTGATGAAGAATGGCCGCATCGGTGACCTGGCTTTCAACCCCGTGGACCGTTCGCTGTGGGGCGTTCGACACGAGAATGGCTACGCGACCCTGGTGCGGATGGCGCCGCCGTATTCCGACTTCGCGCAGGTCATCACGCTGCCCTATGGCCAGGTGCTGACCGACCTGGACATCGCCCCGGATGGCAAGTCGCTGTCGGCGACCATGGAAGAACTCGACGCCAAGCAATATCTGCGGGTGTTCCAGCTCAACACCCTGCTCGCGGGCAAGCTCGAGCCTACCGCGCAGTTTGATTTCGGCAACGCCGTGCCCGAGGGATTCGTGCACTCGCCCGATGGTCGCTACCTGTTCGGTAGTTCGTATTACACAGGCGTCTCGAACATCTTCCGTTTCGACATCGCCACCAGCGAAATCAAGGCGATCACCAACGCCGAGACAGGTTACTTCCGCCCGATCCCGCGCCCGGATGGACGCCTGCTGGTGATGGAATACTCCGGCACGGGATTTGCGCCGACGCTGATTGATGCCACTCCGATCGAGGACCTGGGCGCGATCACCTTCCTTGGCGCCAAGATCGCCGAAACGCACCCGATCGTGAAGACCTGGAATGCCGGTTCGCCGGCGGCCGTGCCGCTGGACAAGATGATCACCAGCCGCGCGCCGTACGAGCCGCTGCATGAGATGCGGCGCGATGCGCACTACCCGGTGGTACTCGGGTACCGCGACAGCGTGGCGGTTGGCTATCGCTTCGACGTGGCCGATCCGCTGCACCTGTACACACTGAGCGTCACCGCCGGCGTGTCGGTGGACAACAGCGTGCCCTCCGGCGAGCGATTGCACGCCCGGGTGGACTTCCGCACGCTCGACTGGCACTGGCGCTACTGGCACAACGATGCCGACTTCTACGACCTGTTCGGCCCGACCAAGCGCAGCCGCAAGGGCGATGCACTGACCATGGGCTATCGCAAGCTGCTGGTATACGACGAACCGCGGCGCATGGACTTGGTCGTCAACGCGGGCTACTACACCGGCCTGGACACCCTGCCGGGCAACCAGAACGTGGGCAGTTCGTCCGACAAGCTGCTGTCGGCCGACGTCGGCCTGGAGTACTCCAACAGCCGCAAGTCGCAGGCCAGCGTGGACCACGAGAAGGGCCATGACTGGACCCTGCACGTGACTGGCGACCATGCCGGTGGCCAGACCATCTCGCAGGCCTACGGCACCTTCGACGTCGGCTTCGCGCTGCCGCTGCGCAACTCGTCGATCTGGCTGTACAACTCCGCGGGCGTATCGAGCGGTGATGGCAGCAATCCGCTCGCCAACTTCTACTTCGGCGGGTTCAAGAACAACTACGTCGACAACGGCGATGTGAAGCGCTACCGGGAATTCGAATCCTTCCCGGGTGTGTCCATCGACGCGCTCGGTGGCCAGCGCTTCGTGAAGAACGTGCTGGAGTGGAACGCACCGCCGTTGCGTTTCGAATCGGCTGGCAGGCCAGGGTTCTACCTGAGCTACATCCGGCCTGCAGCCTTCCTCGGCTCGCTGATCATTGACGACAGCCTGGGCGGCGGGCGGCGCAATTACCGCAATGCCGGCGTGCAGCTGGACCTGAGCTTTACCATCCTCGACCACCTGCCGATGACGGTGTCGTTCGGTTACGCCCAGGGGTTCGAAGGCTCGAATCGTATCGACGACGAGTGGCTGTTTTCGCTGAAGGTGCTCTGAGCTTGGAGTGGTCGTTCATCCTGCGCGCGGCGATCGGCCTGTTCCCGGTGCTGAGCTTCCTGGGCGCATTGCTGGCGCTGGACAGCTACAAGCTGGTGCGCCTGAACCTGGTGTTGATGGTGATCGCGATCGGCAGCCTGGCCGCCGGCGCGAGTTACCTGGCCAATGGTTGGGGCCTGGCGCACTCGGGCCTGGATTTTCCGACCTACGCGCGCTATGCCGCCCCGGCGGTGGAAGAGTGCCTCAAGGCGATGGTGATCCTGTGGTTGATGCGCAGCCACAGGATCGGTTTCCTGGTCGATGCCTCGGTGTTCGGATTTGCCGTCGGCACCGGCTTTGCGATGATCGAAAACCTCACTTATCTCAACGAATTGGGCGACGCCAACGTCGCGGTCTGGCTGGTGCGCGGCTTTGGCACCGCCATCCTGCATGGCGGCGTGCAGGCCATCTTCGCAGCGATGCTGCTGGCCAACGTGGACCGGCGCGGCAAGATGGACCTGCGCGCGATCCTGCCGCCGCTGGTGGTGGCGATCATCGTGCACTCCGCGTTCAACCACTTCGTATTGCCGCCGGTGCCGCAGACGATGCTGGTGATGGTGACCCTGCCACCGCTGATGATGTGGGTGTTCACCCGCAGCGAGCGGGCGGTGGAATCCTGGATCGGGCAGGGCTTCGATACCGATCGCGAATTGCTCGAGCTGCTTGACTCCGGCAATTTCGGCGACGCCCCGGCCGGGCAATTCCTGCATGGGTTGCGTGCGCATTTCCCGGGCGAAGTGGTGGCCGACCTGGTGTGCATGCTGCGCCTGCATGCCGAGCTCGCGTTGCGCGCCAAGGGCGTGCTGATGATGCGCGAGAATGGCATCGAGCTGCCCGAGGATCCGGAGGTCCGCGAGAAGTTCGAGGAGATGCGCTACATCGAGAAGAACGTCGGACCCACGGCGCTGCGCACCATCAAGCCGCTGCTGCACATGAGCCGGCGCGACCTGTGGCAGCTCTACATGCTCGGCAAGTAACATGGGAGCAGCAAATATAGTGTGGGAGCGGCTTCAGCCGCGATTAAAGTCGCGGCTGAAGC
>JBBRZU010000014.1:0-36671 GCA_038236425.1 Lysobacterales bacterium
GAGACGTACTTGGACAGGCCGGGCAGGGGCTGCGTCGTTCCGGGACCATTCGGATGGATCTGGCTCTTGGTGTCCGAATAGCTGCCCTGGATACCGAAGCCGTTCAGCCCACTCCAGATGACGTCGAGCGGTACCGAGACAGTGAATTCGGTGCCCTTGATCGAGCCGCCGTCGCCATTGAACGGCTGGTTGATCGAGCCCATCGTGGTAGCCGGGTAGGACACGCCCACCACCTGGCCAGGTGCGATCGGCGGCAGTGGCGAGTTGGCGTAGTCGAACGCGACATCGGTTCGATAGATGTAGCTCAGCAGGTCCTTGTAGAAGTAAGCCGCAGCCACGTAACCCTTGTTGCCGGCCGCCGTGGTGAAGTACTTCTCGAAGCTCAGGTCGTAGGCGTTGGCCAGCCACGGATTGAGCTGCGGATTGCCGCCGCCACCGCACCAGCGCACGCCGGTCAGGCCGCCGCAACCCGAGGCATTGCTGATGCCGACGTCGAAGTTGGCGCGCAGGTCGTCCATGCGCGGACGTGCCATCTGGCGGGCCGCCGCGAAGCGGACGTACGAATCCCAGGGCAGGCCGAGGCTGAGGTTCAGGCTGGGCAGGAAGTTCTTGTACTTCGCGCCGTCCGTCCGCAGGGTGCCATCCGGATTGCCCGAATAGGTCGCGAAGCCTTCCGACTTCTGGTCCGCGTCCACGTACTGGAAGCCGACATTGCCGCGCAGCGGCATGTCGCCAACATCGGTGTCGATGTTGAGCTGGGCGTAGTAGGTGGTGATCTTCTCGTGGATGCCGTAGTTCTTGTTGGCGATGTCCTTGTTCGGATTTCCGATCGCATGGTAGAACCCGGACTGGTACAGCGAATTGGCGTCGAACACTGCAAGGCCATCGATGCCGCCGATGCCGAACGAGGCCGGGCTACCCGGGAACGGTGCACTGTCGTTCGGCTGGCAGGTCAGGATGCACAGCTTGTGCTCGTCGGCACCCTTGGTCTTGTCGCGCTTGGTGAAGTTCAGGCCGAATTCCAGGCTGCTGAACACGCTCGAGTCGAAGTTGCGGGTGGCGCCGCCACGGAAGCTGTGCATCTTGTCCCGGAAGGTGAAGTCCTTCAGGTAGCCCGACTGGCCCCAGGTGTCATGCAGCACCAACTGCGCCGGATCGTTGAAGTCCGCGCCGAAGGTCATGTTGTAGAACTGGCCGCTCGAATCCAGGTCATACGCCAGCGTGGTGGCGCCGTTGTTCGCCTTCAGCTGCGCATACGTTTCCAGGAACCGCTGTTTGCGATTGGCGAACGAATAGCTGTAGTCAAACGACGCGTCCCAGTTCTCGTTGAAGTGGAACTGGTTGTTGAAGCCGAACGAGCCGAGCTCGTCGTTGATCGGGTTGCTGTCCATGCGCACGACCGGCAGCACGTTTTTCCAGGTGCTGTGGGTAATCGTATTGGTGCCCTCGACGGTGTATCCAGGCTGCAGCTGGCCCTGGCCCCATTGGGTACCAAACTCGATGCCGGACTTGACCTCGGCCTTCTTGTACTTGGAGTAGAAGACGTCGACGGTGCCTTCGTAGAAATCATTCGGCTTGAACTGGATCGTGCCCAGCCAGCCGTCGCGCTTGTTGTTGCCGTCGAAGTGGTAAACCTTGCCGCCACCGGAGACCTTGGTGCCGGCCGGGCCGTCAGCGTAGCCCCAGCTCTCGTTCTGGAAGCCGGGATTCGGGCTGTCCAGGTGCGCATAGCCGATCGCGATGCCGAAGCGACGGTCGCTGAACTGGTCGATGTAGGCGAAGCTGTAGCGGTTGCCGAAATTCTTGTCGCCGTTGATCTCGTTGCGGTCACCGCGGAAGTTGACCGAAGCGACGCGCTTGTCGAAATCGAGCGGACGCACGGTCTTCAGGTCCACGGTGCCGGACAGGCCCTGGCCGACCAGGGAAGCATCCGGGGTCTTGTAGACCACGACCTGGCTCAGCAGCTCGGAGGGGTACTGGTCGAACTCGACGCCGCGGTTCTCCGACATCGTGACCTGCTCGCGGCCATTGAGCGTGGTGCCCGCGAAATCGCCGGCGAAGCCGCGGATCTGGATCTGGGTGGCGCGGCCGCGCTCGCGCTGCGCGGTCAGGCCGGGCAGGCGTGCGATCGATTCGGCGATCGAGGAGTCCGGCAGCTTGCCGATGTCCTCGGCGGACACTGACTCGACGATCGAGGTCGCTTCCTGCTTGGTGTTGATTGCGTTTTCGATGCCGACGCGGATGCCGACGACCTTGACGTTCTCGAGCTTCTTGACCTGCTCGGCATGCGCCTTGGCTGCGCGCTCATCCGGCGTCAACTTGGCGTCTTCCGGTGCCGTGGTGGCCGCCGCCGCCGGTGCCGGGGCGTCCTGGGCGAACGCGGGCGCGCCCGCGAACAGGAAAGCCGCGGCGCAGGCGAGCGCCAACGGGTTGTGCTTCAGTGTCGGGCGCTGTGCGCCTGTCGCAGTGATGCTGGTCTTGCCCACAAATACTCTCCCCGTTGGAAAATTCTCGTCCCTGCCGGCACGGCTTGTGCCGGATACCGGCTACTTCAGAGCGAACGCTCGGGCGGATGCTGTACTAAAACTAGATATGTTGTCAAACCGTTTTTTGTTGGGTTTGCGCGGCGTGTGAAGGCCTTTTTGGCAGCATGCAGGTAAGCCCGACGAGTCCGGACTGGCGTTTTGGCCTACTTCTGTAGTTAAACTACGGCAGTGGACCTTCCGGGTCCCGGGGAGTCTGCCCACCATGCGCCGAGGTATGTCAGGGAGCCCGAACAGGCGGCAGAATGCGCGTTGCTCGCCGCTTGTGGGGCGGTGGCAGAGCCGGCTTGCGCTGGCTGTCCTGGTGTTGTGTTGCCCATTTGCAGACCTTGTTGCCGCCCCTGCGGCGGCCCTTGCTGCCACCCCCGCAGCGGCCCCGGTGGCCAGTTCGTCGCCTGGGCGCTTGGGCCAGCCGGTCTTGCACGTGGCCTCGCCGGATTGGCGCGACCAGGTGCTGTACTTCGCCCTGACCGACCGGTTTGACGATGGCGACCGGTCAAACAATGACCAGCACGCCGGCGAGTTTGACCCCTCCGATGGCGCCAAGTACAACGGCGGCGACCTGCGCGGCATCATCCGCCGCCTGGACTACATTCGCGGCCTGGGCGCGACCGGAGTCTGGATCTCGCCACCGGTCCTCAATCGCTGGTGGGACCCGAGCGCCCACCACGGCGGATACCACGGTTACTGGGCCAAGGACTTCTCGCGGATGGACCCGCACGTCGGCACGCTCGCCGACTACCAGGCGCTCTCCCGCGCCGTGCACGGCGCCGGCATGGTGGTGGTGCAGGACATCGTGCTCAACCACACCGCCGACTACCTGCACTACGATGGTGGCTGGGATCCCGCCAACCCGGCGAAATTCGCGACCCTGGTCCCCGACAGCGTCGGCGACACCGGACCGACCCAGGCGCCGTTCGACCAGAACGATCCGCGCAAAGCCCGCGACCTGGCGACCGCGGCCTACCACTGGACGCCGGATGTCCGCGATTTCCGCGATCCGGCGCAGGTGCATGACTGGCAGATGTCCAAGCTGGACGACATCAACAGCGAGAACCCGCGCGTCCGCGCCACGCTGCGCAAGAGCTACGGCGACTGGATCCGCGAGGTCGGCGTCGATGGCTTCCGTATCGATACCGCCTTGTATGTGCCCAATTCCGCGTTCGAGGACTTCCTGTACTCCGACGATCCGGCCGCGCCCGGCATCATGGCCAGTGCGCGCGCGACCGGACGCGATGCGTTCCATGTGTTTGGCGAAGGGTTTGCCATCGACAAGCCCTACCAGGACACCCAGGCTCGACGCATCGATGCGCTGATGCATCGTGCCGACGGCTCGGTGCTGTTGCCGGGCATGCTCGACTTCCCCTTGTATGGCGACATCAATGCAGTGGTCGCGCGCGGCGCGCCCACGGCGCAGCTTGGCTATCGAATCACGGACGCAGCACGCGTGTATGCGCATCCCGAACTGATGGCGAGCTTCCTGGACAACCATGACGTGGACCGCTTCCTGGCGGGCGGCGACCAGGTCGGCCTGAAGCAGGCACTGCTGCTGCTTTTCACGTTGCCGGGCATCCCGGTCGTCTACTACGGCACGGAGCAGGGATTCACCAGGCAGCGCGCGGCGATGTTCGCGCGCGGCAGCGATTCGGGCGGCGCGGACCACTTCGACACCACGACGCCGCTGTATCGCTACATCGCCAGGCTCTCCGCCCTGCGCCGCGAGCATCGCGTGTTCTCGCGCGGCAAGCCGACCGTGTTGGCCGATTCCGCCGCCGGGCCGGGCGTTCTGGCGTACCGGATGGACGGCGAGGGCGAGTCCGCGCTGGTGTTGTTCAACACCGCGTCCGGTGACGCGCTGGTGGACAACCTCGACACCGGCATCCCTGGCGCGCAACCGGGCGCAGCATGGTTCACCGCCGATGGTCCGGCTGTTGTCCACCCGGGCCAGGCGAATGTCGACGGCAGGCTTTCGATGCGGCTGCCGCCGCGCAGTGGGCTGGTCCTCATGCTGGAACGGTCGAGCGCAGCCGGTGCCGTCGCCGGCCCGGCGGCCGCCGCCGCGCAACCGCGCGCGCAGCCGACGATCACGCTGGACCCGATCGGCGCGACCGGCGTTGGTGCCGATGGCGTAGAACGCGGTGATTTCGAGGTGAACGGCCAGGCAACCGGACTGCGCTCGATCGAGTTGGTCGCCGACGGCGACCTCGCGCATGCGCAGCACGTCGCGGTCGGGCGCGATGGCCGCTGGCGCGCGCGCGTGGACACCAGCAGCATGTTCGATCCGGCCGTGACACATCGGCTGGTGGCATTCTCCGATGTCGCCGGCGCGGTCGCATCCAGGCCGCAGTCCTTCCGCGTCGAACGTGCCTGGACTGTGCTCGCGGACGTGGACGATCCCGCTGGCGACGACACCGGGCCGGCTGGCAACTATCGCTATCCCACCGATTGGCCCACGCGCACGCTCGACATCCGGCATGTGTGCATCGAGGGTGCGGGAAGTGCGCTGCGCCTGACCTTCACCATGGCGGCAGTCAGCACGACCTGGAATCCGCCCAACGGGTTCGACCATGTCGCGTTCAATGTGTTCGTGCAGGTGCGCGGACGCGTCGCGGCGGCGGCGAGCGCGATGCCGATGCAACATGCCACGGTGCCCGCCGGCATGCGCTGGAACCTGCGCCTGCGGGCACACGGCTGGACCAACGCGCTGTTCACTGCCGCCGGCGCCTCCGCCGATGCCGACGGCACGGCCGCATCGCCTGCGCCGGTGATCGCGGTGGACCAGGCGGCGCGCACGATCAGCTTCACCTTTTCACCCGGCTCACTGGGCGCGGCGTCCCTGTCAGGGGCCAAGGTCTACGCGGCGACCTGGGATTACGACGCGGGATTCCGGCAACTGTTGGCCGAGCCGGCCGGTTCCCGCTTCGGCGGCGGCGACGGTTCCCGCGACCCGCTTGTGATGGACGACACGACCGTACTGGAGCTCCCATGAGGCGCCGTTGCAATCGTTTAGACTCCCCGGCAGAGGGAGACACAATGTCCGCAGCTGCCTATTCGCATCCCCGCCTGATTGCCGACGTTGGCGGCACGTTTGCGCGTTTCGCCCTGGAGGTCGCGCCCAGCGTGTTCGAGCAGAAGGTGTCGATGCGCTGCGCCGACTATCCCGATTTCCATGCGGCGGTCACCGCCTACCTTGCGCGCATCCCGAATCGCCGCATCCGTGACGCCGCCGTCGCGATCGCCAATCCGGTCGCCGGCGACTCGGTGCAGATGACCAATTACCACTGGCATTTCTCGATCGAGGAGATGCGCCAGCGCCTGCAGCTCGAAAACCTTGTCGTGGTGAACGATTTCACCGCGTTGGCGATGGCCTTGCCGGCGTTGCTGCCGCACCAGCGTCGGCAGGTGGGCGGCGGCGTCGCAACGCCGCGCAGTGTGCTGGGCGTGATTGGCGCCGGCTCCGGGCTGGGCGTGTCGGGATTGATCCCGGACGGCGAGAACGGCTGGATCGCGCTGGGAACCGAAGGTGGCCACGCCAGTTTTTCGCCGCGCAATGCGCGCGAAATGGCGATTCTTGAATACGCGTGGAAACACCTTGCGCACGTGAGCTTCGAGCGCCTGCTCTCCGGCCCCGGCATCGAACTGATCTATCGCGCGCTGGCCGGGGCAGCCGGCAAGTCGGACCTGGGCCTGCGCGCGCCGGACATCACCCATCGCGCACTGGTCGGGCACGATCCGCTGTGCCTGGAAGTGATCGAGGCGTTCTGCGCGATTCTTGGAACGGCCGCTGCGAATCTTGCGGTGACCCAGGGCGCGTTGGGCGGTATCTATATCGGTGGTGGCATCGTGCCGCGGCTGGGCGCGCACTTCGACCGCAGCGGCTTCCGTGCACGCTTCGAAGACAAGGGCCGCTTCAGCGACTACATGCGGGCGATTCCGACCTATGTGATCACCGGCGAAGACGTGACCTTCATGGGTGCCTCGGAAATCCTGCGCGCCCAGTTGGGCGGGCTGGAGTCGGCCGAGGCCGCGACCATCCTGAATCAGATCCAGCGCGCACGATCGAGCCTGTCGCCGGCCGAGCAGCGCGTTGCCGACCTCGTGCTCAAGCATCCGCGCTCGGCATTGAACGATCCCATCGCGACCCTGGCGAAAGCCGCGGAAGTCAGCCAGCCGACGGTGATCCGCTTTTGCCGGTCGCTTGGCTGCAAGGGCCTGTCGGATTTCAAGCTGCGGCTGGCGTCGGGACTCAGCGGCACCATGCCGATCACGCATGCGCAGGTGACCGGTGCCGATTCGGCGCTGGAAGTCGGCGACAAGGTGCTCGGCAACACTGCCTCGGCGATCCTGCAGGTGCGCGACCATCTCAACCGCGAAACCATCGACCAGGCGGTGCGCCTGGTGGTGGATGCAGACCGCGTCGAGTTCTATGCGGTCGGGCACTTCGGCAGCGTCGCCGACGATGCCCAGTTCAAGTTGCTGCGCATGGGCGTGTCGGCGGTGGCCTATACCGTGCCGCGGCTGCAGGTGCTGGCAGCGGACCTGTTGCGGCCCGGCGTGGTGGCGATCGTGATCAGCGGCAGCGGCCGCATCGACGAACTCATCGAAGTGGTGGACAAGGCCCATGAGCGCGGCGCGGTCGTGATTGCCATTACCGCGAGCCAGTCGCCGCTGGCGCGCAAGGTGGACGTGGCCCTGATCGTTGACCACGTGGAAGACACCGCCAACCAGTTGCCGATGATCTCGCGCATCCTGCACTTGCTGATGATCGACATCCTGGTCGTCGGCGTCTCGCTGCGTCGCGGCGCCAATGCATTGCCGCAGCTCGGCAATGCGGCGGCCATCGCCCTGGACGAAGGGCGGCCCGAACAGCCAAGGCCGGGGGCACGACCGACCGGGCCCGGCGTAAGCTCGGCGGGTGCGCTGGCCCACCTCACATCGCACTCGCGCTCGCGCAGCTGACGCCAACATCGCCGGCGATTCGTCCGGCATTCGAATTCCAGGAGAGTCAGGCGATGGACCAGCGGCTGTTTCCGAGTGGCTTCCTGTGGGGTGCGGCGACTGCCGCGCACCAGATCGAGGGCTCGCCGCTGGCCGATGGTGCGGGTCCGAGCATCTGGACGCGCTTCGCACACACGCCCGGCAACGTGCACAACAACGATACCGGCGACATCGCCTGCGACCATTACCGGCGCTGGAAGGACGACGTGCGCCTGATGCGCGACCTCGGCCTGCAGGCGTACCGCTTCAGTGTCGCCTGGGGGCGGATCCTGCCGGAAGGAACCGGCGCGGTGAACCAGGCCGGCCTGGATTTCTATTCGCGCCTGGTGGACGAACTGCTCGCCAACGACATCGAGCCGCTGGTCACCTTGTTCCACTGGGATTTGCCGACCGCGCTCGATGACCGCGGCGGCTGGCTCAATCGCAACAGCGCAGTCTGGTTCGCCGACTATGCCCACGTCATGTTCGGCGCGCTCGACGGCCGGGTGAAGAAATGGGTCACGCTCAACGAGCCCTGGGTGGTCAGCGATGGCGGCTACCTGCACGGCGTGCTCGCACCCGGGCACCGCAACAAGTACGAGGCGCCGATCGCCTCGCACAACCTGATGCGCGCGCATGGCGCCGCGGTGCAGGCTTATCGTGAAGTCGGCAGGCACGAGATCGGCCTGGTGGTCAACATCGAGCCAAAGTATCCGCACAGCGATTCAGCCGCCGATGCCGACGCAGTCCGGCGCGCGCACGCCTACATGAATGAGCAGTACCTCGATCCTGCGCTGCTCGGCACCTATCCCCCAGAAATGAAGGAAATCTTCGGCGATGCCTGGCCCGAGTGGCCAGCCGGCGACATGGCGCTGATCCACCAGCCGATCGATTTCATCGGCATCAACTACTACACCCGCAGCGTCACCCGCCACCAGGACAGTTACCCGCTAAATGCAGGTGCAGTGAAGCAGCCGTTGGGCACTTACTCGGAAACCGGCTGGGAAGTCTTCCCGCAGGGGATGGTGGATCTGCTCGCATGGGTGAGGGACCGCTACGGGAATATCCCGACCTACATCACCGAGAACGGCGCGGCGTTCTTCGACCCACCGGTGGCCGAGGGCGGGCGGGTGCGCGATCCGCTGCGCATGGACTACCTGCAAAAACACCTGCGCGCGATCCGCGAGGCAATTGCACAGGGCTGCGATATCCGTGGCTACATGGTCTGGTCGCTGCTCGATAACCTCGAGTGGTCACACGGCTACTCCAAGCGCTTCGGCATCGTGCACGTCAACTACGACACCCAGCAGCGCACCCCCAAAGACAGCGCCCGCTGGTATTCCAAGGTAATCGCCAGCAACGGCGCAAGCTTGGAAGAGCCATTACCCTAACCGTGGGGGCAGCTTCCAACTGTGGGAGCGGCTTAAGCCGCGATAGAAAAAATCAGCGCAACCGCAACTCCACCCGCACAGCAGCCTTCGGCAAAAGCAACTCCCCGTCGCGCCATTCCACCGCCTCGCCATCGACCCGCGCGGCCATGACCTTCGCCAACGGCAAGCGCAGCACCAAACCTGCAGGCGGCCGCCGCGCATCCACCGGCAACTCGAGCGTAATGCGGTTACCAGCGCGCCGCAGCCGATAAGCGAGCGCCCCACCGGGCACGCGCAAGTTCGACACGCCCACACCGTCTCCATCCAGCCAGTCCAGCGGAATGCCGGCACCGATCACGATCGCATCATCGCGTTCGCGCAGGTAGGCGAACATGTCCAGCACCGAGCGTACGTAATCCGATGCGACCCAGGCATGCGGCAGGTCGCCGAGGAAGAAGGGCTTGCGCGGCGTGCTCGAGACAACCTCGGCCCATTGATTCCAGCCGGTTGGCTGTTGCCCGGCGAGAAAGAAATCCAGCATTGCCTTTGCACGTTCGGGCTGGCCGAGTCGGACGAAGGTGCCGATGGTGCGCGTCTCGTACGGCGTGTAGTCCTTCCAGGCACGGGTGCCATCGGCGCGGGATTGCGATTCGCGCCAGTAGCGGTCAAAGCCAAGCTGGAGCAGGTCGCCAGGCAACAGGTCTTCCGCATCGGCAGGGGCGAGGGCGATGGTGGTCGAGGTCGGATCGAAATCGCCCAACTCGGCCGAGCCGGGAATGTAGTCGAGGTGCTTCGATGCGGTTGCGGCTGCCAGTGACGCGCGCAGGTCGGCGGCGAACTGATCGCGCGATGCGGCAAAGCTCGCCGCTTCCTTCTCGTGCCCCAGCCACCGCGCGATCTGCACCGCATCCTTGTAGCCACGCAGCGCCCAGAAATTGTCCCAGTACGAATGCATCGGCTTGGCCGAATAGCCTTCGTGGCTGATCGAGGCGGGCATCATTCCGTAGAACGCAGGATTGATCGCGCGGTTGGCGTCGGTGCGTTCACTCGCACGCAACTGGTCCATGTAGGCGACGGCCTTGACCGTGTTCGGCCAGGTGGATTCGAGCAGCGCGCGGTCGCCGTTGTAACGATAGGCCTCGGCGATTGCGAACAGCAGCTCGCCGTGGCTGTCATTCTCCGGCACCGGATCGGCGCCGCGATCATCCACGCAGCAAGGCACCTTGCCGTCGTCGAACTGGTAGGGGGCGTACCAGCGCACGAAGTCGGCGGCAACATCGCTGCGGCCCATGCGCGACAGGGCCTCGGCGATCATCGCGCCATCGCGGATCCATGCGCGCGCATACGATCGCGTGCCGGGCTGCAGGCGCGGACCGCTGCGACTGATCAGCATGTTGGCGAGCGCGGTGCGCAGCGACCGCAGCATCCGCTGTCCCTGAGCGGGGACCTGGACTTGCACGGCATCAAGACGTGCATGCCATTGCGCAGCGGTCCGTGCTTGCATGACCCCTGGCGCGATCGGGTCGCGGAAGTTCATGGTTTCATGCACCGGCGTGTCCAGCGGCGCGGACCAGGCGAACTCGCGGCTTTCGCCCGGAGCGAGACGTACGCGGTGTCGCCACGCTACGCCGGCCAGGCAATCCTGGTCATCCACGGTGGCGCGCGACGACCAGTCGTGCCGATCGATCGCACCGGGCAAGTCGCCATTGCCAAGCCAGAATCCCGCGACATCGGTGGCGGCTGGAGCGAACGCCACTTCCCACTCGGGAGCCAGGAGGCCCGCATGGAACTTGCCGGCCCGAACGCCTTCCTGGTCAGCATCGATGGCGCACAGCGGGCTGAAGCCGCCCGCCGTGTTCAGGAACTGGCTGGGCGGATTCACCTGCAGCGGGCGCAGTGCGAGCAGCAGATCGTAGTCGCGGGCGGTCGCGCCGGTATTGGTGAGGCGATAGCGGGCCACGAGCCGCGAGTCGCCTGCGGCACCGACCCCGAACGCCGTCACCTTCAGGCCGAATTCCGGATGCACCCAATCCACGGAAGGAATCGGCAGGTAGTCATCCTGCAATGACTGCGTGGTCGTAACGTCTGGCCAGCCGACACGCTTGCCATCCACCAGCACGAAGGGCTCGATGCTCGGGCCTCCCTTGCCGAGTTCGATCGCGCCATCCTCGCTGATCAGGCCCTGCTGCTTGCCGCCGTCCACGCCGACAATCGTCCAGTACGGTTGTTCGCCGCTGAAGCCACGCGGCCAGTCGCCACGAGGCGATGCCGCCGCGACTGACTTGATGAAGTCATTGCTGGTGGCAGCGAAGGCGAGCGGCTCGACCACGGCCTCGGCGAGTCCGAACGACGCCAATGGACCTCGCAGCGGAGTCAAGCGCAGATAGCGGGCTTCCGATTCAGCCAACGCCAGCCAGTCCCGTCCGCCGTTGCCGCCATGCACGCTGCGCAGTGTCTTCCAGGTCGCGCCGTCGTTGGAAGCCGAGAGGTCATAGTCGCTGGCGTGCTGCGCGCTCCACTGCAGGCTGAGGCCGCCGAACTCGCGTACCCGGCCCAGGTCCATCACCAGCGCGCGCCTGTCGGCGAAGCGGCCATGCCAGATGGTGTCCTCGCGCCCATCCAGCGCCGCCGCGCCCGCTCGGTCGGTCGTCGTTGCGCGCAACGGCGAGCCATCATCGGGCGCGAGCGGTTCGAAACGCAGCGCGTCGAAGCACACCGTGCCCTTGCCGCCGTCGCCGCTGGCGAGGGTGAACTCGAGCTTGGCGCTGTGCGTAAGTTCGGTCTCGGGCGAGGGCCCCCAGGCCTTGGACACGTGCCGCTTCTTGTAGCGGATCGGGGTCCAGTCCTTCGGGAACACATAGCGCGGGCGTTGCACCCACCAGACGTTGTCGCCGCTGGCGTCAACCAGCTTGAATTGCAGGTCATTGCTTGGTGAGTCGCCGCGCAACTGGAACGAGAACGCGTAGTCGGACGGGTAGTCCATCGGCAACACGCGAGTGATGCCGACGTAGCCGGAGACGCCGTGGAAGTCGTAGTCCATGCACAGCGCATGGCCTTCGACGCCTGGGGCGAGGCGAAGTTTGGCCGTGACCTGGGTGGAGGTGACCGGAGTCCAGGGGGCGAGGGATTCGAAATTGTCGAGGGTGCGCACGCCTGTGGGCGGAGGCTGGGTCTTGCCGGCGGATGCGCCAAAGGGCGGAAGCGAAGCGCTCGCGTGTGCAGTGGCGGTGATCGATATCGGCCAAAGGAACGCTGTCGCCAAGGGCAGCGCCCGGACGGCGCGGAGTAGTTGCAGCAGCCCGTCGTGCGCTGCCATCAGCCCTTCACGCTGCCCATCAACAGGCCACGCATGTAGTGCCGCTGCAAGACCAGGAACAGCACCAGCACCGGCAGCACGGTGACCACTGCACCGGCCATCATCAGTTCGTTGTCCTGCACGTGCTCGCGCGACAGCGAGGCCAGCGCGACGGGCAGTGTGTGCAGGTGCGAGTTGGTCAGCACGATCAGGGGCCACATGAAGTCGTTCCATGCGCCCAGGAAGCTGAAGATCGCCAGCGTCACCAGGATAGGCTTCAGTGCCGGCAGCACGATGCGGAAGAAGATGGTCCATTCGCCGGCGCCGTCCATGCGCGCCGCCTCCAGCAGTTCATCCGGCAGCGAGCGCGCATACTGGCGCACCAGGAAAATGCCGAAGATGCCGGCCATGCCGGGCACCACTGCACCGAAGTAGGTGTTGACCAGGTGCAGCGGCTTCATCATCAGGAACAGCGGCATCATCGCCACCTGGCCAGGAATGACCAGGGCGCCGAGCAGCACGCGGAACGCCTGCTCGCGGCCGCGGAAACGCAATTTTGCGAACGCGTAGCCGGCCAGCGTATTGAGGAACACCGCGATCACCGTGGTCATGCTGGCGATCAGGAAACTGTTGAACAGGTAGCGACCCATCCCTGCGCGCGAGAACAGCTCGATGTAATTGGCCCAGGTCGCCGACGCTGGCAACAGAGGCGGCGGGAAGTGGCTGGCCTCGCCGGACTGCATGAACGACACCGCCAGCATCCACAGCAGCGGCCCGAGGCTGAGCACCGCGAGCGAGGCCAGTCCGGCATTGACCAATACGCGCGCCAGGCGCGGATTCATCGATCGCCGAATCGGCGTCGCGCGGACCACGGGCGCGGCGGCGCTCAATCAATGCCCCGCGAGCGTGCGAACCGCATCATGCCGATGGTCACCACGCTCATCAGCGCAAACAACAGGAAGGCCACGGCCGATGCATTGCCGAGGTTCCACCACTTGAAGCCTTCTTCGTACATCAGGTAGAGCACGCTGACCGTGCTTTGCAGTGGACCGCCTTGGGTCATCACATAGGGCTCGGCGAACAACTGGAAATAGCCGGCCATGGTAAGGATGCCGACCACCAGCAGCACCGGCCCAAGCAAGGGCACGGTGATATGCCGGAATTGCGCCCAGGCGCCGGCGCCATCGAGTCGCGCAGCCTCGTACAGGTCTTCCGGGATCGCCTGCAGTCCCGCAAGCAGGATGATCATGTTGTAGCCGAAGTTTTTCCACGCGGCGAACAGGATGATCGTCGGCATCGCCCAGTGCGGGTCGCCCAGCCAGTCGATCGGATGGATGCCGAGGTAACTCAGGCCCCAGTTGGCGATGCCGTAGCGGGTGTGGAACAGGTAGCGCCAGATCACCGCTACCGCCACCACCGTGGTCACCACCGGCGCGAAGAACGCAGTGCGATAGAAGCCGGGGAAGCGCGACAGCCGTGAATGCAACAACTGCGCCGCGCCCAGCGACAGGCCGATCGACACCGGCACGCCGACCAGCACGAAGTACAGCGTGTTGCCCAGCGCCTGCCAGAACAGCGGGTTCTGCAGCAGGGTGATGTAGTTGTGCAGGCCGACGAAGCGCAGGTTATGGATGTCGGCAAGCGCATAGATGTCGAAGTCGGTGAGGCTGAGCGCAAACGCGGCCAGCACCGGTACCCCGAAGAACACTGCAATCACCGACAGTGCCGGCGCGGCGAACACCCAACCGGCGGTGCCGGGCTTCATGGCGCTGCCCCGGCAGTTGGCGCGGCGGGAGCGATGCGATGGTCGAGCATCCAGCGGCGCTTCTCGAGGATGGCGTCGGCACGACGATCGGTTTCCGCAGCGGCTTCGTCCACGGTCAGTCGGCCATTCACCATCTGCTCGGCTACCAGGCGCATCTCGGTGGTGATGCGCTCCCATTCCGGCACCTGCGGCGCGGGCAGTGCGCGCTCGAGTTGGTCGCGGAAGACTTGCGCGTTGGCATCGGCGCCCAGGCCGGACCAGGCAGAGCGACGCGGCGGCAGGTCCCCGGTGAGTGCATGCAGTCTCACCTGTTGCGCCGGCTGGGCGAGCCAGCGGATCAGGGTCCACGACGCGTCCGGATAGTCCGCTTTCGAAAACAGCACCAAGGTCGTGCCGCCAGCAACCGACGCGCCGGGTCCATCCGGGCCGGGCAGGGCCATCGTGCTCCACCTGTCCCGCAATTCCGGCGGCAGGCGCTTCTGGAATTCGGTGATGTTCCAGGGACCGGAGATATAAAAACTGTAGTAACCGTTGCCGAACTCGTCCCAGACATTGGAGATCGCGGTGTTGGCGACCTTGGGTGCCCAGCCCTTGTCGAACATCTCCAGGAAGAATGCCAGCGTGCGCTTGTAGCCGGCGCTGCGAAAATTTCCGAAGCGGCCACCGTCGCGCAGCAGCGGATCGGGCTGCTGGATGGCGAGGTTCAGCAGTGGCTCGAATTCGTTGAGCGGCAGCAGGATGGCGAAGCGCTTGGGGCCGACCATTGTCTTGATTGCGGCCATCGCCACGCGCCACTGCGCCCAGTCGCGCGGAAGCCCGGAGACGCCGGCCTTGGCCAACAGATCGAGGCGCACATAGGGTGCGCGGGTCTCGGTGTACCAGGGCAGGCCGTACAACTTGCCGTCCACCACACCGGTTGCCCAGGCGCCGGGGAACCAGTCAGACGGCTGCAGGTCCGGTGCCGCGGCAACGCGTGCATCAAGCGGCTCCAGTGCGCCCAGCGCGGCGAATTCCGCCACCCAGGTATTGCCGAGCGCGCACACATCGGGCAGCGAATCACCCGCGAAGGCAGTCAGCAGTTTTTCGTGCGCGGCAGTCCATGGCTGCTGCTGTAACTCGACGCGAATATCCGGGTGCAGGCGACGGAATTCCGGCAGCATCTGGGCAACCACTTCGCCTTCGTAGCCCATCGCCCAGAAGCGCACCACTGGCCGGTCGTCGCCGACTGTTCCCGAGCATGCCGTCAGCAGCGCAAGCAGAACGAGCAGTCCGAGCAGCGCGGTGCGGCCGGGGGAACGCCATGATTCACCGCGCGGGAGTTTCAGCTTGCCGATGATGGTAAGCATGCCGGCGCGCTCAGTGCGCGGCGGCCGCCGGCATCGACGGCACGGCAGCCGGCGTCGATTGCGCGGGCGTGGTGGACGATGCAGCGCGATTGATGTCAACGGCGCCGTCGCCGACTGCATCCAGCCAGCCGCCGCGGAATCCGGCGCGCTTGAGCCCGCGCACGATGTGCGGATTGCGCCGCATGACATCCCAGACCAATCCGCTGCGGTGGTTCTCGATCATCAGCACGATCGGCCCCTGGTCGATGCCCAGGTAATCGCCGTCGACCCAGACGCCGTCCACGATCTTGCCGTGGTGCAGTTTTACGTCCTTGAAATCGAAGCTCGGGTTGAATGCATCCAGGAACCCGTATTGGCCGTAGATCTGCTTGCCATAGCGCGCATGCATGGCGTTGATCGCGGGCACCACGACTTCCGGTGCAAACGCGATCGAGCCGATCGCCGCCGTGGGTGCAATTGTCCCGTCGTCGAAGGTGTATTCCAGGCCGGCACCGCGCGCGGAGTAGGTGCGGAACAGCCTGGGCTTTCCGTTGTAGTCCACGGTGGCGTCCACCGGGCCATCGCAGGCGGTCAGGCCCCAGACGTCGGCGTCGTAGCCTTTCCACTGCAGCGGGTTGGCGATTGCGTAGCTGCGCTGGGACAGCGTGGCGCGCCGGCTGTTTTCGAAATAGTCGATGCCGCGCCGGCGCATGTAGTCATCCTGCACGCCGCGCAGGTCCAGCCAGACCTGGGAGTACTGGTGGCCAAACAGCGGCGGGAAGCTGAGGTGTTCCTGCCCCTCGAAGCTGCCCCAGCTCTTGTCGTAGGTGGCGGTCCAGGCATCGTAGGCATCGCGTGCCACCGGATGCGTGGGCGAGCCAAGCGCTAGGATGTACACCAATTGCGCCTCGTTGTAGCCGGACCAGTCATAGCCATGCATGCCGTGTTCTGGCGTCCAGCCCATGGCGATCTTCGGCGCGCGCGGTCGCGGCCAGGTCCAGTCGACGCGGCGGTACAGGCGTTCGGCGAGCGCGCGGATTTCCGCCTCGCGGGGATCGTCCCGATGGAAATACGATTGCGAAAACAATACGCCGCCCATGAGCAGGGCGGTGTCCACCGTGGACAGCTCGTTGGTCTCGAAGCGCGCGCCGGTCTTCATGTCGAGGAAGTGGTAGAAGAAGCCGTGGTTGCCGCTCATGCCGACGGCGGCATCGCCCTGCGCTGCGGAGTCGAAGAAGCGGAGTGTCGCCAGGGTGCGCTCGATGCCCTGGTCGCGGGTAATCCAGCCGCGCTCAACGCCGACGCCGTAACTGGTCAGCCCGAAGCCGACTGCGGCGATGCTGGAAAACGAAGGTGTCGGCCAGCGATCCGGCAACAGGCCGTTCTGCGGATTGCCGAGTTCCAGGAAATAGTTGAACGCCCGATGTTCGACGTCATCCACCAGCGCAGGCACTTCATTGTGCGTCGCGGGCTCGGTTGCGGCAGGCAGAGGAGTGGCAGTCGTGGCGGACGGCGTGGCGTCCGGCATCCTGGCCGTTTCATTGGTTGACGTGGAATTGCAGGCGGCGAGCAGCAAGAGGCCGGCGAGGGCGCCGGCCGGAATGCGAAAGCGACGCAGGATTCGGTGCATCCGCACCATGGCCACACCTCCATGACATCGTGCCGGTCGCCAATTGCTGGCGACCGGCATGTCGCGACTGCTTACCAGGTGAAGCCGACCGTCGCCTTGATCATGCGCGGCGGGTATTCGGTGCCCACGCCGTTGCGATTGCCGAAGCCCGGGTTCGCATTGACCGGGTCACCCCGCCAGGTGTCGTAATCGGTCCAGTTGTGCCAATCAAAGGCGTTGATGATGTCCACCCGGAAGCGCAGGTGCATATCCTCGCTGAAATCAACCGTCTTCTGCACGGCCAGGTCCAACTGCTTGTTGGCAATGTCATAGCCGGGAGTGAAGGGATCCCAGTAGCAGTTGTTGAAATCGGGTGCGTCGTGGCAGTTAAGCGCCTCTTTCGGCTTGCCGCTGGCCAAGGCCAGCTTCGCGCTGTAGGTCATGCCCCAGGCGCCATCCACGAATCCGGTCACCACCAGGCGATGCCGCGGCAGGCCCAGCGAGCGGCTGAAGCCATTCTCGCCCGGGCTGGCGTAGTCGCCGTTGAAGTGCTCGTCATTCTCATACGCGTTACGCATGTTTTCGCGGGCGTTGCTGTAGGTGTAGGCGAAATTCAGGCTCCACGGCGAGTCCTTCGAATACGGCTTCTCCAGCGAAAGCAGCACGCTGTCGAGCTTGGTCTCGATGCCATTTCCGATCTTGAAAAATGGGCCGTAACCCGGGATGTTCTGGCCCCAGGGCGCGCAGCCCCAGGTGCCCGGGCCGCAGCCTGGATTCCTGAAGTCGCCATTCGAATAGCGGCCACCGTGGGTGATGACGAGGCCGTCGTGGCTAGCAACATGGAGCAGGGTCACGGAGCTGTTCCAGTCCCGGCCGACCATGCTGAATACGTTGCGCATGCCGATGCTGATCTGGTCGGAGTAGGGCGTCTTGAGGTCGTTGTTGACCAGGTTGACCTCGGCGCCGAGGTTGCGATTCGCCGTGACCAGCGCATCCAGGTTGGCCTGGTCGTAGTACGACGAATTCCAGGCTAGGCAGTTGTTGACGCCAACGGTGCAACTGTGGCCGGGCGTGTTGAACCCGAACGTATAGCTCGGGAAGGTGCTCTTGTTCTGCTCGAGCGCCAGGTAATCCCAAAGGTTGCGATCATAGGACCGGCCGACGCCACCAAAGATCACGTGGCGCTGGTCGGCATCCAGGTCATAGGAGAATCCAAGCCGAGGCTGCCACGCACCCTTGAAGGCCTTCCGGCTGCTGCCGTTGCTGATGTAATCCTCGACGTTGTAGTCCACGCCGGCTGCGTGCACGTTCGACCAGCCACGCAAGGCGGTTGCCAGGCCTGCCGGCGTCACGTAATCGAGATAGCCCGGCGACTTCTCATAGTCCCAGCGCACGCCGAGGTTCAGCAGCAGGTGCTCGTTGACCTCCCAGTCATCCTGGATGTAGGCGCCGAACTGCTTGTTGCGGGACGTGATGTTGCGGTCCACGCCGCCGACCGGGGAACCGAACTGGACCAGATAGGGAATCGCCAGGTTCTGATTGATGTCGTAAAAGAACTGCGCATTGTAGGGCTGCTGCTCGAATGCGTTGATCTCCACTGCCTTGAACTTGAAGCCGGTCTTGATCGTGTGTCCGCCATTCCAGTCGAAGGTGGTGAAGGTCAGGTCATCCTGCAGCGCCCATCCCTTCTGTCCCTTGTCCTGGAAGTCGCCACCGCCGCCGCCAAGCAGGATCACCTGGTTACGGTCGGCCGTGGTCAGCACGTAGCCGGGTGCAATCGTCGCCGCGCGCGGGCCGAAGGAGGCGTCTTCATAGGTCAGGTGAGCGTCGTTGAGGAAGTTCTCTGCATTCCATTGCCAGCGCAGATCAACGCGCGTTTCGTCGCCCTTCTTGAGCGTGCCGTGGTCATTGAGCGTGTTGCCGCCCAGGCCGGTGAGCTCGTCCTCGCTGCGGCGGCGGGCACTCAGCTCGAACAGGTGGTTATCGCCCATCGCCCAATCCAGCTTGGCAAAGTACAGGTCCTCCTGGAACGGGCTGGCGGTAGTTGCCCGCGCCTGGTCCTGGAACTGGGAGGGGATTGTCGCGATGGTGTAGTTCTGCCCCGGGCTGAAGCTGTTCGGGGTCGAGAAATCCTTGTGCTCGTAAGTGAAGAAGAAGTGCGCGATGTCCTTGATGATCGGTCCGCCGACCGAAAAGCCGTACTGCTTCTCGAACGAATCGACCTTGCCCCCCAGAACGTCGATCTGGAACGGCGTCGCCGCGTTCATGCTCTGATTGTTGAAGTCGTAGAACACGTCGCCATGGAACTCGTTGGTGCCCGAACGCGTGACCGCGACCACGGCCGCGCTGCTCAGCTGGTCGAGCTCGGCCTTGTAGTTGGAGGTGATCACCTTGTACTCGGCGATGCCCAACTGCGGGAACGGATTGCCGCGGCTCGAATCCTGGCCGGTAATGCCGCCCTTGATCACGTAGTTTTTCTGCCCGACACCGTCGAGGAAGACATTGATGCCGTTGGCGTTCTGCGCGCCGCCGCGCAGCTTGCTCGCGGTACCGGAGTTGGTGAACGCCATGCCCGGCACGGTGTCGGCAAACGCCAGGAAGTTGCGCGAGCCCTGCGGCAGGGATTCGATCTGCTTGGTGGTGACGTAGGTCGCCACCTCCGATGTCTTGGTTTCCGGCAGGGCCACGCCAACAACGACGATCGCGCCGAGGTCGGCGGTCGGTCCGGCGCCACCGACACCCAGGCCGATGGTTGCGGTCTGTCCAACCTGCAGCAGGACGGTGCGTGAGCTGGTCTTGCCGCCCGCGTTGACGTCAACGCGGTAGGTGCCCGGCGGCAGGCCGTTGAGGAGGTAGTCGCCGCCCGAGCTGCTTTGCACCGTGCGGGTAAAGCCGGTCGCCACATTGGTCGCCGTCACAGTCGCGCCGGAGGCCGGGGTCGCGTCGGCGGTGACCCGCCCTTTCAAGGTCGCCGAGGTGCTTTGTGCCATCAGAAGGGGCGATTGCACGAGCAGGCAGGCAGCCAGTGCGCAGGCCAGGCGGGTCTTGACGGGAAGGCGGGTGCGGGGTGCGATCGAGCTTGGCGACATGGGGCGGCTCCAGGGTTTAGTGCAATGACTCGAAGCCCGATGCTGTACTCAAACTAGACGTTCGTCAATTTCCCGTTAATCGGCTCGGCATCGGATTGGCGACGTGACGGGCGCATTAAGCGGCATGGCGGTTCACGCGCTACGCAACGATGTAGCGAAATTACAGCGGCTGGCGTGCCGGGTGCTGCGTCCACGATCCAGCTGCATCGGGCCCGATGGGGCCGCGTGATACATTTCCACAGCACTTTCATTGAAGCGTCCAGAATGTCCAAAACGCGCCGTTTCGCCGCTTCCACCCTGTTCCTGGTGCTGGTTGCGTGTTCCACGCCAGTCAAGCATCCGCCGCCGGAGGCATCGGTCGCCCGACCTGCGCCTGCGACGGTGTCGGCAGCCACCCAGTCGCCCGTACTGCCGGTTGCCGGCGCCGCCATGCTGGACCCGTCCAGCAGCGTCACCCCGGTGGTCGATGACGCCCGCCGCGAGGCCTTCATCACCGAGGCAGCGGCCAAGTCCGGCATGGCGCCCGAGGAGATCCGCGGCTGGCTGGCCCAAGCCAGGTACCAGCAAAGCATCATCAATGCGATCACGCGGCCCGCCGAGGGCAAGGCCTGGAAGGACTATCGCCCGATCTTCATGACCCCGACCAGGATCCAGCAGGGTCGGGATTTCTACGCCGAGAACAAGTCCACCTTCGATACTGTGGCGGCGCAGACCGGTGTGCCGGCGGAATTCGTCGTCGCGATCATCGGTGTCGAAACCAGCTATGGCCGGGTCACCGGGTCCTATCGCGTGCTCGACGCCCTGTACACGCTGGCGTTTTTCTTCCCGCGCCGGGAAGAGTTTTTCCGTGCCGAGCTGGTCAACGTGTTCGCCCTCGCGCGCGAGGAACGCCTGGACCTGGCCACGCTCAAGGGCAGCTACGCTGGTGCGATGGGGCTGGGGCAGTTCATGCCCTCCAGCTATCGCGAGTACGCCCGCGATGGGGACGGCGATGGACGCCGTGACCTGCTCGCCTCGCGCAAAGACGCGATTGCCTCGGTGGCCAACTACTTTGTCGCCCATGGATGGAAGTCCGGCACGCCCGTCTTTGTACCGGCCGTTGCAGATGCCAATGCCGCGCCCTTCGTGCCACCGGACTTCGTCGCCCGCTATTCGCTGGCCGACCTTGCCTCGCGCGGTTATCGCCCGGCGCAGCCCGGTGCACCCGACCTGCCGGCCACCCTGCTCACCCTTGAGGGCGCCAATGGCCCCGAGTACTGGATCGGCTACCAGAACTTTTACGTGATCACCCGCTACAACCGCTCGCCGATGTACGCGATGGCGGTGTTCCAACTGGCACAGGAAATAGCCGCCGGCGCGAGCCCCGCGCAGTAATGCGGCGCGCCATCGCGACCCGGGCGGGTCGATGTATTGCAGTCCTTGCGCTGTCGCTGCTGGTTGCCTGCGGCCACGCGCCGGTGCGGCCGCAGGCGCGTGCACCGCAATCGGGGCCGCGCGCTCCGATCGGTGATGGCTGGCGCGTTTCGGACGCTGGTGCCGCGTCGCGGATCGATCCCTGCGCGCCCACGCGTATTCACCGCGACAGCGACTACACGCCAGGCGGCCTGTATGCGCCCGGGGTTGCCGACGGCGGGCCGGCTGCCGCGATCGACGTGAGTGCATTGCGCGAGCCGGTGCCGCGTCGCGAGCCGCGTGCACGTACCGGCAATCGCTCGCCCTATACCGTGCTTGGCAAGGTCTATCGCGTACTCGATTCGCCTGCGGGTTACCACGAGCGCGGCCTCGCCTCCTGGTACGGCACCAAGTTCAACGGCCGCGCCACCTCGAGTGGCGAGCTGTACGACATCTGCTCGTTCACCGCTGCGCACAAGACGCTGCCGCTGCCGAGCTTCGTGCGGGTGACCAACCTGGACAATGGCCGCAGCCTGATCGTGCGGGTGAATGATCGCGGGCCTTTCCACGATGGCCGGGTGATGGACCTGAGCTACGCAGCTGCCGTTCGCCTTGGCGTTGATCGCACCGGCACCGCGCACGTGGACTTGCGTGCGATCGACGTCGACGGCAATAACCTGGATGACGGCCCGCCGACCGACAGCGCGGGCACCGCGCCGGCACCGCCGCGCGCAAGCGCGCCGCCGCCAGCTGACGGCCCCCGGGGTGATCCGGATGCCGCGGTCATGGTCCAGGTGGCCAGCTTCGGCGAGCAGGTCAACGCGCAGCGTCTGGCGGATCGACTGGCGGCCGCCGGCCTGTCCGGCATCGGGATTGCGCCTGGTGAGGCAGACGGACGGCCGGTCTGGCGGGTGCGGATTGGTCCGCTCAGCGAGGATGCCGCCGTCGGGCTGGTCGACCGCCTGCACGACGTGAACCTGGCTGGTGCGCGAGTTTTGCGTCGATAGTCCGTAGAATCACAGGCCTCGTCCGGCCGTTTTGCGGCCCGGTTCCCCCGACAGTCGAGCGCAGTGTCCCCCGATTGCGCATTGATCGACCCGTTTCCGGAGTGTTTGCCGATGCGTTTCCCCCGAATTCTCGTGGCTGGCCTTGCCGCCGCCCTGGTCGCCATCACCGCCGCTGCGCAGGCTCCCGCGCAGATTCCCGCGCTGCCGCAGCCCGGCGTGCCGACTGCCGCCGCCATCAACGTGCCGGTACCGCCAGCACCCGTACCGACCGGCGCGGAATCCTGGTTGCTGATGGACTACGACACCGGCCAGATCCTCGCCGGGGCAAACATCGACCAGCGCCGCGAGCCGGCCAGCATCACCAAGGTGATGACCTCGTACGTGGTCGCGGCCGAAGTGAAAGGCGGCAAGATCCACAACGACGACCTGGTCACCATCAGCGAACGCGCCTGGCGCGAGGGTGGTGCGGGCACCGAGGGCAGCTTCAGCGGCTTCGAGCTCAACAGCCGGCCCAAGCTGAGCGATATCGAGAAGGGCATGTCGGTGCAGTCGGGTAACGATGCAGCGATCGCGCTGGCCGAGCACACCGCCGGTAGCGAGGAATCCTTCGCGTCGCTGATGAACAGCTACGCCCAGCGCATCGGCATGACCAACAGCCACTTCGTCAACGCGCACGGCCTGAGCGCCGAGGGCCACTACAGCACCGCGCGTGACCTGGCGCTGCTGGGCCGCGCGATGATCCGCGACTTCCCCGATACCTATGCCTACAACAGCATCAAGGAATACACCGTCGGCAGCATCACCCAGCACAACCGCAACGGCCTGCTGTGGCGCGAAGGCAGCGGCGTTGACGGCATCAAGACCGGGCACACATCCAATGCCGGCTTCTGCCTGCTGGCCTCGGCGCAGCGCAACGGCCAGCGTTTCATCGCAATCGTGATGGGCATCCAGACCAACAAGCAGAGCGAAGGCTTCCGCCTGCGCGAGACCGGCGCGCTGAACCTGCTCGAGTGGGGCTTCCGCTTCTTCGAATCGCACAAGCTCTATGACGCAAACAAAGCCGTCGCCACGCACAAAGTCTGGAAGGGCACGCTCGATGACGTGCCGCTGGGCCTGGCGCAGTCAGTCACCCTGAGCGTGCAGCGCGGCCGCTACGCCGACCTGAAGCCGATGATGGATGTGTCAAAGACCCTGATCGCACCGATCAAGAAGGGCCAGGTGATCGGCAAGCTGCGCGTCTCGCTCGATGGCAAAGTCATCGCCGAACGCCCGCTGATCGCCCTGGTCGAAGTCCCCGAGGCCAACTTCTTCAAGCGCCTCTGGCACGACTTCCTCATGTGGTGGGAAAGCTGATCAGGGCAACCTGATGTGGGAGCGGCTCCTGTGGGAGCGGCTCCTGTGGGAGCGGCTTCAGCCGCGATCGCAAAACCAACCCCAACTAATCGGCCCTTCCCGCCACCAGGCGCCAGTCGCCCAGCAGCGGCACGGTGGCACAACTCGGCCCACCGTCCTTGCCGGTACCGCGGACGCTCGCCTCAAGTCGAAGGCCCGGGCGTGCCAGCGCCGCGGCAATCAGTTCGGCAGTGATGCCTTTCAAGGGCACCTTGGCGCGGCGCGACCACGGCGATCCAAATTGGTGAGCGGACGTGCCCGAATTCAGATAGACAAAGCGCGCGTCGGGCGGGCCTTGCGTGCACTTGCCGAGCAGGCGGGGCGGCACGGATGCGGCGTCTGCGACATCAATCGAGAAAGTAAAACCGATGACTCCAGGCGAGACGACGTCGGCGGCAATCAACTCGTCGCGTCCCCGCTGCAATGCCCACCTGACGCCGGGCGGCGGATCCATGACCAGGATGCGCAGCGCCAGCTGTGATTTTGCGCAAGACTCTCCCACCATCGCCAAAACTCCTCGCTGGCCGCAATCAGTACACCACGACCGAGCGAATCGACTCGCCCCGATGCATCAGCTCAAACGCCTCATTGATCCGCTCCAGCGGCAGCACATGCGTGATCAGCGGATCAATCGCGATCCGATTCTCCATGTACCAGTCGACGATCTTCGGCACATCGGTGCGCCCGCGCGCGCCGCCGAAGGCGCTGCCGCGCCAGTTGCGCCCGGTCACCAGCTGGAACGGTCGCGTTGAAATCTCCGCGCCCGCTTCGGCCACGCCGATGATCACGCTGGTGCCCCAGCCCTTGTGGCAGCACTCCAGCGCCTGGCGCATCACTTTGGTATTGCCGATGCACTCGAAGCTGTAGTCGGCGCCGCCTTTCGTCAACGACACCAGGTGCGCGACAAGATCGCCGCCGACTTCGGACGGATTGACGAAGTGGGTCATGCCGAACTGCCGCGCCATCGCCTCGCGCTTTGGATTGAGGTCCACGCCGATGATCATCCCGGCACCCGCCATGCGCGCACCCTGGATCACATTCAGGCCGATGCCGCCCAGCCCAAACACCACCGCGCTCGCACCGGGCTCGACCTTGGCCGTGAACAGCACCGCGCCGATGCCGGTGGTGACGCCGCAACCGATGTAGCAGGCCTTCTCGAACGGTGCATCGTCGCGGATTTTCGCCAGCGCGATTTCCGGCAAGACCGTATGATTTGAAAATGTACTGCAGCCCATGTAATGGAACAGCCGCTCACCGTTCAATGAAAAGCGCGACGTGCCATCCGGCATCAGGCCCTGGCCCTGGGTCGAGCGGATCGCCTGGCACAGGTTGGTCTTGGGGTTGAGGCAGTATTCGCACTCGCGGCACTCAGGGGTATACAGCGGGATCACGTGGTCGCCGGGTTTCAGCGATGTCACACCGGGCCCAACTTCGAGCACGATGCCCGCGCCTTCGTGGCCGAGGATGGTCGGGAACAGGCCTTCGGGATCGGCGCCACTCAGCGTATAGGCGTCGGTGTGACAGATGCCGGTGGCCTTGATCTCGACCAGTACCTCACCCGCGCGCGGGCCATCGAGGTCCACAGTTTCGATCGACAGCGGTGCTCCGGCCTTGAAGGCGACGGCGGCTCGGGTCTGCATGGAGGAGGCTTCCGTAGGGCGCGTCCTACTTTAGCAAGTTGGCGCCGATCAATTTCAGCAGCTTCACGGTATCCACGGGCTTGGCGACATGTTGGTCGAAGCCGGCCAACTCGGCCCTTGTCTTGTCCTTGTCGGTGCCAAAGCCGGTCAGGGCGATCATTACGACGGTGGGCGAACCACCGATCTCCCGCAGCCGGGTGGCTACCTCATAACCATCGATTCCCGGCATGGCGATGTCGCAGATGACGACGTCGGGTCGGTCATCGGCAAACCGTTGCAGCCCTTCCTCGCCACTGGTGGCGACGTCCGCCCGATGCCCGGCCGCCTCCAGGCACAGGGCGAGCATCTGGCCCGCATCAACATTGTCGTCGATGACCAGGACGTGCTGCGTCCGGGCGGCCGCAACCGGCTGGCTCGCAACCGCTGGCCGGGCAGGTGGCCCGGCGACCAGCGGCAGATTGACCAGGAATTCACTGCCCTTGCCCACGCCGTCGCTGCGCGCCTCCACGCTGCCGCCGTGCGCGGTGACCAGGCGTTGCACCACGGTCAGCCCGATGCCAAGGCCCGTGCCCTGTCCGGCGCCGATGGCACGCGCAGACTGGTCGCCCTGGGTAAACAGCTCGAAGATCGAAGGCAGGATATCGTTCGCGATGCCGACGCCTGCATCACGTACGCGCAGTTGGAGTTGCGTGCCGACGACATCGGCGCACAAATGGATGGTTGAGCCAGCCGGCGAATATTTGGACGCGTTGTGCAGGAGGTTGCCGACGATCTGCGCCAGGCGGACAGGATCGCCATTGACATACTGCGGCGGCGACGGCAGCTCAAGCGCGACGCGCTGGTTGCGCGCCTGGAACACGGCTTGGGAAGCCTCCACCGCATGGTTCACGAAGTCGTCCACCGAGGTGACCTCGCGCTGCAGCCGGATCTTGCCCTGGGTCAGCCGGGCGGCATCGAGCAGATCGTCCACCAGGCGGGTCAGGTGGCGGACCTGGCGATCGATCACCTCGGCGACGATGCCGATGCTGGGGTCGCCGGGCGGAAGATGCACCAGTATGTCCGCCGCACTGCGTAACGGCGCCAGCGGGTTGCGCAGTTCATGCGCCAACGTGGCCAGGAAGTCCTCCTGCCGCTTGCGCTCCCGTTCGGCCTGCTCGCGAGATTCGTCCGCGGCCAGCGATGCCAGTACCAGATGGGCATTGGCCTCACGCATTTCCACAAGGCGTGCTGGCTCTGCCGCCGCCGATCTGTTGTCGGTGTCGTCAGTGCCAGCATCGGTTGGGTCTTGCTTGGTCATTCCGTTACGAGCGTGACGCCCGGGCGCGGGAATTGACTCGGGCTCCCGGTGAGCAGTCCATCGAACCCGGTCCAGGCCTCCCCGATCGCCAATCCTTCATCAGTGACCTTGTACATGCGCAGGGCGTGGCTATGACTGCGATTGCGCACTTTCACCACAGCCAGGACCCGTTTGAGTTTGCCGGCAAGTTCGACATAGCGCTGGACGACGATTGCATCGGTCAGGAAGGCCGCGCCGTAGGGGCTGAAGCGCAGGTCGGTGTAGCGATCCTCCAATTCGGAGACCAGCACCACCGTGACGCCCATGCTGGTCAAGACCGCGACCATTCGGTGCATCACCTCCCGGAAATCCTCGCGGAACGAGGGGGACAACGCCAGCTCGAATCCGGAGAACGAGTCGATCACCACGCGCGTCGCGCCGGTCTCGCGCACGGCTTCGGAGACGGAATGCAAGGTTTCATCGACCGACAGGTCCAGCGCGCGCGTGTCTATCACCCGCACCTTGCCCTGAGTCACCAGCGCGTCGAGGCGTGGATTTCTTGCGCTTTCAAATGCCATCACTACCCCTGCCTCGCCCTGCCTGGCACCTTCGGCGAGGAATTCGCTGGCAAGGATGCTCTTGCCTGCGCCGGACGGTCCCGAGACCAAGAGCGAAAAGCCGGCAGGAAGTCCGCCGCCAAGCATCTCGTCAAGGATCGGATTGCCCATGGACAGCAACGGGCGCGGACCGCCGTCACCGGAGTTGGTGCGGATGCCCAGGGTCCGCGGGAAGATTTCCAGGCCGGCGTTGGTGATCCGGAACGTGTGCAGGCCGGTGAGCTGGGACTGGCCGCGCATCTTGGTGATCTGCACCTTGCGCACACTCGAATCGCGCTGCACAACCTGCGACAGCCACAGGATGCCGTCGGCGATGGTGAACACCGGATTGGCCTCGCCGTCGGGCGACATGTATTCGCCGATCAGGAAGGTCGTCGCCTGCCAGCTGGTGAGGAACATGCCCAGTCGTTGCACGAATTCCTGCAGTGCCGGGACGCCGGTGTGCTGGTTCTGCGCCGCGTGCGCCACGGAGCGGAACGAATCCACGAAGACGAAGCTGGGCTCGAACTCCTCGACTTCCCGCATGATGCGCGCCAGCACCAGCTCGAAATTACCGTCGCGCACCTCGTCGCCCAGGTTGACGTAGCGCACGTCGCCATCCAGCGCCCGGGTGTTGAAGAACGTGTATTGCTGCTGGTAGCGCAGCATCTTCAGGGTCGGCTCGCCAAGCACCGTGAAGAAGATCGCGCGCTTGCCAGGCCCTGCCAGCGCGAACATCATCTGATGGGCGAGCGTGGTCTTGCCGGTGCCTGGCGCGCCGGCGATCAGGTTGAAGGACAATTCCGGCAAGCCTCCGCCCAATAGTGCGTCGAGCCCGGGCACGCCTGTGTGCAGTAGGGGCAGGTTGAATTTTTCCGTCATTGCGGGATCTCCATGGGGGCGCGAATCGCGGCAAGGTCATCCCAGGCCGAATGCATGACGCGAAGCGTGATCGACTCGCCCACAAGCGAGGCGAGCAGGGACGTGAAGGCGTCGAGCAAGGCAAGGCCAGCCGCTCGCCCGGCATCGGGCTTGCGCTCGCGCAGTTGTCGTTGCAGGTCGGAAATCGCCATGTCGTAGCTGCGCTCGGACAGGACTGGGGAGCGCTCCAGTCCGGCGGCCGCCAGGTGCAGGCTCCTGTTGTAGAGCGCGTGCACGGCTTGGCCACCGATCAGTGGGTCAAGCTGCAGGAAGAGCCGGTGCATTGCACTGGCTGTCGCGGCCGTCGCGTGACCTTCGTCACCTGACTGGCCGACGGTCTGCCGGATCATCGCCTCGCGCATACAATCCAATCCTAGTCATTGCGCGTGTGGGTGCATCCATGCCCCTGTCTCGGGCTCCACCCGAATGGGCAGTATGCCCCTTATGTCCGAACATCCACAAGCGCGTGAACCTGAACGCGGAGTTCACCCCAATGCCTGAAACAACGACCACGCTATCCCGCACCTTCGAGGCGTTCTTCAATTCGGAGAAATCCGGCGCCATCGTCCTGATCGTCGGGACCCTGGTTGCATTGCTGGTCGCAAACTCCGCCGCTGGCCCGGCCTGGCAGGCTGCCTGGCAGGCGCCGCTGGCAGGGCTGACGCCGCAGTTGTGGGTGAACGACCTGCTGATGGCGGTGTTTTTCCTGTTTGTCGGCCTGGAGCTGGAGCGGGAAATCTACGTGGGTGAATTGTCGGCGCCGCGCAAGGCGCTGTTGCCGATCATCGCGGCGATCGGTGGCATCGCGGTGCCGGCGGCAATCCATCTGTTTCTCAACCGTGGCAGTGAAACCCAGGCCGGTGCCGGCATCCCGATGGCGACCGATATCGCGTTTGCGCTCGGCGTGCTGTCGCTGCTCGGCAAGCGCGTGCCCGCGGCGTTGAAGATATTCCTTACCGCGCTGGCGGTGATCGACGACCTGTGCGCGATGCTGGTGATCGCGGTGTTCTACACCGAGAAGTTGCAACTGGCCTGGCTGCTCGGCGCGGTCGGGGTATTTGTCGCGCTGGTGCTGATCAACCGCGCCGGCGTGCGCCGGCTCGCGCCCTTCCTGATTGGCGGCGCGGCGATGTGGTTCCTTTGCCTGCGTTCGGGTGTGCATCCAACCCTGGCCGGCGTCGCGCTGGCCTTCGCCATTCCGTTCGGCAAGCAGGTCGACGACCTCGCATCGCCGTCGTATCGGCTGGAGAACACGCTGCATTTCCCGATCGCCTTTCTGGTGTTGCCGCTGTTTGCGCTGGCCAACACTGGCGTGGCGATTGCCGCCGATTGGCAGGGTGCGCTGCTTGGCAGCAACAGCCTGGGCATCCTGGCGGGGCTGGTGCTGGGCAAGCCGCTCGGCATTGCCGGCTTCAGTGCGCTGGCGGTTGCGTTGGGCGTGTGCCAGCGCCCGGACGATCTTGGCTGGGGACACATCATTGGTGCCGGGTTGCTGGGCGGAATCGGTTTCACCATGTCCATCTTCATTGCCAACCTGGCATTTCCACACGATGCCGGGCTGGTGGATGCGTCGAAGACGGCGGTGTTGTTGGCTTCGTTGTTGGCTGGGGTGCTTGGGTTTGTCTGGTTGGCGGTGGTGCCTGGGCCTGCGTCCGGGCTTCGGGAATGACAAAGCCGCCTTGCGGCGGCTTTGTTTTTGGAGCTATCGCGGCTGGCTGTTAACAGGCGAATGTCTGGTCAGCCGCTCCTGCATTACTTTTTTCGCGGCTGAAGCCGCTCCCACAGGTGCTGGCCCCACATTATTTCTTGGCGGGTTTCAGGCCGCGGCGGATGAGCAGGGGTTCGACGTAGGGGTCGCGGCCGCTGAAGTCGTGGAAGAGTTTGATCGCGTCTTCGCTGCCGCCGCGTGACAGCAAGGTCTGGCGGAAATGGTCGCCGTTCTTGCGGGTCAGGCCGCCGTTCTGCTTGAACCACTCGACGCTGTCGGCATCGAGCACTTCGCTCCACAGGTAGGCGTAGTAGCCGGCCGAATAGCCGCCGCCCCAGATGTGCGAGAAGTACGGCGTGCGGTAGCGCGGCGGCACCGGTGCGAAATCCACGCCCGCGTCATGCAACGCCTTGGCCTCGAAGGCCATCACGCCGCCGGCATCCGGCACCTGGTCCGGGCTGAGCTGGTGCCAGCGCTGGTCAAGCAACGCGGCTGCCAGGTACTCGGTGGTGGCAAAGCCCTGGTTGAACTTGGACGCGGCCTGCACCTTGTCCAGCAGCGCCTTGGGCATCGGCTCGCCGGTCTTGTAGTGCTTGGCGTAGTTGGCCAGCACCTGCGGCCAGTCGGCCCACATCTCGTTGACCTGGGATGGATACTCGACGAAGTCGCGCGGCACATTGGTGCCGGCGAAGCGCGGGTACTTCACCTTCGAGAACATGCCGTGCAGGCCATGGCCGAACTCGTGGAACGCCGTGGTGACTTCGTCGAAGGTCATCAGGGTCGGCTCGCCAGCGGCGGGCTTGGGGATATTGAGGTTGTTCACCACCACCGGCTCGTTGCCGAGCAGGCCGGACTGGCTGACGTACTCGTTCATCCACGCGCCACCACGCTTGTTGCTGCGGGCGTAGTAGTCGAACAGGAAGATGGCCAGGTGCTTGCCATCGGCATCGAACACCTCGTAGACCATCACGTCCGGGTCATACACCGGGAAATCGGTGCGACGCTTGAAGGTCAGGCCGTATTCCTGGTTGGCAGCGTAGAACACGCCGTTCTCGAGCACGTTGTGCATCTCGAGGTAGGGCTTGAGCTGCGATTCGTCGAAGGCATAGCGCGCGCTGCGTACCTTCTCGCTGTAGAACGCCCAGTCCCAGGGCTGCAGCTTGAAGCCGCCGTGCTCGGCGTCGATCACCTTCTGCAGGTCGGCCGCTTCCTTCTTTGCGTTGGCAACGGCGGCCGGAGCCAGGCCCGCCATCATCTTGTTGACGGCGGTGGTGGTTCTGGCGGTTTCGTCTTCGAGCACATAGGTGGCGTGGTTCGGGTAGCCCAGCAGCTTGGCGCGTTCGGCGCGCAGCTTGGCGATCCGGGCGACGGTGCCGGTGGAGTCGAAGGCATTGCCGCGGCTGCCGCGTGCCAGCGAGGCCTTGGCGATGCGCTCGCGCAGGGCGCGATTGGTCAGCGAGGCTTCCGGCGGCTGGCCGCTGGTGTTGAGCAGGGTGATCAGGTACTTGCCTTCCAGACCGAGCTTCTTGGCGGCGTCGGCGGCAGCGGTGACTTGCGCATCGGTGAAGCCGTCGAGTTCGGCCTTGCTGTCCACGACCACGGCGGAATCATTCACTTCCTTCAGCACGTTCTGGCTGAAGGTGGTGCTGAGCGTGGCCAGCTCGGAATTCATCGCCTTGAGGGTGTCCTTGTGCGCATCGTCGAGCTGGGCGCCGGCGCGGACGAAATCGGTGTGATAGCGCCACAGCAGGCGCTTGGACTCTGCGTCCAGGCCCAGGGTGTCGCGTGCGTCGTACAGCGCATTCACGCGGGCGAACAACTTGCCGTTCAGGACGATGGCGTCGTTGTGCGCGGACAGCTTGGGCGACATGTCTGCCTGGATCTTCTCGAGGCCATCGCTGGTGTTGGAGCCGGTGAGGTTGAAGAACATCGAGGACACGCGGCCGAGCATCTGGCCGGTGCGTTCCATTGCCACGATGGTGTTGTCGAAGGTCGCGGGCTCCGGATTGTTGGCGATCACGTCCATCTCGGCGCGCTGCTGGCGCATGCCTTCGTCGAACGCTGGCGTGTAATCGGCCTCGGCGACCTTGTCGAAGGGCGGGTACTGGTAGGACAGGGTGGACGGCGCGTAGAACGGGTTCGACTTGATGTCGGACGTTGCGCCGGCATCGGCAGCCTGGGTGGCGGCTGCGGCGGGCGTGGAGGCGTCTTTGGTCATGGTCGAGGCACAGGAGGCGAGGGTGAGGGTGGTTCCGAGCGCGGTGGCGATCAGAAGGGCAAGGGGCTTTGCGGTCATGGGATGTCCGTTCAGGAAAGGTAGCGCGGCGGCGCCGGCTTGCGGATGCTACCGGGCGGCAGCTGCCGGGGCATGTGCCGAAGGTCCGTGGCGGGCATCGGCCCGCTTGGGAAATGTCCGTCTTGCCCTGATAATAGGTCCATGGCCGATGAACAGCAGGCGAAGGGTTTCCAGTTCCCGGGTGTGTTCGAGATCACCGCCATGGGGCCTGCCAGTGCGGGCCTGGAGACGGTGATTCCGCACGAATTGTCCCAGGCAGGGCTGGTGGTGATGCATGAGACAGTGCGTTCGCGCCCGTCCACCGCCGGGCGCTTTGTCTCGGTAACCATCAGTTTCCGTGCCGAAACCCGCGAGCAGTACGACGCCGCGCACATCGCCCTGCGCGCCCATCCGGAAGTGAAGTGGACGCTCTGAGCCACCTCGCGCTGCCCGATGACCAGGTGGTGGATGGGGACCGGGCCGGGCTGCTGGTGCATGCGCTCGGCCGGCAACCCTTCGAGCGCACATGGGCGGCAATGGAACGCTTCACCGACAGCCGCGGCGAAACCGGCGACGACGCGTTGTGGCTGGTCGAGCACGACCCTGTCTTTACGCTGGGCCAGGCCGGGCGCCCCGAACACGTGCTGGCAGCCGGCGACATCCCGGTGGTGCGCACCAATCGTGGTGGCCAGGTGACGTATCACGGGCCCGGCCAGATCGTGGCCTATCCGCTGATCGACCTGCGCCGGCGCAAGCTCGGCGTGCGCGAGTTCGTCGATCGCATCGAACAGGCAATCATCGACACCCTCGCCACCTGGGATATTCCTGCCGAACGCCGCCCGGGTGCACCTGGCGTCTACGTGCGCGGTGCCAAGATCGGGGCGCTTGGACTCCGGGTTCGACATGGCTGCAGTTTCCACGGCCTGGCGCTGAACGTGGCGCTGGACCCGGAACCGTTTGCGCGCATCAATCCCTGTGGTTTCCAGGGGCTGCAAGTGACCTCGGTGCTAGACTGCGGAGGCCCTGGATCGCTCGATCCGGTGGCGTCCGTGCTGGTCGGCAAGCTCGCCGCGCAACTCGGCCTGCGGCCTGTCGCTGCGCCCGGATTGCCCGAAGCGATGCGCCAGGCGCCGACCCCTGCAGTCGACGTCGCCTGAACCGTCCAGCCCGGTTTTCCCGATTTTTTTCGCCCCGCATCCTTTTCCCGAGCACTTCGCACCATGTCCAAGTCCATTCCGATCCAGGTGCTGCCGACCGAGCTGCTACCGAGTCAGCTGCCTTCGAGCCAGCTGGATTCGAGTCAGCTGCGTTCGAGTCAGCTGCCTTCGAGCCAGTTGGATGCAAAGCAGGCGCCGCCTTCGCTCGAAACCGGCGTGAAGCAGATGGGCGAAAACAAGATCGCCCGCAGCCCGGTGCAGTTCGATGCCAGCGCGCCGACCCTGCGCAAACCGGCATGGATTCGCGTGCGCATCCCGGCTGGCAACGCGGTGGCCAAGCTCAAGGCCAAGCTGCGCGAGAACCACCTGGTGACGGTGTGCGAGGAAGCCAGCTGCCCGAACATCCACGAGTGCTTCAACCACGGCACCGCCACCTTCATGATCCTGGGCGAGGTCTGCACGCGGCGTTGCTCGTTCTGCGATGTCGCCCATGGCCGGCCCAAGCCGCCGGATGCCAGCGAGCCGACCAATCTGGCCCGCACCATCGCCGACATGGGGCTGCGTTACGTGGTGATCACGTCAGTGGACCGCGATGATTTGCGCGATGGCGGCGCGGCACACTTCGCCGAGTGCATCCGCGAAACCCGCGCGCTGTCCCCGCAGATCAAGATCGAGATCCTCACCCCCGATTTCCGCGGCAAGGGCCGCATGGATCGCGCGCTCGACCTGCTGCGCGCCGACCCGCCGGATGTGTTCAACCACAACCTGGAAACGGTGCGCGAGTTGTATGCGAACGTGCGCCCCGGTGCCGACTACGATTGGTCGCTGAAGTTGCTCGAACGGTTCGGCGATGAGCACCCCGGGGTTCCGACCAAGTCCGGCATCATGCTTGGCCTGGGCGAGGACATGGTCCAGGTGCAGGGCGCGCTGCGGGATTTACGCGCCCATAACGTGGACATGATCACAATCGGGCAGTACCTGCAGCCCACGCCCCACCACCATCCGGTGATCCGCTACTGGACGCCGGCCGAGTTCAAGGAACTTGAGGTGTTCGGATTGGGTCTTGGATTCAGTCACGTCGCGTCGGGCCCCATGGTTCGCTCCTCCTACCATGCCGACCGAATGGCCGCTGAAGCCGGAGTCGTCCCAGCCCTCGCCTGATCGTGCCACCCGGTACGATTGGCAGGGGTGGAGCGGCGAAATCCGGTGCAAGCTGCAGCTAGCTGTATGGTCAGTCCGGATCGCATTGTTTCCACCTGTGGGAGCGCCCCCCAGCGCTCCAGCGTCGCCCCCCTCTCGTCGTGGGTATCCTGAAGATGTTCAATCGCAAGCTCCTGGCTTTCTCCGTCCTCCTTCCGTTGACGTTGGTGCTCGCCGCCGCCGGCTCCCCGGCTCCGGCCGCCCATGTCGCCGGGCCGATGGCGCCGACCGATGCGCAGGCCGCCACCACCACGCTGGTGTACGGGCTGCTGTCGGACAGTCGCTATGCCTACCGGCCGCGCGCGCTTGATGACACTTTGTCCGCGGATATCTTCCGCCGCTACATCGAATCGCTCGATGGCGACAAGCTGTTCTTCACCAAGGCGGACATGGACCGCTTCGAGCCCTATCGCACCAAGCTCGACGATGCGATCAAGGCGCAGGACCTCAAGCCCGCGTTCGACATCTACACCACCTACGTCAAGCGCGTTGACGAGCGCACTGCGTATGCACGCAGCCAGCTCAACAAGCCGATGGATTTTTCGGCCAACGAGACCTGGGCCTACGATCGCGACAAGGCCGACTGGGCCAGCAACACCGCGGCTCTCGACGAGATCTGGCGCAAGTACGTCAAGAACGACGAGCTGCGGCTGAAGCTGGCCGGCCGCCCGACCGAAGACATCCGAAAGACGCTCGACAAGCGCTACGCCAACCTCGGCTCGCGCGTGCACGAGTTGCGCGGCGATGACGTGTTCGAAAGCTTCATGAATGCGTACGCCACCTCGATCGATCCGCACACCAGCTACATGAGCCCGCGCAGCGCGGAAAACTTCAACATGCAGATGCGCCTCTCGCTCGAGGGCATCGGCGCGGTGCTGCAGCGCCAGGACGAATACGTGGTCATCCGCACCCTGGTGCCGGGTGGCCCCGCGTTCTCCACCGGCCGGGTCAAGGTCGGTGATCGCGTGGTTGCGGTTGGCCAGGGCGACAAAGGCCCGATGACCGACGTGGTCGGCTGGCGCATTGACGATGTCGTGGACCAGATCCGCGGCAACAAGGGCACCAAGGTGCGCCTGGACATCCTGCCGGCGGACGCCGGCGTGGACGGCCAGCACAAGATGGTCACCATCGTGCGCGACAAGGTGAAGCTCGAGGAGCAGGCCGCAAGCAAGTCGATCATCCAGGTGCAGGGCAAGAAGATCGGCGTGATCACGCTGCCGGGCTTCTACCTGGACTTCGAGGCGGCGCGTCGCGGCGATCCCGATGCGCGTTCGGCCACCACCGATACAGCACGCCTGCTCAATGAGCTCAAGGCCGAGAAGGTGGACGGCGTGGTGATGGACTTGCGCGAGAACGGCGGCGGTTCGCTGGTCGAAGCCGTCGAACTCACTGGCCTGTTCATCGACAAGGGACCGGTCGTGCAGGTGCGCGAGTCGGGCGGCCGGGTGGCAGTCGAGAATGACGACAATGCGGGCGTGGCCTGGGATGGTCCGCTGGCCGTGCTGGTCAACCGCTCGTCGGCATCGGCGACTGAAATCTTCGCCGCCGCCATCCAGGACTACGGTCGTGGGCTGATCGTCGGCGAGCCGACTTTCGGCAAGGGCACCGTGCAGAACCTCATCGACCTGGATCGCTGGCCGACCAAGTCCGGCCCGCAGTTCGGCCAGGTGAAACTGACCATCGCGCAGTTCTTCCGCGTCGATGGCGACACCACCCAGCACGCGGGCGTGGTCCCGGAGATCCAGTTCCCGGTGACTGTGGATGCGACCGAGTTTGGCGAGAGCACCTTCGACAATGCATTGCCGGCGACCCACATCGCCATCGCCAACCATCCGTCGCTGGGCAATTTCACGCCGCTCCTGCCATCGCTGATCAGCAAGCACAACGCGCGCGTCGCCAGCGACAAGGAGTTCAGCTGGTGGGCGCAGGACGTTGCCGAATTCCGCGCCCAGCGCGAGAAGAAGGTGATCTCGCTCAACGAGGCCGAGCGTGCCGGCGAGCGCGATGCCGACGAAGCCAAGAAGACGGCGCGTGCCACTGAGCGCAAGGCCCTGGGCCTGGCCGATTCAAGCAGCGAAGACGACGACGGATTGCAGGCAGACGAGCGCAATGTCAGCAAGCAGGTGGCCGCCGA
>JBBRZU010000015.1:0-35715 GCA_038236425.1 Lysobacterales bacterium
CGCGATTCCAACCCGAAGTACCTGGGCGTCAAGATCTACGGCGGCCAGGCCATTGAAGCGGGCAACATCATCATCCGCCAGCGCGGCACCGAGTATCATCGCGGTCCGGGCGTCGGCATGGGCCGCGACCACACCTTGTTTGCGCTGGTCGACGGCAAGGTGGATTTCTCGATCAAGGGTCCGCAGAAGCGCCGGACCGTCAGCGTCGTCGCGGCCGAGTAATCGTCCCGATGGCTCACGACTGGCCCCGCTTCGGCGGGGCTTTTCGTTCGTGGGAGCCGGTTCTGTGGGAGCGGCTTCAGCCGCGATTCTCGACTCCCGATAGAATTGAATCATCGCGGCTGGTCTTCAACAGACGCATGTCTGGTCAGCCGCTCCCACATCCATACACAGTGACAGGTGCAGTGTTATGAAGTTCGTCGACGAAGCAGTGATCACCGTGTTTGCCGGCAACGGCGGCAACGGCTGCGTCGGCTTCCGACGCGAGAAGTTCATCCCGCTCGGCGGCCCGGACGGCGGCGACGGCGGCGATGGCGGCAGCATCTGGATGGAGGCCGACGACAGCCTCAACACGCTGATCGACTTTCGCCACATGCGCCAGTTCCGCGCCCAGCGCGGCGAAAACGGCATGGGCCGGCAGATGTACGGCAAGGCCGGCGACGACGTGACTGTCCGCGTGCCGATCGGCACCGAAGTGGTGAACGTGGCGACCGATGAAATCATCGGCGAGCTGATGGAGCACGGCCAGCGCATCCTGGTCGCCCGCGGCGGTGATGGCGGCAAGGGCAACGTGCACTTCAAGAGCTCGCTCAACCGCGCGCCGCGCAAAGCCACCACCGGCACAAACGGCGAGGAGCGCGACCTGCGCCTGGAGCTCAAGCTGCTGGCCGACGTCGGCCTGCTCGGTTTCCCGAACGCGGGCAAGAGCACCTTCGTGCGCGCAGTCTCCGCGGCCACGCCGAAAGTGGCCGACTATCCGTTCACCACCCTGTATCCCAACCTGGGCGTGGTCAGCGTCGAGCCGTACCGCAGCTTCGTGATCGCCGACATCCCCGGCATCATCGAGGGCGCGGCGGAGGGCGCCGGCCTGGGCAGCCTGTTCCTGCGCCATGTGCAACGCACGCGCCTGTTGTTGCACCTGGTGGACATGGCGCCGTTTGACGACGTCGATCCGGTGTATCAGGTCCGCGCGATCGAGGACGAGCTGCGCCAGTACGATCCGGGCATGCTGGCCAAGCCGCGCTGGCTGGTGCTCAACAAGGGCGACTTGCTGGACGAGGCGACCCGGGCCCAACGCGCGCAGGAGATCGTCGATGCGCTGGAGTGGAAGGAGCCGTGGTTCGTGGTATCGGCCATCGGCCGCGACGGCACCTGGCCGATCATGCTCAAGGTGCAGCAGTTCTTCGACGAGACCAAGCGCGACGCCGCAGAGGCTGCCGAGGATGCCGCCGAGCGGGCGCGGATGGCGCGTGAAGGCTGAGCCTGGCGCCAGTGCCGGTGCCCCGGCGGCGCGCATGGGCACCTTGCGGGCAAGCGAAAACCTGCGGGCAAACGACAACACGCAGGCAAACAAAAAGCCCGCCGAAGCGGGCTTTTGCTTGCATCCGGCAGCGGCCTGGGCCGCTGCGCGACTCGTATCAGGCAGCGGACTTCAGCGCCTTGATGCGGGCATTGATGCGGCTCTTGTGGCGGGCAGCCTTGTTGCGATGGATCAGGCCACGGGCGCTGAACCGGTCCAGGATCGGCACGGCAGTCTTGTAAGCCGCTTCCGCGGTGGCAGCGTCATTCGCCTCGAGCGCCTTCAGCACGCGCTTGACGGCGGTGCGCAGCATGGAGCGGTTGGCGACGTTGCGGGCGTTGCGGACGACGGTCTGCTTGGCGCGCTTCTTGGCGGACTTGATGTTGGCCACTGGGTGACACTCCGAAATTGGGATAAGGCGGTGCGAAAGACCCGAAAGTATGTGCGATTCATGGGCTTGAGTCAATCGGGGGCAGCAGCGTGAGCCGACCGAGCCTGCTGCGCTCCACCCTGAGCTTCACCGGGGGCACCTTCGTCTCACGCATCCTGGGACTCGTCCGGGAAATCGTCTTTTCGAGTGTGTTTGGCGTCAGCGCCGCCACCGATGCCTTCTGGGTCGCGTTCCGGATCCCGAATTTCATGCGCCGCCTGTTCGCCGAGGGCAGCTTCTCCACAGCCTTCGTGCCGGCCCTGACCGAGGTCAAGGAGAAAGGCACGCACGAAGATGTCAGGGCAATGATCTCCCGGGTGTCGGGCACCCTGGGTGCGGTGCTGCTGTTGGTGACCGCAATGGGCATGCTGTTCGCGCCCCAGTTGGCCGGCCTGTTTTCCTCGGATGCAGGCGGCGGCGACCAGAAGCTGGCGCTGACGGCAGACTTGCTGCGGATCACCTTCCCGTTCCTGCTGTTCATCTCGCTCACCGCGATGGCCGGGGCGGTGCTCAACACCTTCCACCGCTTCGCGATCCCGGCGGTCACGCCGGTGATCATGAATATCTTCATGATCGCGGCAGCTCTGTGGTGGGCGCCGCACTTCGCGGTGCCGGTGACCTCGATGGCCTGGGCGATTTTCTTCGCCGGCATCGCCCAGTTGCTGGTGCAACTGCCGGTGCTCGCGCGGTTGGACCTGCTGTCGATGCCGCGCTGGGGCTGGCGCTTTCCCGAAGTGCGCAAGGTGATGCGCCTGATGGTGCCGACCCTGTTCGGTTCCTCGGTGATGCAGGTCAACCTGCTGTTCGACACCTGGGTCGCGGCCCAGTTGATCACCGGCTCGCAGAGCTGGCTGACCCAGAGCGACCGCCTGCTGGAATTTCCGCTGGGCATGTTCGGCGTGGCGCTGGGCACGGTGATCCTGCCGTCACTGTCCCGGCACCACGTCAACACCGACCACGCCGGTTTCTCCCGTGCGCTTGACTGGGGGCTGCGGACCACGTTGCTGATCTCGGTGCCGGCCATGCTGGGGCTGGTGCTGCTTGCGTATCCGCTGATCGCGACCATGCTTCAGCACGGCCAATACACCACGCACGATGCGAAGATGGCTGCCCTGTCTCTGGGCGGGCTCAGCCTCGGTCTGCCCGCGTTCGCATTGGTGAAGGTGCTGGCGCCGGCATTCTTTGCCCGCCAGGACACGCGCACGCCGGTGCGCGCCGGCATCGCGGCGATGGTCGCCAACATGGTGCTCAATGTGGCGCTGCTCGGCCTGCTGTTCTGGCTCTGGCACACCCCGTCCGATCTCGACCAGGGCTGGCGTGTCGCGCTGGCGCGGATCCCGGGCCTGCACCTTGCGGTGGCCCTCGCCAGCGCCCTGGCCAGCTACCTCAACCTGTGGCTGCTATGGCGATCCCTGGGCCGCGCGGGCATCTACCAGCGCGAACCCGGATGGGGCCGATTCCTGCTCCGCCTGGCCTGCGCCTGCACGGTGATGGTCGCGCTGGTGCTGGCCGGACTGTGGCTGTTTCCGGACTGGACCGTGGACAAGTACCAGCGCATCGGACAGCTGTTTGCCCTGGTTGCTGGCGGCGGCCTGGCCTACGTCGCGGTGCTGTTTGCGATGGGCTTCCGGGTCCGGGATCTGCGCGGTGTCTGACGGTGCCAGCCGCTATACTTCACGCATGAAACGGCTGTTCCGGGATGTCGGGGGCGCGGGCATCACCCCCCAGGGCAGCGTGGTTTGCATCGGAGCTTTCGACGGCCTGCATCGTGGGCATCAGGCGCTGGTCGGCCACGCGCGGGAGCGCGCGCATGCATTGCAGTTGCCCGCCGTCGGCCTGAGTTTCGAGCCGCTGCCGCGCGAGTTCTTTGCCCGCGGCGAACTGCCACCGCGCCTGCTGCTGCCGCGCGCCAAGTTCGAAGGCCTGTGCGCGCTGGGCATGGACGCGGTCGGCCTGCTCAGGTTCAACGCCTTGCTTGCCTCCATGTCACCGCAGCAGTTCGTGGATCGCATCCTGGTTGACCGGCTGCATGCTCGCGAAGTCTGGGTCGGCCCGGATTTCCGCTTCGGCAAGGCGCGCGCCGGGGACCTGGCGCTGCTGCAGGAATTCGGTGCCAGCCGCGGCTTTGCCGCCGGCGAGATTCCACCGGTGATGGTGGAAGGTGAGCGCGTCTCGAGCTCGATCCTGCGCCAGCAACTTGCCGACGGTGACCTGACCGGCGCGCAGGTCGGGCTAGGCCGCCGCTACGCAATCGCCGGCAAGGTGGTTTATGGCCGCCAACTCGGCCGCAAGCTGGGCTATCCAACCGCCAATCTGCGCTTGATGGGCAGGCGCACCGCGCTCACCGGCATCTACGCGACCTGGGTGCATGGTATCGGGCCGCTGCCGCGCGCCTCGGTCTCCAGCCTCGGGACGCGGCCCACCGTGTTCGGACGCGAGCCTTTGCTCGAAGCACATGTGTTCGACTTCGATGGCGACCTGTACGGTCAGCGCATCACGGTCGAGTTCGTGCACAAGCTGCGCGACGAAGTGCGTTTCGATGACCTGCCCGCGCTGGTGCGCCAGATGGACCTGGATGCGGAGCAAGCGCGCCGTTTCCTCGCCGACGACAAGCTCGGCCAGCACCAGACCGAACCCGGAGTGTCCGCCTGATGTCCGCAGCACCCAAGGATTACAAAGCCACCATCTCGCTGCCGGACACGCAGTTTCCGATGCGTGGTGACCTGCCCAAGCGTGAGCCGGGCATGCTCGCAGCCTGGCAGCGCGACGACCTGTACGCACAGGTCCGCGCGCATGCGGCGGGGCGCCCGACCTTTGTGTTGCACGATGGTCCGCCATACGCCAATGGTGCGATCCACATCGGCCATGCGGTCAACAAGATCCTCAAAGACCTGGTGGTGAAGTCGCGGTTGCTCGCTGGTTTCGACGCGCCCTATGTGCCTGGCTGGGACTGCCATGGCTTGCCGATCGAATTGGTGGTGGAAAAGAAATTCGGCAAGGTCGGCGACAAGCTCGATGCCGCCGCGTTCCGGCAGAAATGCCGCGAGTACGCCGCCGAGCAGATCGAAGGCCAGAGCCGCGATTTCCAGCGCCTTGGCGTGCTGGGTGACTGGGCGCGGCCGTACAAGACCATGGATTTCGCTTTCGAAGCAGACATGCTTCGCTCGCTGGCCAAGATCGTCGAGCGCGGCCATCTGTCGCGCGGCGTCAAGCCGGTGCATTGGTGCTTCGATTGTGGATCGGCGCTGGCCGAGGCCGAGATCGAATACGCCGACAAGACCTCGCCGGCGGTGGACGTTGCCTACGACGCCGTGGATGGGCGCGCGCTGGCCGAACGCTTCGGCGTGGACAGTGGCGAAGCAATTGTCTCGGTGCCGATCTGGACCACGACGCCATGGACATTGCCCGCGAGCCTTGCCGTCACGCTTGGCCCGGATCTGGATTACGTGCTGGTCGAAGGCCCTTCGCGCGGCGGCCGTCGCCAGTTGCTGGTGCTGGCCGAGGCGCTGGCAGAGTCGGCGACGCGGCGCTATGGCCTGGAGCGGGTGGATGTGTTCGGCACGGTGAAAGGCGCGGCGCTTGAGCTGCTCGAGCTGCAGCATCCATTCTATTCGCGCGTGGTGCCGATCATCCTCGGCGACCATGTCACCACCGAGGCCGGTACCGGCGCCGTGCATACCGCGCCGGGCCATGGCCAGGAAGACTTCGTGGTCGGGCAGAAGTACGGCCTCGACGTGCTCAATCCGATCGACGGCCGCGGTATCTTCCTGCCCAGCACCGAGATCTTCGCAGGCCAGTACATCTGGAAGGCCAACGACACCATCACCGAGCTGCTCGCCGAGCGCGGTGTGTTGCTGGCTTCGGAAAAACTCACGCACAGTTATCCGCACTGCTGGCGGCACAGGACGCCGGTGGCGTTCCGCGCCACGCCGCAGTGGTTCATTTCGATGGAGCAGGCCAACCTGCGCGCGGACGCGCTTGAGGCGATCAAGGGCGTGAAGTGGATCCCCGACTGGGGCCAGGCGCGCATCGCCGGTATGGTCTCGGGCAGGCCGGACTGGTGCATCAGCCGGCAACGCACCTGGGGCGTGCCGATTGCGCTGTTTATCCATCGCGAAACCGGCGAGCCGCATCCGCGCAGCGTCGAATTGATGCGCGCGGTGGCCGATCGCGTGCAGCAGGCCGGCGCGGATTCCTGGTATGGCCTCGATGCCACCGAGTTGCTCGGTGACGACACTGCGCATTACGACAAGGTTACTGACATCCTCGATGTCTGGTTTGATTCCGGCGTGACCCACGAAGCCGTGCTGGCGGCGCGCCCGGAGCAGGGCCTGCGCAAGCCGGCCGACATGTACCTGGAAGGCTCCGACCAGCATCGCGGCTGGTTCCAGAGCTCGCTGCTGACCTCGGTGGCGATGGATGGCGTGGCGCCGTATCGCTCGGTCCTCACCCATGGCTTCACCGTGGACGAGAAGGGCCGCAAGATGTCCAAGTCGATCGGTAACACGGTCGAGCCGCAGAAGGTGATCGACAACCTGGGTGCTGACGTGCTCCGCCTGTGGGTAGCGTCGGTGGATTACCGCAACGAGATGTCGGTGTCCGACGAAATCCTCAAGCGCAGTGCCGATGCCTATCGGCGGATTCGCAATACCGCGCGCTTCCTGCTGGGCAACCTGGCCGGATTTGATCCGGCGGTGCACCTGGTGCCGGTGGAGGAGTCGTTGTTGCTCGACAAGTGGGCGATGGCGCGGGCGCGCACGGTCAACGACCAGGTGTGGGCTGCCTATTCCGAATGTGATTTTGCGCGCGTTGTCTCTTTGGTACAGAACTTCTGCACCAATGACCTGGGCGCGCTGTACCTCGACGTGACCAAGGATCGGCTGTACACGATGCAGCCTGACAGCCACGGCCGCCGTTCGGCGCAGGGTGCAATGTACCGCATCGCCGAGGCATTCGTGCGCTGGATCGCGCCGGTGCTCAGCTTCACTGCCGAGGAAATCTGGGGCTATCTGCCCGGCGAGCGCCCCGGCAATCCGCTGTTCACCACCACGGCGGACATCGATGCCTTGCTGCCGGCGGAAGGCGGCTATCGCCAGGCCGATGGCCCACTGATGCAGCAGTTGCTGGCGCTGCGCGACGACGTGTCCAAGGTGCTCGAACCGATGCGTGCGGACGGACGCATCGGTGCGTCGCTGGCCGCCGAGGTTGAAGTCTGGGCGGACCTGGATCCGGCCGCGTTGGCCGCGCAGCCAGGCATCGCCGATGAGCTGCGTTTCCTGTTCATCACCTCGACCCTGTCGCTGGCGCCGCTCGCGGCACGCCCGGCCGATGCCGTGCAACCCGACGGCTCGACCGGTTTCGTTCGTGCCCGCGCCTCGGCCAATGCCAAGTGCGTGCGTTGCTGGCATTACCGCGCTGATGTCGGCAGCTCTGCCGATGACCCCGAGCTGTGCGCCCGTTGCGTCGTCAACGTCAACGGCGCCGGCGAAACGAGGAATTACTTCTAGTGTCCACGTCCCGCTCGTACCCGCGGCCCAACGCGCTGCTTTGGCTCGTCCTGAGCGCGCTGCTGGTTGTCCTCGACCAGGCCAGCAAGTTCATCGCCGTGGCCAGGCTCGAGTTCCAGCAGCCCGTGCCATTCGTGTCCGGGTTCTGGAACTGGACCCTGACCCACAATACCGGCGCGGCCTTCAGCTTCCTGGCCGATGCCGGCGGCTGGCAGCACAACATGTTCATCGGCCTGGCGCTGTTGATCAGCCTGGTTCTGGCCGTGGCCCTGCGGCGCACGCCGCGCTCCGAGTGGCAGACGGCGCTGCCCTATGCACTGATCATTTCCGGCGCACTGGGCAATGTCATCGACCGGTTCCGGTTCGGCTACGTGATCGATTTCGTGCAGTGGTACTGGCATGACTACTACTGGCCGGTATTCAACCTGGCCGACAGCTGCATCGTGGTCGGCGCGATCCTGATGGTGCTGTTCAGCCTGCGCCATCCACACGGGGCTAAAGTAGCCTGATGGATATCGTGCTCGCCAACCCGCGTGGCTTCTGTGCCGGTGTCGACCGGGCGATCGAGATCGTCAAGCGCGCGATCGAATCGCTGGGCGCACCGATCTACGTGCGCCACGAAGTGGTGCACAACCGCTTCGTCGTCGAGGACCTCAAGCAGCGCGGCGCGGTGTTCGTCGAGGAACTCGATGAAGTGCCCGCAGGCGGCACCGTGATCTTCAGCGCGCATGGCGTCTCGCAGGCGGTGCGCGCCGATGCGGCATCGCGTGGCCTGCGCGTGTTCGATGCGACTTGCCCGCTGGTGACCAAGGTACACATCGAAGTGGCGCGCCACTGCCGCGCTGGCCGCGACGTCGTCTTGATCGGGCACGAGGGCCATCCGGAAGTGGAAGGCACCATGGGCCAGTGGCAGGCCCAGGCGGGCGAGGGGCGAATCTACCTGGTCGAGGACGTGGCCGACGCGCAGGTGCTCGACATCGCGCAGCCGGACAACGTTGCCTACACCACGCAGACGACGCTGTCGGTCGACGAAACGCGAGACGTGATCGCCGCATTGCAGGCGCGCTTCCCGGCGCTGCAGGGCCCGCGCCACGACGACATCTGCTACGCGACGCAAAATCGCCAGGACGCCGTGCGTGAACTCGCAGCGGAATGCGACCTGGTATTGGTGGTCGGCTCGGTCAACAGCTCCAACTCCAACCGCCTGCGTGAGCTGGCGGAGAAGCAGGGCGCCACGGCCTACCTGGTGGATGGTGCCGAACATATCGATCCGGCATGGCTCGAGGGCAAGCAATGCGTGGGCGTCACCGCCGGGGCGTCCGCACCGGAGGTGCTGGTGCAGGGCGTGATTGCGCGGCTGCAGGCACTGGGCGGCTCGGAGGTGCGCGAACTGCACGGCGAGCCCGAGGACATGGTGTTCGCGTTGCCCAAGGAGTTGCGGATCGTCCTGGTGGACTGATCTGCGGCGCGCTGGCCCGCGGCGGCCCGCGCTGGGTGGCTCGGGCGCAGGGCAAATTGACCCAAGGGGCCGCAAACCCTAGAATCCACGCCTCACGCCGGAATAGCTCAGTTGGTAGAGCGGCGCATTCGTAATGCGTAGGTCGTAGGTTCGATTCCTATTTCCGGCACCAAAGTCCGAAGCGCGGACCACGAGCGCCATGCGCTCCCCGTACCCGGTCCATACTGTTGATGGCGCCGCTGGCTACTCGACGCTGTCCACCAGCGGCTGCGCCGCAGCATCGTGATCGCCGTCGCCCGCAGGCGGAAAGACCTCCCTCGGCAGTTCGATGGTGAAGATGCAGCCCTTCCCGGGCAGATCGCGCACCGAGAGCGTTCCGCCATTGGCCTCGACTGCCTGACGGGCGATGGACAGCCCAAGGCCCAAGCCGGTCCTGTCCTTGCCTGTCTGGACGAAAGGCTTGAACATTGTTGCCGCCGCGCCGGGCGGCAAGCCGCCGCAGTTGTCTTCCACGTCGATCAGCACGCGGTCGCCGACAGCCCAGGCGCTGAGCGTCACCTCGGAGTGCGGGTGGGTGAACTTGAAGGCGTTCTGCAGCAGGTTGCCAAGCGCCGACGCGAGGATTTCGCGGTCAGCATTGACGCCAAGGCCAGGATCGACGTCAAGCACGAAGAACGCGCAACCTCGCGAGGATGCTTCAAGCGAGGCGGAAATCCGCATGTCGGCGATGAATCCGGCGACTGAAAACGGCGTGCGCACCGCCGGCTCGCCTGCACCCAGGCGCACCGCGGCAAGGGAACGATCCACCAGGTTCTTCAACCCGAGCAGGCTCCTGTCCAGGACGTCGCCGGTGGCGCCGGAAATGCCAACGCTACCCGAGCGGATCAGGGTCACGGCGAGCATTGCGGTGTTCAGCCGGTTGCGCACCTCGTGGGCGAAGTAGCCCAATTGCTGGTTGACCGATGCTGCCTGGATATCCGACGTGAGCACATCGCGCTGCAGATTGAACTCGGTTACCGCGCCAGCGATGGCGTTGTCCAGGCAGCGATTGAGGGTGCGGAATTCATCGGTCGCGATCGGCTCCTCGAGTTCGATGGCCAGGTCGGTGATCGCCTGGCACAGGTCGCCGTAATCGTGCACAACCTGGTCAACCGAAAATCCCTTTTTCAGCAACTCGTTGCCGTGCTTGCTAGCGGAATCGTCTATCTCCGATACCGCCCCGGCCGCACCATTGGCAGGGCCCGAGATGGCCAGGCTCTGCTTCGAGTCGGCCGACTGCTCGACTTCGAGGGTCCGGATCAATTCGTCGAGGAAGACCGGAATGCCGTACTCGGATTCTCGCCTTGGAACCTGCCCGACTTCGCGATGGGCAACTTTCTGACGGCACACCTGGATCAGGCGCTGGCGGTGCAACTTGAGGAATTTGTACATCATTAAGCCCACCTTACTCCCCTGGCCTGAACGGCAGGATATCGCTCTATTGCGCGGCCTCTACCACGAACTCGCGGATCCGCAGCCGGTCACGGTCGCCGATGTTCTCGAACAGCACACCGCTCGAAACCGCGTCCTCGCTGCCCTGGCAGTGGCAGATGCGCGCCAGCGCTTCCAGGTAGCTCAACGACTCGTCGTCGCCCATCGAGAAGGCGACGTTCACCAGGTCGCCAACGGCGCCAAGCTCGGCATCCGACCGCAGCAGGGCACCGTCCACGCTGAGGTCCACGATCGTCACTTGCAGCGGCGTCGCGCTGCTGCGCGGTGTTGCGGTTGCAGGGAGCGAGGTCTTGATGCGGATCGAGTTGCGTACCTTTCGTGCCTGCACCGTGTCCGGGAAGCTGAGCACGGCATAGGCGTAGGCTGGCTCGCGGAACGTGAAGTCGAAGGCCTGGATGACCTTGGCCTGGAACTGGAAGTCATGCGTGCCGGTGAATCCGCGGACGATGAAATGCTCGTTGGCCTTCATGCCGGTCTTGATGCTGAAGGTGCCCACCGGCACCACGAACAGGCACTTGCCTTCGACTGCGCCGAGGTACTGCGCTTCGTAGGTCGGCGAATTCTTCTCCATGCGCTGGGCCTGGAGGAACATGCCCGCGCGCAACCTGAGGCTCTTGAGCGGGACTTGGTCGTAGTCTGGAAGACGCGGCGCGACCGGAGGCGCCACCGCAGCGGCAATCGATGCGGCCAAGCCGGAGGCGGCCGACGGTGCGGCCGACGCCGCAAGGGCAGGCGCGGCGGCGGAAATCGGTTTGAAGGCTTCGGTGGCCATGCTGTTTCTCCCCCGACACGGCGCCGGTGCGGCACCCGGCCACGATTGTGCGCGCCCATGCCTGGCCAGGCATCGGTACTTGCCGCAATTCTCCTACCGCCCGTCGGGTGGTCCGGCGCTGGGCGGGCGGGTCCGGGGCGGATAGCATGGCGGCTTCGCCCATCGCATTCCTGAAGAGATCCGTCCGCGTGGCCAAAGCCAAGACTGCCTACGTTTGCGCCGATTGTGGCGCCAGTTACAACCAGTGGCAGGGCCAGTGCGGCGAATGCGGCGCATGGAACACGCTCAGCGAGTTCGTGGTCGAGCCGGCCACGGCTGCGCCCAAGGCGCGCATGGCCGGCTATGCGGGTGCAATGGATCCGCCCAAGATCACCCCGCTCAAGTCGATCAGCCAGGACGCCGAGGTGCGCGTGTCCACCGGCATCGGTGAACTGGATCGCGTGCTCGGCGGCGGCCTGGTCGAAGGCTCGGTGGTCCTGGTCGGTGGCGATCCGGGCATCGGCAAGTCCACCTTGCTGTTGCAGGCGCTCGCATCCATGGGTCAGCGGCTGCCCGCGCTGTATGTCACCGGCGAGGAGAGCCTCGCGCAGGTTGCGGGGCGGGCGACGCGGCTCGGCCTGCCGCTGGACAATCTGAATGCCTTGTCGGAAACGGGTGTAGAGAAAATCCTGGCGATGGTGGCGAAGAGCCGCCCGAAGCTGATCGTCGCCGATTCCATCCAGACACTGTGGTCGGAGCAACTCACCGCCGCGCCGGGCTCGGTCAGCCAGGTGCGCGAAAGCGCGGCTCGATTGGTGCGCTTCGCAAAGGAGACCGGCACCAGCGTGTTCCTGGTCGGCCATGTCACCAAGGAGGGCGGCATCGCCGGCCCGCGCGTGCTCGAGCACATGGTCGATGCGGTGCTGTATTTCGAAGGCGAAAGCGGCAGTCGCTTTCGCATCCTGCGTGCGTTCAAGAACCGCTTCGGCGCAGTCAACGAGTTGGGCGTGTTCGCGATGTCGGACAAGGGCCTGCGCGAAGTCCCCAACCCCTCGGCAATCTTCCTGTCCGGCAGCGGCACGCCGACGCCTGGCAGCGTGGTGATGGTGACCCGCGAGGGCACTCGGCCGTTGCTGGTCGAGGTGCAGGCGCTGGTGGACCAGAGTCCGCTGTCCAATCCGCGCCGCGTGACGCTTGGCCTGGAGCAGAACCGCCTTGCGATGTTGCTGGCGGTGTTGCATCGCCATGGTGGCGTGGGCGTGTTCGACCAGGACGTGTTCGTCAACGTGGTCGGTGGCATCCGGGTGCAGGAAACTGCGGCCGATCTGCCGGTGCTGTTGTCGGTGCTCAGCTCCTTGCGCGATCGGCCATTGCAGGAAAAAACCGTGGCCTTCGGCGAGGTCGGGCTGTCAGGCGAAATTCGTCCCGTGCCCAATGGCGAGGAGCGACTGAAGGAAGCGGCAACGCACGGCTTCCGCCGCGCCATCGTGCCCAAGGCCAATGCGCCGCGCTCGGGTCGGGTCGGGGACATGGTAGTGGTAGGTGTCGAGCGCCTGTCCGACGCAATCGGAGAGATGTAGGCCCTAGATGGCCCGGTGCAGCACTACTTCGAGCACGTACTTGCTGCCAAAGAATGCGAGCGCCAGCAACGCCATGGACGTCAGCGTCAACTTGACCGCACGCGGGCCGCGCCAGCCATAGCGCCAGCGGCCGAACAGCAGCGCGCCAAGCACCAGCCAGCTCAACACCGACAGGACGGTCTTGTGCCACAGGTGCTGTGCCAGCAAGTTTTCCACGAACAGGATGCCGGTCAGCAATGCCGCGGTGAGCAGCAGGAAGCTCGCCCACAGGGAGCGGAACAGCAGGGCTTCGAGCTGGACCAGTGGCGGCAGTGCGTGCAGCCAGCCGCGGATATCGCGCGCGCGCAGCGCGCGATCCTGGAACCACAGGCCGATCGCGATCAACGCCGATACCGCCAGCGCCGCATACGCCAGCAGTGCCAGCATCGCATGCAGCTGCAGCCGCCAATCCAGCGCCTCGGCGTGCCCGTGGCCCGCAAACTGGTAGAGCAGGACCATCGCCGCGGCCAACGGATAAACAAGCACGCCCAGTGCGGACATGCGCTGGGTGGTGGCTGCGATCACGCTCATCGCGGCCATTCCCAGAGCCACCAGCGACAACGCGGCGAAAAAGTGCAGGTCGGGCCCATGCAGGTGCGACCAGCCCAGCGCATGTGCCGCCGCATGCAATGCCAGCGCCGGCAACGCCAGCCACAGCGCTATGCGCCCGCGCTCCGGGTCGGCGCGCAGGCTGCGCACCAGCCCGGCGGTGGTCGCCAGGTAGAGTGCCGCAGCAAGCAGGGAAACGGTCGACTCGGACATCCATGAAGTGTCGCACAGGCCCGCTCGACCGGAACCCACCGCGGCGCGGGCCGGGGAGCAGGAGCGACCGGTATAATCAGCGTCCCTGTCGTTCTGCATCGGCCCGACCATGTTCGAATCCCTGACCCAGCGCCTGTCCGGCACCCTGCAACGCCTGCGCGGCCGTGGCCGCCTGAGCGAGGAAAACATCCGGGAGTCGCTGCGCGAAGTGCGCGTGGCCCTGCTTGAAGCCGACGTGGCGTTGCCGGTCGTGGTTGCGCTGATCGAGCGGATCAAGGCGCGCGCCGTCGGCCAGGAAGTACTGACCAGCCTCACCCCGGGCCAGGCCCTGATCAAGGTCGTGCACGACGAGATGGCGGCGGTGATGGGTTCGCAGGCCACCGACCTCAACCTCAACGTGCCGGCGCCGGCGATCATCCTGATGGCCGGCCTGCAGGGCGCGGGCAAGACCACCACGGTGGCCAAGCTCGGCAAGTTCCTGAAGGAAAAACGCAAGAAGAAGGTGATGGTGGTCAGCGCCGACGTTTACCGTCCGGCCGCGATCCAGCAGCTCGAGACCTTGGCCAAGCAAGTCGACGTGCTGTTCTTTCCGAGTGCGGTTGGCCAGGATCCGGTTGACATCGTGCGCGCTGCGATCAGCGATGCGCGCAAGAGTTTTGCCGACGTCTTGATCGTGGACACCGCCGGCCGCCTGGCGATCGACGAAGCGATGATGGCCGAGATCAAGGCGCTGCATGCCGCGATCAATCCGGTCGAGACGCTGTTCGTCGTTGATGCGATGACCGGCCAGGATGCCGCCAACACTGCGAAGGCCTTCGCCGAAGCATTGCCGCTGACCGGCGTGGTGCTGACCAAGACCGATGGCGATGCGCGCGGTGGCGCAGCGTTGTCGGTGCGCTACATCACCGGCCAGCCGATCAAGTTCGTCGGCGTCGGCGAGAAGCCGGATGGCCTGGACGTGTTCCATCCCGATCGCGCCGCCAAGCGCATCCTCGACATGGGCGACGTGCTGTCCCTGGTCGAGCAGGTGCAGGGCCAGGTCGATCAGGAAAAGGCCGCCAAGTTCGCCGAGAAGGTGTCCAAGGGCAAGAAGTTCGACCTCAACGACATGCGTGACCAGCTTGAGCAGATGCAGAACATGGGCGGCTTGGCTGGTTTGATGGACAAGCTCCCGGGCATGGCCCAGGTGCCCGACCACGTGAAGAGCCAGGTCACCGGCAAGGAAGTGCCGCGCATGGTGGCGATCATCAATTCGATGACCAAGAAGGAGCGACGCAATCCGGCGCTCCTGAACGGCTCGCGCCGGGCCCGCGTGGCCAAGGGCTCGGGCACCTCGCCGGCCCAAGTCAACCAGATGCTCAAGCAGTTCCAGCAGATGGAAAAGATGATGTCCAAGCTCGCCGGTGGCGGAATGAAGGGCATGATGCGCGGCATGAAGGGCCTCATGGGCGGCGGCGGCTTCCCCGGCGCCGGTGGCGGCATGCGCCGCTAACCTGCGGGAGCGGCTCCAGTGGGACCGGCTCCAGTGGGAGCGGCTTCAGCCGCGACAGACGGCCCCCGCCTCTTGCTAGTTTCCCCCACCCGCCCAAGCAGTTATACTTGTCGGCTCCCCGTGGGCCCGGCACAAGCCGCAACCCGGACCGAACCCGAACACACCGAGATACAGAGCACACACATGGTCAAGATCCGCCTGACCCGTGGCGGCGCCAAGAAGCGCCCCTTCTATCACATCGTCGCCACCGACCATCGCAGCAAGCGCGATGGCCGCTCGCTCGAGCGCCTGGGCTTCTACAACCCGGTCGCACAGGGCAACGAGAAGCGCGTCGAGCTCAATACCGACCGCGTGCAGCACTGGGTTTCCCAGGGCGCGCAGCTGACCGACAAGGTCCGCATGCTGGTCAAGGAAGTCGCGGGCCGGGCTTCGGCCTGAGCCGTTTCCCCCGCCACGGCGGGGGACTCCGACGATGGAATCCGAGCGCCGAATCCTGCTGGGCAGGGTCCTCGGCGCTTTCGGCGTCAGGGGCGAGCTGAAGCTGCAAAGCTTCACCGATCCGCCCGCCACGATCCTCAAATACCAACCTTGGGTGCTTGTCCATGACGGCGCCGAGCGCGAGTTCGTGGGCGCGCGCGGGCGAATGACCAACAAGGGCCTGACCGCCACCTTTCCCGGCGTCGAAGATCGCGATGCCGCGCAGGCACTGGCCGGCGCCGAAGTCTGGGTGGCGCGCAGCCGCCTGCCCAAACCCGCCAAGGGCGAGTACTACTGGGTGGACCTCGAGGGCATGGAGGTCGTGAATCGCGAGGGCGTCGTGCTTGGCCGCGTCTCCCACCTGTTCGAGACTGCCGCGAACCAGGTGCTGGTCGTGGGCGGCGAGCGCGATCGCCTGATTCCCTTCGTCGAGGACCAATTCGTGCTCGGCATCGATTTCGAAGCCGGCAGGATCAATGTCGATTGGGACGCCGATTTCTGATGGAACGCAAGTTGAAGAAGGCCGGCTGATGCGCATCGATGTGCTGACTCTGTTTCCCGACGTGATCGAGGCCTGGTCGCGGGTGGGCGTGGTCGGCCGGGCGATCGAGCGCGGCCTGCTGCAGGTGGCCGGCTGGAACCCGCGCGACTACGCCACCGACAGCTATCGGCGCGTGGACGACCGACCGTTCGGCGGCGGCCCCGGGATGGTGATGCTGCTCGAGCCACTCGGCGCCTGCCTGGATGCGGCGCAGGCAGCCGCGTCCACGCGAGGGCACGTGATCTATCTCACGCCGCAGGGCGCGCCGCTGATCCAGGCTCGGGCCCGGGAATTGGCCGCGCTGCCCCGCTTGGTGCTGGTATGCGGCCGCTACGAGGGCGTGGACGAGCGCTTTGTCGCCGAGCGTGTGGACGAAGAAATCTCCATCGGCGACTACGTGCTGTCCGGCGGCGAGCTGGCCGCGGCGGTATTGGTGGACGCAGTGGGTCGCCTGCAGGAGGGCGCGCTGAACGACGCTGAATCCGCCGCCCAGGACAGCTTCGAGGACGGCCTGCTGGATTGTCCGCACTTCACCCGGTCCGAATCCCGTGGCACCGAAAGCGTGCCGCCGGTGCTGTTGTCCGGCGACCACGCCGCGATCCGCCGCTGGCGCAGGCAGCAGAGCCTGGGCCGGACCTGGCTGCGCCGGCCCGAGCTGCTGGCCGGGCGGGAGCTGGGCAAAGAGGACCGCAAGCTGCTCGAAGCCTTCCAGGCGGACTGGCGGTCCCGTGACGGCGATCCGGAAAACCCCTAGCCAATCAGCGGCTTCGCCCGCTATAATGCGCGACTCACAGCCGCCCGGCGGCCCCAACAACGAGCGCACGTGCGCTCATCAGCGGTGCAACCATGAACAAGCTCCTGCAGGAATTCGAAGCCGAACAGTCCACCCGCAAGCTGCCGGACTTCGGCCCGGGCGACACCATCGTCGTCAACGTCAAGGTCAAGGAAGGCAACCGCGAGCGCGTGCAGGCCTATGAAGGCGTGGTCATCGCGAAGAAGAACGCGGGCCTGAATTCGGCCTTCACCGTGCGCAAGATTTCGCACGGCTTTGGCGTCGAGCGCGTGTTCCAGACGCACAGCCAGATTATTGATTCTGTCTCGGTGAAGCGCCGTGGCGCCGTGCGCGCCGGCAAGCTGTATTACCTGCGTGACCTGCAGGGCAAGAAGGCGCGCATCAAGGAAGACCTGGGTGCCCGCAAGTCCGCCGACTGATCCAGGCCGCCTGCACACTCCGACGACGGCCGCGAAAGCGGCCGTTTTCATTGCTGTCGAGCGAGTGCCTGCCAAGCGAGCGCCTGCCAAGCGAGCGCCTGCCACGCCAGTGCCTGCCGCGCCATGAAAGAACCGATCAATGCCAGCGCAACGGCAACCGTCCGCCTCGACCAATGGTTGTGGGCCGCGCGGTTTTACAAGACGCGCGCGCTCGCCAAGCAGGCGATCGAGTCTGGCCGCGTGGAATTGGGCGGGCAGGGCGTCAAGCCGTCGCGCGGCGTCAAGGTTGCCGACGCCTTGATGATCCAGCGCGGCGATGAGCGCTTCGACGTGAGCGTACTGGGCCTGAGCGAAAAGCGCGGCTCGGCGACGATGGCGCAAACGCTGTACCTCGAATCCACCGAGTCAATCGCCGCCCGCGCCGCATTGCGCGAGAAGCGCCGCATGGAGGCGACCGGCTATCGCGCGCCACAGGGCAAGCCGGATAAACGCGCGCGGCGGCTGATCCAGGCGCTCGGCGACCTCGACAGCTTTTAGCCTGAGTTGGCTAGCTGGACGACCGGTGGCATCCCGTCTGGGGTCCGGATGCGCTTTCCGGCTCCGGCGCACTTCGATGGTGCGGATTGATCAAGATCAAGGCGGCGCGCGGGCGAGCGCCCATAGTGGATGCGAACCTACGCTTGGAGCCTGCCATGGACGGAATCGGACGAGTGGTACGTTTTCCCCGCAGGCTGCTGCCAAGCCTTGCCTGCCTGTTGCTTTGCTGGGTCGGCGCCGCGCAGGCGCTGCCTTCGTTCGCGCGCCAGACCGGCCAACCCTGCACCGGCTGCCACGTCGGCGCCTTTGGTCCGCAACTGACGCCGTTCGGGCGCGAATTCAAGTTGCGTGGCTACACGATGCAGGGTGGCAAGTCGTCCGCGTTGCCGGTATCGGCGATGCTCGTGACCACTTACACCCATACCTCCGCCGCCCAGTCCGAACCGGCCGGGCCGCATGACGGCACCAATAACAACGCTTCGCTGCAGGAGCTGTCGCTGTTCGCGGCAGGGCGCCTGTCCAGCCACATCGGCATGTTCGTGCAGGCGACGTATTCGGACATCGATCGCCATGTGGCGCTCGACAACGTCGAGTTCCGCTTTGCGCAACCCTTCAGCCGCGGCGCTCACAGCGGCGTCTGGGGCATCTCGGTGAACAACAGCCCGGGGCTGTCCGACCTGCGGCACACGCAGGGCGTGTGGCGCTTTCCATTCATGGGCTCCGAGTTGGCGCCCTCACCCGAAGCCGCGCCGCTGATTGATGAAGGGCTGGCTGGCCAGGTCGTCGGCGCGGAAGCCTACGTCTCGCTGGACGCCAAATGGTATGGCTCATTTGGCCTTTACGACACCACGTCCCCGGGATTCCGCTCGAGCATCAATGCCGATGACGGCGCGCGGCTGGACGGGTTGGCGCCTTACTGGCGACTGACCCGGCAACTGCCGCACAACATCACCCTGGGCGCGTCCGGCCTGCACGCCAAGTTGCGCGGTGAAGATGGCAGTGGGCTCGACGACAAATACGACGACATCGGTGTGGATGCTTCCTATGAAGCCTACCCGCGTGCCGGCGACATGCTGACGATCAACGCCAGCTGGATGCACGAGCGGCAGCGCCTGGACGCATCCTATGCGGCCGATGCGGCCGAACTGCGCAGCCATACCCTCGACTCGACCAACATCAATGCCTCGTACAACTTTGCGGCAGGCTACGGACTGACTGCGGCGTGGTTCCAGCGCTCTGGCACGCATGACGACCTGTGGTACCCGGATTCGGCGAACGCCAGCCCCGGTGCCAGCGGTGAAATCCTGCAGGCGGACTGGACGCCGTGGGGCAAGGCCACGTCGTGGCACCAGCCCTGGGCAAACCTGCGGCTTGGCGTGCAGTACACGCACTACAACCGCTTCAACGGCGCCAGCAGCAACTATGACGGCGACGGCCGCAACGCCAGCGACAACGACACGCTGTTCCTGTTCGCGTGGATTGCCATCTGACGGGTGCATCGCGCTGGATGCAGCGCGCAACGGGTGACCTAGTTTGAGTTGCCTGTCAGTCGATCAGCTTGAGGCGGTACAGCGCCTCAAGCGCTTGGCGTGGGGTCAGAGCGTCGGGGTCGATGCCCGCTAGGGCCTCTGCCACCGCAGAGCGTCCGGCGAACAGACCCATCTGTAGCGGTGAATCCAACGCGTCCGCGGTCATCAGCCCGGCAGGATGCGCGCCGCCCCGGGCCTCAAGCTCTGCCAGGGTTTTGCGCGCTTGGGCGAGCACCGGTTTCGGAAGGCCTGCCAAGCCTGCGACCTGCAGTCCGAAGCTGCGATTGGCCGGGCCGTCCTTGACCGCATGCATGAACACCAATCGGTCGCCGTGTTCGACGGCGTCCAGGTGCACGTTGGCGATGCCGCTGCCTGTTGTCGCCAGCGCAGTCAGCTCGAAATAGTGCGTGGCGAACAAAGTCATCGCCCGATTCACGCCGGCCAGATGCAGGGCGCAGGCCTCCGCCAGCGCCAGGCCATCGTATGTGGACGTGCCGCGGCCGATCTCGTCCATCAACACCAGCGAGTGCGCGGTGGCGTGGTGCAGGATGAAGCTGGTCTCGGCCATCTCGACCATGAAAGTTGACTGCCCGCGCGCCAGATCGTCGCCGGCGCCGATGCGGGTGAGGATGCGGTCGATCGGGCCGAGTTCTGCGTCGCTCGCCGGCACGAAGCTGCCGATATGCGCGAGCAGGACGATCAGTGCGGCCTGGCGCATGTAGGTGGACTTGCCGCCCATGTTCGGTCCGGTCACCACCAGCATGCGGCGATCCTCATCCAGGCGCAGGTCGTTGGGTTCGAATGGTTCGCTGCGCACGGCCTCAACCACCGGATGCCGACCGCGCGAGATCGCGATGCCGGGCACACTCGAGAGGCGGGGGCGGGTCCAGTCGAGACTGCGCGCCCTCTCGGCGAAACAGGCCAGCACATCGAGTTCCGACAGCGCGGCGGCGCAACTGCGCAGTGCGTCCAGGCGTGCGCCGAGCGACTCGAGCAGTTCCTCGTACAAGGCGCGTTCGCGGGTCAGTGCCCGTTCGCGTGCTGACAGCACCTTGTCCTCGAAATCCTTGAGCTCTTCGGTGATATAGCGTTCCGCGCCGGTGAGTGTTTGCCGACGGGTGTAGTGCGTCGGTGCGCGCTCGGACTGGCCCTTGCTGATCTCGATGTAATAGCCGTGCACGCGGTTATAGCCGACCTTCAGCGTGGCGATGCCGCTTGCCGCGCGTTCGCGTGCCTCGAGGTCGACCAGGAACTGGTCTGCGTTGGCTGACAAATCACGCAGCTCGTCGAGTTCGGCATCGAAGCCGGCTGCGAACACGCCGCCATCGCGGGCCATGACCGGTGGCTGCTCGACCAGCGCGCGCCCCAGGAGCGTTGCTTCGTCGGCGTGTTCACCCAGCGCCCGGGACAGGGCGTCGAGCCGCGGCGATTGCAGCGGTGCGAGTTGTGCGCGCAGTGCCGGCAGGGCCGCGAGGCCATCGCGCAGGGTGGACAGGTCGCGCGGACGAGCTGAGCGCAGGGCAACGCGGGCGAGGATGCGCTCAAGGTCGCCGATGCGTCGGAAGGACTCGCGCAAGGTTTCATCGGCGTCGTGATCGAGCAGGGTTGCGACGGCATCGTGACGCGCACGCACGACTTGCTGGTCGCGCAATGGACGATGCAGCCAGCGGCGGAGCAGGCGTCCGCCCATGGGCGTCACGGTCTCGTCTAGCACGCCGAGCAGAGTGTGCTCGACGCGGCCGTCGCTGCGATCATCCAGCTCGAGATGACGGCGGGTTGCCGCATTCATGGCGATAGCATCGTCCGCCGACTCCAGCGCAATGGCGCCGAGGTGTGGAAGTTGCTGCTTCTGCGTTTCCTCGACGTAGCCGAGCAGGGCGCCTGCGGCCGCCGTGGCCAGCGGGCGCTCATCGAGCCCAAAGGCGGACAGGTCGTGCAGTTTGAAGAAGGCGAGCAACTGACGACGACAGCTGTCCGGATCGAAAAGCCACGGGGCGCGCCTGCGCATACCGCGCATCGCCACCAGGTTGGCCGGCCAGCCGTCCTCGTCCGGCAACAGTAGTTCGGCAGGGGCAAGCCGTGCGATTTCGGCCTGCAGTTGTTCTTCGCTGTCCAACTCACAGGCAAGGAAGCGACCCGCAGACAGATCCGCCCACGCCAGCGCGTACATCGGGCGCGCGCCTGGACGCACGTTGCGCGCCACCGCGAGCAGCAGGGTGTCGCGGCGCTCCTGCAGCAATGCTTCGTCGGTGACGGTGCCAGGCGTGACGACACGCACGACCTTGCGCTCGACCAGGCCCTTCGACAACGCCGGATCGCCGATCTGTTCACAGATGGCCACCGATTCGCCGAGCGCGACCAAGCGCGCGAGGTAGCCTTCGGCGGCGTGCACCGGCACGCCGGCCATCGGGATTGGCGCGCCACCCGATGCCCCGCGCTGGGTCAGTGTGATGTCGAGCAGGCGTGCGGCCTTGCGCGCGTCATCGTGGAACAGCTCGTAGAAATCGCCCATGCGGAAAAACAGCAGCACATCCGGGTGCTCCGCCTTTGCGGCGAAATACTGGCGCATGAATGGGGTGTGGGGCAGTGCAGGATCTGCGTTCATGAACGCCCGGATGATACGACACCGGCTGTCACGCATCAGAAACGACCAGCCCGGTGGACGCCGGACCCGCATGTTTGCGATGGATGACGATCCGTTGCGGGCGTTCGATTCGAAACGGCGGTTGGTCGCGCGACTTTCAGGGGGGAGCGGTGCCGATCGCATTTGCCATCGGCACCGGGCAAGCGCAAGGGCCGATGGCCCGGCCGGCGATCAACCGCGGAACGGCTTCGGCTCGATCGGCATCGGGATCGGGCAACCATCCGGATCGACTCTCTCGCCGCGTATCGTGCCGGGGCAGCGGTCGTTGCAATCATTGACCCCGTCACCGTCGCTGTCGGCATCGCCGCCGCAAACCTGGACGGGAATGACTTCCGGCGTCATGGTCGTCTGGTGCCCCGTGCTGGAGCAGGCGGAGACCAGGCCACCCAGCAGCACAATGGCGAGGCTGGTGGTGGCAAGGCGTTGGATGGCAATCATGGTGTTCCCCTTTTGCGCGACGGCTGCGGCGAATGTTTTGGCACGTTCCCGGTTGCGAAGTAGCACGAAGCGAGCTCCGCTGTCCAGCAGGAAGGCGCTGCAAGTGCTTGTTCCATCCTGATAACTGCTCCCGTAGTCTAGCCTGATGACAGCCCCTACAAGCGCCATTCCGGCCCATGATGACGCCGCCCTGCACCGGCTGGCGGTCGACCTCGGTGATCGCCTGCGGATCGAGCGGGCGATGGTCTGCACGGCCGAGAGCTGCACCGGTGGCTGGATCGCCAAGATGATCACCGATATCCCCGGCTGTTCCGAGTGGTTCGACTGTGGCTTGGCCGCTTACAGCTACGAGGCCAAGCAGGCGCTGCTGGGGGTCCGCTCCGAGACGCTGATGCAGTTCGGCGCGGTCAGCCGCGAGACGGTGCTGGAAATGGTGTCCGGCGCGCTGATCACCTCGGGGGCAGGGCTGGCAGTCGCAGTGACGGGTATCGCGGGCCCCACTGGCGGCACGCCGGGAAAGCCGGTCGGCGAGGTATGGGTGGGCTGGAAGCGGCGCGGCGGCTATCCGCGGGCCGAAGTTTTCCACTTTGCTGGTGACCGCGAGGCAGTCCGCCGCCAGACCGTCGCCGTGGCGCTGCAGGGCCTGCTCGCCATCCTCGACTGATTGCACGCCCCCCCTTGCATCGTTGATTCGTTAGTAGTATTACTACTAACACCATGAATCTCTCCGACACCCAGCAAACCATCCTCAGCCTGATCGCCGAGCGCATCGACTCCGAGGGCATGCCGCCTTCGCAGACCGAAATCGCGCGCGCCCTGGGCTTCAGCGGCGTACGCGCCGCGCAGTACCACCTCGAGATCCTGGAGCGGGAAGGCGCGATCAAGCGCATCCCGGGCCAGGCACGCGGCATTCGCCTGTGCCATCCGGTGCTTGCGGCGGCAGGCGTGGATGAGGACGATCTTCCAGAATCGCAGCCGGCGCGGCCGCCTGCCGCCCGTCAGGCGCCGGCCGCGCCGGCCCGCGACCCGGACGAGGTGCTGCGCCTGCCCGTCCTTGGTCGCGTGGCCGCGGGTACGCCGATCGGCGCCGACATCGACAGTGACCAGGTCGTGCTGCTCGACCGCAGCTTCTTCTTCCCGACTCCGGACTACATGCTCAAGGTGAAGGGCGACTCGATGCGCGACGACGGCATCCTGGATGGCGACCTGATCGGCGTGCACCGCACCTCCGAGGCGCGCTCGGGCCAGATCGTGGTCGCGCGCATCGATGACGAGATCACGGTCAAGCTGCTGAAGATCGGCAAGGACCGCATCCGCCTGCTGCCGCGCAATCCGGATTTCGCACCGATCGAAGTGATGCCCGATCAGGACTTCGCGATCGAGGGACTGTATTGCGGATTGGTGAGGCCGAGTCGTTGAACTCCGGTCGCGCTCCGCTTGCCTTCCGATCCACGCATCGGTGCAATTCCTACACGCTGCGCCCGCGTTGCCTGCTGTCGGCGGCAACCGGTGATGCGCGATCGTATCCATCCGCCGTAGTCTCGGTCCTTGCGACCGGCGGGCCCCAGTCTTCCCCCATCCGCTAACCAACCTTCGAGGAAACACCATGGACGAGAACAAGAAGCGCGCCCTCACCGCCGCCCTGGCCCAGATCGACAAGCAGTTCGGCAAGGGCACGGTGATGTTGATGGGTGACAAGAACGTCGAGGCACACGAGGTCATCGGCACCGGTTCGCTGGCGCTGGACATGGCGCTCGGCATCGGAGGCTTGCCCAAGGGCCGCGTTGTCGAGATTTACGGGCCGGAGTCCTCGGGCAAGACCACCCTCACGCTCCAGGTCATCGCCCAGTGCCAGCGTGCCGGCGGCACGGCCGCGTTCGTGGATGCCGAGCATGCGCTCGATCCCAACTACGCACTCAAGCTGGGCGTCAACCTCGACGACCTGCTGATTTCACAGCCCGACACCGGTGAGCAGGCGCTCGAGATCGTGGACATGCTGGTCCGCTCGAATGCCGTGGACGTGGTCGTGGTCGACTCGGTCGCCGCACTCACTCCGCGCGCGGAAATCGAAGGCGAGATGGGCGAGATGCAAGTCGGCCTGCAGGCGCGCCTGATGAGCCAGGCATTGCGCAAGCTCACCGGCAACATCAAGCGCAGCAACTGCATGGTCATCTTCATCAACCAGCTGCGCATGAAGATCGGCAACATGATGCCGGGCCAGAATCCGGAAACCACCACCGGCGGCAACGCGCTCAAGTTCTACGCCTCGGTGCGCCTGGACATCCGCCGCATCGGCTCGGTCAAGAAGGGCGACGAAATCATCGGCAACGAAACCAAGATCAAGGTGGTCAAGAACAAGATGGCGCCGCCGTTCAAGGTTGTCTTCACCGAAATCCTCTATGGCGAGGGCATCTCGCGCGAAGGCGAGCTGATCGACATGGGCGTGGACAACAAGCTGGTCGAGAAATCCGGCGCCTGGTACAGCTGCATGGGCGAGCGGATCGGGCAGGGTAAGGAAAACGCCCGCCAGTACCTCAAGGAAAATCCGACCATGGCGATCCAGTTGGAGACCAAGTTGCGCGAGAAGCTGGCGCCCAAGGTCATCGCCCGCCCTGCGGGTGCGGCGGAAGAAGTCGAAGCTTGAAAGGATTCGATGGCAAGCAATGTTGCAGAACCGCCGGCTGGTTCGCAGTTGAACAGCGAGCTGCCAGCCGGCAAGCGACGAGCCAGCGAGCGGCCAACCGGTGAGCGGATGGGGTCGAAGCCGTCCGCCAAGGCAGGCGCAGGACGCGCCGGCCGGCGAGCGCGATCCGGCTGAACCCAGCGCCTACCAGCGGGCCCTCGGCCTGCTGGTGCGGCGCGAACATTCGCGCAAGGAATTGACCCGCAAGCTGGTCGCGCGCGGGGTCGACCGCGAGGAACTGGAGCCGGCGCTCGACACGCTGTCGCGCCAGGACTTCCAGAACGACGACCGGTTTGCCAGCGCCCTGGCGCGGAGCAGGGCATCGTCGGGCTACGGGCCGCAGCGTATCCGGTCCGAGCTGGCCACCCACGGTTTGCCGAGGGAAACGATTGCCGCGGCCCTCGAGGCCTGCGAGCGCGATTGGTCCGAGGCGGCCCTTGAACTTGCCACCCGGCGCTTCGGCGGGCGGGACCTGAGCGATATGGCCAAGCGACGCAAGGCGACCGACTTCCTGATCCGCCGGGGTTTCGACCAACGCGATGCGGTGGCAGCCCTGCGCGTGCTGGCGAGCGGAGCAAGCGAGGACTGAATGGCCGTGCGCGGCCTGTTAATCTAGCGGGGCGCCTGTTTGATCGCCGCCCCGTCCGGTAACGTGGTCGAGAGCTCCTGCTCCGGCCCGCATCTTCGGGGTGGCGCCACGCGCGCCCCAGCCGCCCACATCGATGCCCTGACATGAAAAGCACCAACGAGATCCGCAAGGATTTCCTCGACTTCTTCGCCGCCCGCGGCCACACGATCGTGCCTTCGAGCCCGCTCGTCCCGGGCAATGATCCGACCCTGCTGTTCACCAATGCAGGCATGGTGCAGTTCAAGGATGTCTTCCTCGGTGCCGAAAAGCGCAGCTACACGCGCGCGGCAAGTTCGCAGCGATGCGTGCGCGCCGGAGGCAAGCACAATGACCTTGACCAGGTGGGCTATACCGCGCGGCACCACACCTTTTTCGAAATGCTCGGAAACTTCAGCTTCGGCGATTACTTCAAGCGTGACGCCATCCGCTGGGCCTGGGAGTTACTCACCGTGGTCTGGAAGTTGCCGGCCGACAGGTTGCTGGTGACGATCTATCACACCGACGACGAAGCCTTCGAGATCTGGAACAGGGAGGTCGGGCTGCCGAGCGACCGGATCATCCGCATCGGCGACAACAAGGGCGCTGCGTATGCGTCCGACAATTTCTGGCAGATGGCCGATACCGGCCCGTGCGGCCCGTGTACCGAAATCTTCTTTGACCATGGTGCGCACATCGCCGGCGGGCCGCCAGGTTCGCCGGATGAAGATGGCGATCGCTACATCGAGATCTGGAACAACGTGTTCATGCAGTTCGACCGCCAGGCCGATGGCACGCTGCTGCCGTTGCCGGCGCCCTGCGTGGATACCGGCATGGGCCTGGAGCGCGTGACAGCGGTGCTGCAGCAGGTGCACAGCAATTACGAGATCGACCTGTTCCAGCACCTGATCCGGCATGCCGCGCAGCTCACCGGTACCACAGACCTGGGCAACAAGGCGCTGCGCGTCATTGCCGACCACATCCGCGCCTGCTCCTTCCTGATCGTTGATGGCGTGCTGCCTTCAAACGAAGGCCGCGGCTATGTGCTGCGCCGGATCATCCGTCGCGCGATCCGCTATATCTGGAAGCTCGGCGCCCTGCAGGCCGACGGCCTGTTCTGGCGCATGGTGCAGCCGCTGGTGGAAGCCATGGGCACTGCGTATCCCGAGCTGACCGCCAAGCGCAGCCTGATCGAGCAGGCGTTGAAGGCGGAAGAGGCGGCGTTCGCACAGACCCTGGATGCCGGAATGATGCGGCTCGAGGCGATGCTCGCCGCCGGTTCGCAGGACGGCACCATCAAGCCACGCCTGGACGGTGAGCAGTTGTTCCTGCTGCACGATACCTATGGTTGTCCGCCGGATCTGATCCTGGACATCCTGCGCGAGCGTGAGCTTGCCCCCGCCGACAACGCCCAGGCCGACTACGACCGGCTGATGCAGGCGCAGCGCCAGCGCGCGCGTGGCGCCAGCAAGTTCGCTGGATCCACCGGCCTGCCCGCGGAACTTGTCGCCAGTCTCGCGCCGACGCAATTCACCGGTTACGACGCGATCGCGCAGGACGGTTGCCGGGTCCTAGCGATCGTCCGGGATGGCAAGCCTGCAGTCAGCCTGCAGGTGGGCGAGCAGGGTGTTGTCATCCTCGACCGCACACCGTTCTACGCCGAGTCCGGCGGCCAGGTCGGCGACACCGGCGTGCTGTCCACGCCCACTGGCATGCGCTTTGATGTCTCGGATACGGTCAAATTGTCTGCGGTGTTCCACGGTCATGTCGGCCGTGTCGAGGGCGGCTTGCTGGCGGTCGGTGACACGCTGACTGCGGCAGTGGATGGTGCGCGGCGCCAGGCAATCGTGCTCAATCATTCTGCAACCCACTTGTTGCACGCTGCGCTGCGCAGCGTGCTTGGCGAGCACGTGACCCAGAAAGGATCCTTGGTCGCAGCGGACCGACTGCGCTTCGACTTTGCGCATTTCCAGCCGATCGATGCCCAGCAACTCGCGCGCATCGAGGCAATCGTGAATGCACAGATCCGCGGCAATGCCGAGGCCGAAGTGCACAACATGGCCATGGCCGAGGCGCTGGAATTCGGCGCGATGGCGCTGTTTGGCGAGAAGTACGGCGAACATGTCCGCGTACTGCGCATGGGCGAGTTCTCCACCGAACTGTGCGGCGGTACCCATGTCCATCATGTCGGCGACATTGGCGTGTTCAAGATCCTGTCCGAGGGCGGCGTGGCCGCGGGTGTAAGGCGTATCGAGGCAGTGACTGGCGAAGGCGCCCTGGCCTGGTTCGCGGAACAGCAGCGCCGACTCGACGAAGCGTCGGAGTTGCTCGGTGGTCGCGCCGATGATGTGGTGGACAAGCTGCGCCACCTGCTCGATCGCCAGCGCAAACTCGAGCGTGAGCTGGAGGGATTCAAGGCCAAGGCGGCCGCCGGGAAAACGGCGTCGCTTGCCGATCAGGCCGTGGACCTGGGCGGCGTGAAGCTGGTGGCAGCGCGGATCGAAGGCCTGGATGGCAAGGCGCTGCGCGATGCCGTGGATCAACTGAAGTCGCGACTCGGCGATGCCGTGATCGTGCTGGCCTCGGCAACCGACGGCAAGGCGGCGCTGGTTGCCGGCGTGCAGGGCAGTGCGCTCGGGCGCGTGAAGGCGGGCGAACTGCTGGCCCACGTGGCGGCCCAGATTGGCGGCAAAGGTGGTGGCCGCCCAGACATGGCACAGGGCGGTGGGCAAGACGGACCGGCGCTGGTCGCCGCACTTGCCGAGCTGAAGGATTGGGTTTCGCAGCGCCTGGGATAGGTCGTTGTCGATGGCTGCGCGCAACAGCTTCATTGCGCGATAGCCTGTGCCGCTCTAACATCGGGACGAGGTCGTGCATCCTGCATGGCCTGGAACCGCGACATTCACCCCCGCGGGCCGGTGCACGGATGTATCGGAAGGACGGCCATGTTGATTTTGACGCGTCGGGTCGGCGAGACCCTGATGATTGGTGACTCGGTGACAGTGACTGTCCTGGGCGTGAAGGGTAACCAGGTTCGGGTCGGGATTACGGCGCCGAAGGATGTGGCGGTTCACCGGGAGGAGATCTTCCAGCGCATCGGTCGCGAAGGATCGCCGGCCCCCGGCGAGGACGCGCCTGAAAAACCCGGTTTACCGCAGGGCGACTAAGCAGCTATCCTATGCCGCCTGCCGAACGGGTCCAATGACCAGGTCGGCGGCAGTGATACCCCGGAGAGATGCCCGAGTGGCCGAAGGGGCTCCCCTGCTAAGGGAGTATGGGCCTTAACTCCCATCGAGGGTTCGAATCCCTCTCTCTCCGCCAGATGTAGCAACTAAGCCACTGTTCGCAGTGGTTTTTTTGTGCCCGCTGCCTCCAGTTCCCTACGCTGTTCCCTCTACTGTGCAAGGCGACCATGGGCTCGAACGACGACCAACTCTTCGACATGGGCTTCCTGGCGGCGGACCGGCTACTGGGTGAGCCACCGCTGGTGCGTGAGTTGCTTGGCCCTGCGGTTGCCATCTGGATCGAAAACCGCACGGCGGAGAACCAGCGCAGTAGAGGAGGTCGAGGTTGTGGAGCTGACTCGGGGGCCCAGCTGGGGAAAGCCGCTATAACGCTTGGGAAGCATTCGAGCCCCTTTGCCCCGTAGATCATCAGCGACTTGAAGCCAGTTTCTATCCCAAGAGCCGCAAGGACGGCCGCCTCCTCGGTAAAACGACTCGGCGCACCGATGCCTTCGGTGTGCGCCGACAGCAGTGCGTCTCGTGCGGCCGCGATTCGTCCAACCGCCGAGCGCATTGGCCGATCAACATGAATTGCTCCCGCTTTGTGGTCCGCCTGCGCTGGACCGGCTGGCGCTCTCCAGAAGTCCCCTTTGTCGAAGCACCTTCCGGCAATAGAGTGCGAGCCCGGTACGTCGATGGAACAGCGTTGCTAGGCCCGTTGCGCGCGTTACCGCGAGAACGGCCCGCGTCGCTTCAGTGATAGCGTCCGTCCGTCGGCCAACGATTCGATCAGGTTGACGGTTGCTTCGGCTTGGTGATAATCCAGGCGACGTAGACCGGCCAGCGCCCGAATCTCGAGTTCGCCATGCGCCGCGTACTCGACAACCACTGCCGGCTCCTCCTCCGCGAGAAGGTCCGACCGATAGGTCATTCGACCCCTCCCGGTCGCCAGCCATTCGAAGCTCACCTTGGTCGAAGTGGCGATGCGCGCCAGGTTCTCACCCGTTGGGTTCGGGCCTCCTGGGCGCTCCCATTGCGCGACGGCGCTGCGGTGTACCCCGACGAGGGTGGCCAACTCCGCCTGCGTCAACGTTCCGTGCCTACGCGCTTGGCGCACCCGGTTTCCTGGCTTGGTCAAACTCATGCGTGATTCCAATTAAAAGGGTTAGCTCGGATGCTGTTGCATCTGGTGCAGTCCGCTGTACAGAGAGTATGCAAGCGCGCACTGCGAATCAAAATGTTAGCAACTCTGTATAGAGACGAACCGCATCACCACCGATTCCGTGCGTTGCATCAGGTAGATAGCCAGCCTACATTCGATCACGATTCGATAGGCCCTCGCCAAACTAAAAGATCGCGAGTGTTTATCGTTTCGTGACTGATCAGGGGCTGGCGCCAGATCGACTCATTCAGTGAGAAGTCGGGGATAAGCGCGTCAGACATCGATGGCTGGATAAATTAAGGGGACATCAATGCAACGCTCAATGATTGCGCACTTCATGCTGGGACTCTTCGCCACGATCGCGCTGGCAGTACCTTCTGAAAGCAAGGCGATTCGTTCCGGGGACTACTGGAATACCGCCTACGAATGTTCTGTGGGATACACCATCGTCGAAGGAACGACGATCTCCACGAAGTACTGCTGGACGACCTACTATCTGGTCGAAGGTGGGACCTATGACGGCTCGGAATTTACTAGGGCGTATGACTGGATTGCTGGCGGCGGCGGAAGCTGGGGTCTGCTGAGCGCAAAGAGTGTTCCGGGCTACGACGATTTGAAGGTCAACGCCGCCGGAACCCGGGCTTGGACATCCAGCATGGGTTGCGCTGACATCGAGGAACTCAAGGCTTCGTTTGCCCAAGCCGCAGCGGCCTATGCTCAGAGCACGGCCGGGACCATTTACCCCGTCGGCCACAGAATTACCCTCAACATGGGTGAAGGCTCCTACCAAGTATTCGTAAAGATCAGCGGGTCCAGTTCGATTCAGTACGGTGCGGATCCGACGGGAACTTGCCATAATCCGACCCCATGAGCCGTCCTCTACTCGTTATCTCCTTGGCGACCGCAGCGATCCTCGCTGCGGTCGTCTTCCTGTACGGGTCCAGCCGCTCAGGCGATGCTGAGAGCAATCGGCCACAGGCGAGTGATTCGATCCGGGGCCCTTCTCCGGTGACGTCAGCGAGCGACTCAATCGCAAGATTGCAAAGCTCCAACTTCGGCGATCTCGGAACCAAGTCGAAGACTTTGGATGCCGTTCAGTCCCTTTCGAGTCTCTCAAGAGTTGCAAGTTCGTCATTGGAAGACCGGGGTCAGGCTCTAAACGAATTGCGCCTGGCTGTGACGACTTGCGAGAGCGTGAAACTTCGCTCAGCCTTGCCCACTCGCGCCGAAACACAGCGTCGGGCGAAGGGTCAAATCGATCGCGGCCTCTTGGCATGGCAGCGATTCTGCGACACCCAGGGGGAATCCGCCGATGCGCTGCTGAAGGAGCAACTCGCGCTCCCAGCCAGCAACGAGGTCGCGCAAGCGATGGGATTGCGCTTGATGGCGATCGAGAAGCCCTCGGAAGACGCGGTGCCACTTGCCGAGAAACTCGTCAACACCGCAAAAGAGCCCATTGCACTGGAAGCGGCAGCAGATGTGCTTTTTGGCCTTGACCGGGATCTTCCGCAGACCAAGTCGGTGCCGTTCCCCGCAAACCTTCAGTATCGAGAGATGCAGGTTGACGCACAGCGACTTGCGCTCGAGATGTACACCTGCCAAGTGCGTGGGGGCTGCGGACCCGGCGGGTTGTACACGCTGCTCCGCTGTAACCAACCTTGCAGCAGAGGCGACGTCAATTCGTTGACTGAGCTGTGGAACAAGGAATATCCGACAGAAGTTGTTTCGTACGCTCGCCAGCTCTCTGCGGTAATTGCATCACAACGTTAGCGATGGCATCAGGAACATCCCCAACAAGGCGTGACACTCCGGATCACCGGCCCGCCAGGAACGCAAAGTTTGACTGAGCCCGACCCCCAGTGTGGTGCTCGCCGACGGCCCGTACTAGGGCCGTTCTTTTTTCTGTTAAGCGTGTTCCGGCGCGCGCTCCTCGAGCGCAGCCTGCAGGGCCGCCACGCTGCCCAGCAGTCCCAAATCATCCGGTTGGGCGGCGACCAGCCCCTCGACCAGGTTGGCGGTGATTTCCAGCTGGGCCTTGAGCTTGTCTAGTTCCATGGCCAAAAGGCTAACCGAACCAAGGCCGGAATAAAAAAGCCCCGCCGAAGCGGGGGGATGTCGGTGGGGCTCAGGGTGCCATGCCCGAATTCGAGGAACAAGCCAGCGCACTGCGTACCGCTTGGCCTGCGTCATCTTTGGAGCGCTCACGCGCTTCTGCTCACATGGGTGAGCGCCCAGGTAGAAGATGGTCAGTACGCGGCCTTCGAAGGGCTGAAGCAGCTCTGGGCGCTCGTTCTGGCGATCCAGGGCCCACCAGCCCCGCGTGCAGGGTCCATCGAGGTCACGCCACACCATTTCGGCTTCCATGCGGCGACGATAGCTAGTGGGCGTCTCAGCCGGCGGTCACGACTTCAGTCGCGCCTCAAGCTGCACCCGCGCCCAAGGTCCGAACGTGCCCAGGAACATACGCGCCTGCTCGTCGCCGACGTCGGCAGCGTCGAGCCAAGCGGCCATCCTGGCCTGTCCGCAGGGAAACCGGCCTTCTATGCCGCCTCTTCTGCGCTTCGAGGTGTTCAAGTGGGACGGCTCCCGGTGCCGCTACTGCGGCCGCAGCGCTCCCTAGGGTTGTGCTTGAGCTCGACCATTTCGTGCCCTACTGCGTGGGCGGTTCAGACGCCCCGGACAACCTGGTCACATCGTGTCGGTGCTGTAACCGCGACAAGGGTGCTATCAGGCGTTCTGGCGCTCAGCCGCCCCGAGTAGATCGTTGCGACACTCGGGAATGGGGAAGAGCGTAGGGAATGCAGCGCCGCATCGGCGCTCGGCCGCGGCGCAGCGCCATCCCGCGGGGAGAGAGGGATTTGCGCAAGTGCTCCAGTTCGACAAAATCGTCGGGACTGCCGTTTTCCACGGGGAAGCAACCCCGAAAGGGCGACGGCCACGGACGGCCCGGGTGCATCCCCGGCCGATTCGCGCGCTCCCCGTTTGCTTAAGCATCGGCAGGCGGTCCGGGTTGGCGAAGGGGCCACGACGCTTCGAATGGTTTGACGTAACCAACGCCATTCCCTCATAATTGTCGTTCTGCTGTGCGCCCGTAGCTCAGCTGGATAGAGCACCAGGCTACGAACTTGGTGGTCGGGAGTTCGAATCTCTCCGGGCGCGCCACTCCGCAGGAAAATGCCGGCCATGTGCCGGCATTTTTATTTTCCGGCAGGCGCGTCCCCCAGGAACGCGGTGCCAGCAGGGATTCAAGTGCTGGGGCTGTGGCGGCTCGCGCCCAGCGGTATTTGGGAGTCGAAGGGTCGAAGCAACAGCCGGCATCCCGGGCCTTGCGCTGGTGGCCGCGGCGCACTCACGGCTGCGTGCTCAGGGCTGCAGCAGCCGCAGTCCGAACCAGTCGCGGTCATCGTTCCACTGCTGCACCACGCGAAGTCCGGCCTGGCCTGCCAGCGCTGCGAATCCCGCGTCGGAGTATTTGTGGCTGTATTCAACCTGCATCGCCTCGCCGGTGGCGAAGTGGAAACGCTGTCCCGCCACCGTCACGACCTGGTCGCACTCGCTGTCCAGGAATGTCTCGATGCGCCCAGCCTCGGGCACGTAGATCGCCCGGTGGCTGAAGGCAGCAAGATCAAAGTCGCTGCCGATGTCACGGTTCAACCGTGCCAGCAGATTGAGGGTGAAATCCGCGGTGACGCCGGCCGCGTCGTTGTAGGCGGCCTCGATGATCTCGGGCGACTTCTGCAGGTCAATGCCGATCAGCGCGCTGCCGCGCGCGCCCATGGTCTGGCGCATGGCTTGCAGAAGGTGCACGGCATCGGTGTTGGTGAAGTTGCCCAGGGTCGAACCCGGGAAGAAGACCAGCACCCGCTGCGCCTCGCGGGAAGGTCGTGGCAGCGGCACAGGCTGGGTGAAGTCGCCGCACACCGGCAGCATCTCGACGTCGTCGAACTCGCGGTCCAACCGCTCGACGCTGCCCAGCAGCGCGCTGCGGGAAATCTCCACCGGGGTATAGGCGACCGGGTCCTCCAGGGCATCAAGCAGCAGGTGCGTCTTTCGTCCGCTGCCGCTGCCGTATTCGACGACATGGGCCTTCGCTCCCACTGCGCGGGCGATCTCGGCCGCACGATCGGAAATCAGGGCCAGCTCCACGCGGGTCAGGTAGTACTCCGGCTGGCGGGTGATCTGCTCGAACAGCTCCGAGCCACGGCGGTCGTAGAAATACTTCGACGGCAGTTGCTTGGGCGTGCCCGACAGACCGGCCAGCACATCGCCGGTGATGTCGTCGGCACTGGGACGAAGGTCCGTGAGGGCGACTGCCACAGCATTCATTCCAGATCCTTTGCCAGGCGCAAGCCCGAAAACTGCCAGCGCGCATGCGCGGGGAAAAAATTGCGATAGGCGGCGCGCAAATGGTCGCGCGCGGTGGCGCAACTGCCGCCACGCAAAATATATTGCCCGCTCATGAACTTGCCGTTGTACTCGCCCAGCGAACCGGACCAGGGCCTGAACCCGGGATAGGCGGAATAGGCCGAGGCAGTCCACTCCCAGACGTCCCCGAACATCTGTTGCAGTCCGGCCTGTGCGCCGCCAGCGCCCTGCGGGTGCAGCGCATCGCACTCCAGCAGGTTGCCTTCCACCGCGACCTGGCCGGCGGCCTGCTCCCACTCCGACTCGGTCGGCAGGCGGGCTCCGGCCCAGCGCGCATAGGCGTCCGCCTCATACAGTGACAGGTGGCAGGCCGGCGCATGCGGGTCGCGTTTACGCCAGCCACCCAGCGTGAACTCGCGATCACCATCTGCATGCCAATACAGCGGCCGGCACCAGCGCTCCGACTGCAGCAGGTCCCAGCCTTCGCTGAGCCAATGCTCGGCGCGTTCGTAGCCGCCGTCAGCGACGAAGACGGCGTACTCCAGGTTGCTCACCGGCCGGCTGGCCAGTGCATGCGCAGGCACCAGGACGCGATGGCGCGGCGTCTCGTTGTCGTAGGCAAAAGCCGGCGACTGCGGCCAGGCCGGCGCGCCGATCTCGATCACGCATTCATCGCGACTGATCCAGCGCTGCTCGCGGGCTTCACTGGCGACGTTGACCAGGTCGCCGCGGTAGCCGGGCGCGAGCGGGTTCATCCAGAACGCGTGCTTGATGTCGGTCAGCAGCAACTCCTGGTGCTGCTGCTCGTGATGGGTACCCAGCAGCAGCACCTGGGCGGACTCGTCATCGATATTGCCGGACTGCAATCGGCTGGAAACGCGCGCGTCGACTATGGCGCGATACTCCATGACCTGGTCCAGCGAGGGCCGCGACAGCAGCCCGCGCCGGGGCCTTGCATGCATCGGGCCGACGCTCTGGTAGTAGCTGTTGAACAGCACATCCCAGTCCGGATGAAGCGGTGAGTAGTCCGCATCCCGGGCCAGCACAAAACGCTCGAAGAACCAGGTGGTGTGTGCCAGATGCCATTTGGCCGGGCTGGCGTCGGCCATGCTTTGCACCATCGCGTCTTCGGGCGACAGCGGGGCCGCCAGCGTCACGCTGCGCGCGCGCACCGCCGCATACCGCGCGAGCAGGGCGTCGCTGGTCACTGAAGGGCAAGATGACTGCGGGGCTGGCGAAGCACGCATTCCGAGAGTCTAGCTGGAAGCC
>JBBRZU010000016.1:0-35583 GCA_038236425.1 Lysobacterales bacterium
GGCGAGGTCGAACAGCCAGTCGTCGGCCTTTCCGAGCACGCGGCCCAAGGCCGCCTGCAAATGGGACAGGGAGCGCTTGCGCAGCGTGTCGAACAATTGCGGATCGTTCTGGTACACCCAGCGACCTTGGATAGGGAATACCGGAGTCATGGAACTCTCGGGGGGGGGGTAGAGTTTTCCTTGCTGCCAAAGTATGGCATTCGTTTCGTTCAGAATGTGATTCAGACTGCAGATCACTCAAGCCGAATTCGGCCCAAATGCTAAAGTGGGGCGTATGCAACCGTTGGATGTCCTCCGGCACCGTCGTTCCACCCCTTCCCGCGCGCTTGCCGCACCTGGACCAGATTCGCTGCAACTGGCCGAGATGTTGCGCTGCGCGGTTCGGGTTCCTGACCACGGCAAGCTGACTCCCTGGCGATTCCTCCTGATCCGCGACGATGCACGCGCGAGTCTGGGCGAATTGCTCGCGCGCCGATGCCTGGAGCGGCACCCCGGCGCGGCCACGGCGAGCGTGGGAAAGGATCGGATGCGTTTTTGCCATGCGCCATTGGTAATCACGGTGATCGCCCGACTCACCCCTGGGCACAAGGTCCCCGAGCAGGAGCAATTGCTGTCCGGGGGCGCGGTCTGTTTCAGCCTGCTGCAGGCGGCGAACGCGTTGGGCTTCGGGGCGCAGTGGCTGACCGGGTGGCCGGCTTATGATCCGGTCGTGCGGGAACGACTTGGCGTCGCCCCCGGCGAATTGGTCCTCGGATTCATCCATGTCGGCACCGCGACCTCCCCCACCGAGGAACGCGACCGGCCGGATCCGTTCGCCATCACCAGCGAATTGATGCCATGACCCAGACTGTCTACCTGGTCGATGCCAGCATGTATGTGTTCCGTGCCTGGCATTCGATGCCCGATGAATTCCGCGATGCGGAAGACTGGCCGGTCAATGCGGTGCATGGGTTCACCCGCTTCGTCCTGGATCTGGTGGAACGGCAGCGCCCGACCCGCCTGGCGTTCGCGTTCGACGTTGCGCTGGAGAGCAATTTCCGCAATGCACTCTTTCCCGCCTACAAGGCTAACCGCGATCCCGCGCCGCCCGAGCTCAAGCGCCAGTTCGCCTATTGCCAGGATGTCTGCCGCGCGCTGGGTTACACGGTGCTGGCCAACAGCAGCTACGAAGCCGACGACCTGATCGGCAGTGCGCTGGCGCATGTGCGTCGGCTCGGCCACGTCGGCACCATCCTTTCCGCCGACAAGGACCTGGCGCAATTGCTCGGCGATGGCGACCTGCAGTGGGACTACGCACGCAACGAGCGCTGGACCGCCGCTGAGGTCAAGGCGCGCTACGGTGTGCACGCGCACCAGATTGCCGACTTCCTCGGGCTGACCGGCGACGCGATCGACAACATCCCCGGCGTACCCGGCATCGGCGCGAAAACCGCGGCGACCCTGCTTGGACATTTCGGTTCGCTCGACATCCTGCTGGAGCGCCTTGGCGAAGTGCCGTTCCTGCGCATGCGCGGCAGCGCCGGCCACGCTGAGCGATTGCGCGAGCACCGCGAGATTGCACTGCTTTCGCGCAGGCTTGCCACCATCGCTTGCGACGCGCCACTGCCGGATGACTTTGATTGCGGCGTGCGGGGCATTGTCGACGAGACCGCGCTGGATTCCCTGTCGGAGAGATTGCGCTTTGGACCGCTCACCCGTCGGCGCCTGCAGAACGCAGCGCAACAGGCATGAGCCGGGAATCAATGGACAAGGACCCAGCACACATGGACCCTGCAGTCATGGACCCAGCACAAAAGAACACCGCAGGCGAGGTTCCGCGCACGGTATGGGAAGGCAAATGGCTGCGCATGAAGCAGCGCGGGCGCTGGGAATACGTCGAGCGCACCAATGACCGGGGCCTGGCCGTGATCATCATTGCGGCAACGCCGGCGGGCAAACTGCTGCTGGTCGAGCAGGAACGGGTGCCGGTGGGACGGCGCACGATCGAGATGCCGGCCGGACTGGTCGGCGACCTCGAGCCGGGCGAGTCGGTGGAATTGGCGGCCGCGCGCGAACTGCTCGAGGAAACCGGCTGGGAAGCATCGCGGGTCGAGGTGCTGATGACCGGCCCGACCAGTTCCGGGATGAGCAACGAAGAAGTCGTCATGGTGCGCGCCACCGGATTGCGCAGGGTCCACGCGGGTGGCGGCGATGCCACCGAGGCGATCATCGTGCACGAAGTCGCCATCGATGCCGTGCCGGCGTTCCTGTCTGCACGGATGGCAGACGGTTACGCCGTGGACCCGAAGCTCTGGGCCGGCCTGTGGCTGCTCGAGCGCAACGCAGACGGCTCGGCCGCAGTCGCTCCGGCCGCCGGGATCGACGCGGGCTAGCGACGGCTAGCGGTAGTCGTCGGTCGCTTCGACCAGGGCCGACAGGTTTTGCGGTTCGAATGCCGAATGCCCGGCGCCCGGCGATATCTTCAACACCGCTTCCGGCCATGCGGCCTGCAGGTCGAAGGCGTTCTGCAGCGGGCACACCACGTCATAGCGACCGTGCACGATCACCCCGGGGATGCCATGCAGGCGATGGGCATCGCGTAACAGCTGGTCCTGGGTTTCGAAGAATCCGCCGTTGACGAAGTAGTGGCTCTCGATCCGCGCAAAGCTGAGTGCGAAGTGCGCGTCGCGATGGCCATCCACGAAGGCTTCGTCGGGCAACAGCAGGCTGGTCGACGCCTCCCACACCGACCAGGCACGGGCAGCGTCGAGCCGGGTGACTTCATCCGACGACGTCAGGCGGCGGTTGTAGGCGGAGATCAGATCGCCATGCTCGACTTCCGGAATGGCCGCGAGGTAGTGCTTCCACGCATCTGGATACAGGCGACTGGCGCCCTCCTGGTAGAACCACTCCAGCTCCCACCGCCGCAACATGAAGATGCCACGCAGGACCAGTTCGGAGACCTGCGCCGGATGCGTCTGGGCATAGGCCAACGCCAGGGTTGAGCCCCAACTGCCGCCAAATACCTGCCATTGGTCGATGCCAAGGTGCTTGCGCAGGCGCTCGATGTCCGCGACCAACTCCCAGGTCCCGTTGTCGGTCAGGTCCGCATGGGGCGTGGAACGGCCCGAGCCGCGCTGGTCAAACAGCACGATCCGGTAGTGGGCGGGATCGTGGAAACGGCGCATCTTGGCGCTGCAACCTGCACCCGGACCTCCGTGCAGCAGGACCACCGGCTTGCCCCGGGGGTTGCCGCATTGCTCGTAATACAGGCTGTGCCGTGGATCCACGGCCAGCATGCCGGTATCAAAGGGCTCGATGTCGGGGTACAGACTGCGCATTGCGGACACTCCGGCGGGACGGCCGATTCTAACCCGTCCGGTATGACGCCTCCGGTCTGGCGCCTCCGGCATTGCGAGCCTTGCCTCCACGCGCGCATCGGTTATGCTCAAGGCGTGAATTCGCCCATGCCGCGACTGGCTTTGGTGGGCGCCGGGACCAATGCCCACCCGGACGGGCGAGTGCCCGCTGCCGATTCAGGCATTCCGCGCGTTCTGTCGCTTGACGCCCACGGCCGGATCCTCGACTGGATGCACTGGCAGGACGCGGTTTGCCTGTATGTGCGCGGCGCCGTTGCCTGGACCCTGGGCGATCCCTGCCTCACGGTGCATGGCGGCATCAACCGGTTCAGCGGCCTGCGCAGCGAAGTCTCCCTGCATCCGATCGTCGCCGCACGCGGCCATGCGCATCCGCGTGCCCTCGATCCCTCGCCCGCCCTGACCAATACTGCGCTGTTCGCCCGCGATGCCTCCCTTTGCATGTATTGCGGCAAGGAATACGGTCGCCACTCGCTGACCCGCGACCACGTGATGCCACTGTCGCGCGGCGGGCGCGATACCTGGGAAAACGTCGTCTGCGCCTGCTTCCACTGCAATTCACGCAAGGGCGGCCGGACCCCGCAGCAGGCCGGGATGCCGCTGCTGGCGGTTCCCTACCGTCCCAGCTGGGTCGAGCACCTGATCCTGTCCAACCGCAACATCCTGGCCGACCAGATGGCCTTCCTGAAGCACCACCTGCCGAAACGGGCCCGCGTACAGGCCTGAACGACGCGTTTCGTTGACGGCGTCGGGCCGTCCCCGCAAACTTTCAGGCCCACGACCGTCATGGCCGTGTCCAGGAGCATGTTCGACAATGGCCAGCACCACCTTGTGTTTCACCGGGTTTTCTCGCGAGGAAGCCACGCAGGTGCAACAGCAGTTCGAACAGGCCAACAGCGACGGCCGGTTCGCACTTGCTGCCGAAGGCGACGCCCAGGTGCTGGTCATCGACATGGACTCGCTGTACGGTCACATGACTTGGCTCAAGGCGCATTCCGGCGGCCAGACCACGGTCGGCGTGACCGCCGGCGAGCGCGCCGAAACCGATTTCCTGCTGCGCCGGCCGATCGATGCGGCCGCGATGCGCGCACTGCTCCGCGAACTCGGCATCCATGCGCTGGTACGCGGCGCAGGCGCGCCGGCGGCGCCTTCTGCGCCTGCACTGCGCGACGCCGGGACAATGCGCGAATCCGCCCCGGCAGTGGAAGCGCCGACTCCGCAGGCGCCGCAGCCCGAAGCACCGGTCGCCGCCGCACCGGCCGAAGCGGCGCCCCACGCGTCCGAGGCGTACATCGCTGCCGTCACCACCGGTCAGATGGCGGCCATGCCGGCGCAGCTTTTGCCGCACCAGCCCCGCCTGTCGGACTTCCTGGCGCGCGGCAGGCTCACGGGACCCGCCCGCCTGCAGTTCGCCGGCGCCCCGACCCTGGTGTTCGATCCCGCCAGCCAGACCTGGGCCGGCTCCGCGGCGCTCAAGCCGGTCGTCGGCCTGCTTGACCGCGACCTTGGCGACGCAGATTTCGAGCCGGTGGACAGCGCCGAATTCGAGCGCGCGAAAGCGGCCGGTGGCGCCCATCCCTACCTGCGCCTGCTGTGGTTGTCGGGCCTGGTCGCCGGCAGCGGGCAGCTGCTGGTCGGCTATACCCCAGCGAAGAAGTTCGTGCTGAGCAAATGGCCGCAGATCGAACGCGAATACTCCAGGCATTTCCGCCTGGCCACCGTGATGATGAAAGGTCCCGCGCTGGTACGCGAACTGGTTGAAAGCTCTGGTGTCGCCGAGGCCGAGGTGATCGACTTCATCAATGCCGGCCTGGTGATCGGCAGCATCGTCGTGGAAGGCGAAGCGGTCCGCCCGGCTGACGTCGAGCGCGCCGTGGCACTGCTGGCGCGACCGCGGGCGGCTTGACCCGACGATGGATACCGCGCGCTACCCGCACCTGTCGCAGATCGCCCTGCCCGCAGACCTCCGGCGATTCCCGGAGGCCGACTTGCCGGCGATCGCCGATGAACTGCGCGCCTACCTGATCGAAACCGTCAGCCAGGTCGGCGGCCATTTCGGCGCGGGCCTGGGCGTGATCGAACTGACCGTCGCGCTGCACTATCTGTATGACACGCCGGTGGACCGCCTGGTCTGGGACGTTGGCCACCAGTGTTATCCGCACAAGATCCTCACCGGCCGCCGCGACACCATCCACACGGTCAAGCGCAAGGGCGGCGTGGCGCCATTCCCGCGTCGCGAGGAAAGCGACTACGACAGCTTCGGCGTCGGCCACTCGTCCACCTCGATCTCGGCCGCGCTCGGCATGGCGATCGCGCTGCAGGGCAAGGGCGACCCGCGCCGCGTCGTGGCGGTGATAGGTGATGGCGCGATGACCGCAGGCATGGCGTTTGAAGCACTCAACCACGCCGGCGGCATGGATCCCGAGCCCAACCTGCTGGTAATCCTCAACGACAACCGGATGTCAATTTCCGAAAACGTCGGCGGCCTGACCAAGATGCTCGGCCGCATGATGAGCAGCCCGACCATGAATGCGGTGCGCGAGGGCGGCAAGAAGCTGCTCGGCGACAAGCGCACTCCCACGGCGCGTTTCATCCGTCGTTGGGAAGAGCATTGGAAGGGCATGCTGGTGCCGTCCACGCTGTTCGAGGAAATGGGTTTCCACTACAGCGGGCCAATCGACGGGCACGACATCCCGGCACTGGTGAAAGCCTTGCGCACCCTGCAGGGCCTCAAGGGGCCGCAGTTGCTGCACGTGATCACCACCAAGGGCAAGGGCTTCGATCTCGCCGAAGGCGACCAGATCGAATACCACGCAGTCTCCCCATTCGATCCCGCCATCGGCATCGTCAAGAAAGATGGCCCGGCCAAGCCGACCTATACCCATGTGTTCGGCGACTGGCTGTGCGACATGGCCGCGGCCGACGATCGCCTGCTCGGGATTACCCCGGCGATGCGCGAAGGCTCCGGCATGGTGCGTTTCTCGAAAGAGTTTCCGGCGCGTTACTTCGACACCGCCATCGCCGAGCAGCATGCCGTGACGCTGGCTGCGGGCATGGCCTGCGAGGGCGCGAAGCCGGTCGTCGCGATCTATTCCACCTTCCTGCAACGCGCCTACGACCAGTTGATCCACGACGTGGCCCTGCAGGACCTCGACGTGCTGTTTGCGATCGACCGCGGTGGCGTGGTCGGACCCGACGGCGCGACGCATGCGGGAAGCTTTGACCTCAGCTACCTGCGCTGCATTCCGAACATGGTGGTGATGGCGCCGGCCGACGAGAACGAATGCCGGCAGATGCTCAGCACCGGATTCGTCCATGCCGGCCCCGCTGCGGTCCGCTATCCGCGCGGCAGCGGACCCGGCGTGCCCGTGCAGGCATCGCTGGACACGCTCGAGATCGGCAAAGGCCTGGTTCGCAGGCGTGGACGGGGCATCGCCCTGCTCGCATTCGGCGCGATCGTCCCGGCGGCGGACGCGGTCGCGGCGGAGCTGTCGCTGACCTGCGCCAACATGCGCTTCATCAAGCCGCTCGATCGCGACCTAGTGCTTGAGCTGGCACGCAGCCACGATGGCCTGGTCACGCTCGAGGACAATGCGGTGATGGGTGGCGCCGGCAGCGCGGTCAGCGAACTGCTCCAGGCCGAGGGCATCGACCTGCCGGTGCTCCATCTGGGCCTGCCGGATGCCTGGCTCGAGCACGCAAGCCGGGAGGACCTGCTCGCCCTCAGCGGGCTGGACGTCGCCGGCATCCGCGCCTCGGTGCTGGCACGCTGGCCGCAGCTGGCCACGACGGCAATTCGCGCCGCAAGCTGAATGACATCCTGACTCGTTCCGGTTTTCCCGCCGGCGTTCAGCTTTTTCGTCTTGTGGACGACAGCAACTTGGGTTCCAATCCCAGCCGAAGGTCATGGATGACCATCTGCCCCCGGAGCCGTCATGTCGGTGCGAATCGCGACACTGAGCCTGTGCCTGATCGGACTCGCCGCCCCGGCCACCTGCATGGCCGAGGCCAGTGCACCGCTGCGACTTGCGCTGGACGCCGATCCGGCGCGGCCGATGCCGTCAAACAAGCGGCACGCGATGGGCGCCACGCCCAATCGCGCACCGGTGGCGGTGAACACACCGGGCATTGGTCGTCAGGCGATGCTGAGCCTGCTGTCGGCGCCCGATACAACCGGCGCCAACGATGCGGCCATCGCCAGCGATGCGTCCGGATTCCGGTTCAAGCGCCAGGGCAATGCCGGGCGCGACCTTGGACAGGGTTACAAGGACATGTGCGACCGCGTCTCGCGTCACGTCTGGGATGACCCGGCTGGCCGGCGCGTGCGCTTCGACGTGTCCGGAAAGCCTGGCATTGCCTTTGAAATCCCGCTGCACTGAGCGGTTTCCCCGCGACTAGGCAACGCCAGTCCAGCGCCCGCCACTGACCCGATCGCGCCCTTCAAGATCCTGCCAGGTGGCAACGTCGGCATAGCCTGCGGCCTGCAGGAAGGCGCGCACGGCTGCTCCCTGCGCCATTCCATGTTCCATCAGCAGTTCGCCTCCTGCGCGCAGGTGTTGCCGCGCGGCAATCGTGATTGCCTCGATCGACTCCATGCCCGTGGGCCCGGACACCAGCGCGGCGCGCGGCTCGTGCCGCAAGTCGGCAAGATGCGGATCGGCATCGGCCAGGTACGGTGGATTCGACAGCACCAGGTGAAAGTGTTCACCGGCAACCGGGGAAAACCAGTCGCCCTCAAGCAGGCGCAGGGCAATGCCGAGGTGCGCCGCGTTTGCAGCGGCGACGGCCAGTGCTTCGGGTGCTGCATCCACGCCGGTCACGCACGCCGCGGGACGCTCACTGGCAATAGCCAGCGCGATCGCACCACTTCCAGTTCCCAGGTCGAGCACGTCGCAACTCGCGCCGGGCGCGATGCGCTCCAGCGCAAGTTCGACCAGGCGCTCGGTCTCCGGGCGCGGCACCAGGGTCGCCGCACCCAGCATGAGCTCGAGCGACCAGAACTGCTGCCGCCCAAGGATCAGCGCGACCGGTTCGCCATCGCGGCGGCGTTGCAGCATCGTGTCGAAGCGCGCAAGCGTGTCGGCGTCCGGCGACAGGTCGTCGTGGGCAAACAGCCATGTCCGTGACTGGCCGATTGCAGCAGCCAGCAGCAGCTCGGCATCGGCGCGCGGCGAGTCGCCCGGCAGCGTGGCCACGGCGCGTTGCAGGATGTCGCGCAGCGCAGTGGGTGGCATGCCGATGCCCGCGAAGGATGTGCCGGGATGATACCGGCCCGGGGGCCGCGCCGACTGTCACGCCTTGGCCCCGGCGCGGGCTGGGCCCGCAGCGCGGCTCAGGCCTGCGCTTGCGCCTGCTCTTGCGCCTGCTCCAGCGTGATCGCAACGCCATGCAGCACCGAAGCAATGCGCGCCGCACTCTGCACCCCGACTGCGCTGATGCCATGCTCGCGGATGACTTTTTCGTGCGAGTCCACGCAGCTGCCGCAGCCATTGATCACCGACACCGCCAGCGATGCGAGCTCGAAGCTGGTCTTGTCGATGCCCGGCGCATTCATGACGTTCATGCGCAGGCTGGTGCGCAGGGTGTCGTATTCCCGGTTCGAGACCAGGTGCTTGAACCGGTAATAGATATTGGTCATGCCCATCATCGCGGCGGCGGCACGCACACCATCGCGCTCGACCTGGTCGAGCTTCTCGGCAGCGAAGGCATCGATGGCGGTGGTCAGTGGCAGGTGTCGCGCGGCGATCGCCGAAGCCAACGCAACCGCGCGGATCTGCCGCTCATCCAGGCCCGGGGCACCGAGCTCGCTGAGCACGCTTTCCAGATTGAGGCGCAAATCCTTGGCATAGCCGGGCAGCGCCGACTTGATTTCAGTCAGTGGCATTTGATTCTCCAGGAAGCGGCCGACACGCAACGTGGCGGCCGCGGATGCAGCAGGCTCAGGCAGCCTTGAGCGTCTGTTCGCCCTGGCTCCAGTTGCAGGGGCAAAGCTCGTCGGTCTGCAGCGCATCAAGCACGCGCAGCACTTCGGCCGGATTGCGGCCTACCGACAGGTCGGTGACGTAGACGAAACGGATGATGCCCTGCGGATCCACCAGGAAGGTTGCGCGCTGGGCGACCCCCTCGTCCTTGTCCAGGATGCCGAGCGCGGTCGACAGCTCGCGCTTGACGTCGGCGAGCATCGGGAACGGCAGGCTGTTGAGGTCCTTGTGATGGGTGCGCCACGCGTGATGCACGAACTCCGAATCAATGCTTCCGGTCAGGATCTGGCAATCGCGGTCGGCGAACTGCGCGTTGACCTGGGCGAAGCCGGTGATCTCGGTCGGGCAGACGAAGGTGAAATCCTTCGGGTAGAAAAACACGCACAGCCACTTGCCGGCGTAGGTGTCATTGGTGATGTCGGTGAACGCGGTATTGAGGTCGTTCGAAACCGTGGCCTTGAGCTTGAACTGCGGAAACTTTTCTCCAACGGACAGCATGGGGTGTCACTCCTTGGGGGATGTATTGCAGGGGTCGGGTCCTCTCCCTGGCCGTATTGTCCCAAGGCCGCACCCATTCGTAAACATGATTGAACCCATGGTAGCGATTGGCATAAGCTATCGTTCATGAACCTGCGCGATCTCCGCTACCTGGTCAGCCTTGCCGACCTTCGGCATTTCGGTCGGGCCGCGAGCGCCTGTCACGTCAGCCAGCCGACCTTGTCCACCCAGGTGCGCAAGCTCGAGGACGAACTCGGCGTGACCCTGGTCGAACGCGCCCCACGCCAGGTGATGTTCACACCGGTGGGACTGGAAATCGTCGAGCGCGCACGGCGCGTCCTGGCCGATGTCGAGCAATTGCGCGAAGCCGCGCGCCGCACGACCGATCCGGAAGCGGGTTCGCTTCGACTGGGGATCTTCCCGACACTGGGTCCCTATCTGCTGCCGCATGTCGTACCGAAGATCCGCGCACGCTTCCCGCGCCTGGAACTTCTGCTGGTCGAGGAGAAGACGGAACTGTTGCTCGGCATGCTGCGCGATGGCAGGCTCGATGCTGCCGTGCTTGCCCTGCCCCTGCACGAAGACTGGCTGGAGTGCGAGCCATTGTTCGAAGAACCCTTCCTGCTTGCGCTCCCGGTTGGCCACCCGCTGGCGGGCAAGCACGACCTGACCCTGTCACAGCTGTCGGACCAGCACCTGCTGTTGCTCGAGGACGGCCACTGCCTGCGCGACCAGGCGCTGGAAGTCTGCGCACTCGCCGGCGCCGGGGAAAAGGAAGGATTCCGCGCCACCAGCCTGGAAACGCTGCGCCAGATGGTGTCGGCAGGCGTCGGCATCACCCTGCTGCCGGTACTCGCGGTGAAGCCGCCGGTGCCACCATCGGAAACACTGAGCCTGGTCAATTTCCGTGATCCGCCGCCGAGCCGACGCCTGGCCATGGTCTGGCGTCGCAGTTCGGCCCGCAGCGGCTTCCTGGGTTCGATGGCCGCGGTCCTGCGCGACCTGCCCCCCGACCTCTTGCGCACACCGGCCTGAGGCTGCGATGCCACGCTGGCTCTGGCTCCTGTTATTTGCGCTGACGGCCACGCTGGTGTTGGCGGGGCATCGCGGTGAACGCGCGCCCATCCAGGCCATCTCGCCGGCCGGTGTTGGTTGTCCGATGCCGCAGCCCACGCCTAGTCCCGACCTGCCGCTGCAGTCTCCCGTCGCCACGGCATTTGCACCGTTCCGCCTCGGTCAGGCGCAGATTTCACCGCTGGCGGGCTTCAGCCTGCAGGCGCGGGTACTGCATCGCGAGGACTACCACTTCGGCACCGAATCGCATTACTCCCCCACCGACCTGGCGCTGGGCTGGGGTGCGATGGCCGCGCCGGGCCTGGCCGATCGCCTGCACGTCTCCCAGGGCGGGCGCTGGTTCCGCTATCGCTGGGACACGCCGGCACCGCCGCTTGACCTGGGCGTGATCATCCGCAGCAGCAGCAACATGCACATGGTGCCGGCCAACGACTCGGTCGCGCGCGCGCTGGCGTCGGTACGTGCGGACGACACCGTGCGCATCGAAGGCTGGCTGATCCGCATCGACCAGGACGATGGCTGGCACTGGCAAAGTTCAATGTCACGCGAGGACTCAGGCGCAGGCGCCTGCGAACTGGTGCTGGTGTGTTCGATCCGCCCGCTCTGACCTCGATGACCGCCGCGGCAACAGCGCCCCACCGAGCACACTAGGTGCGCGGCGGCTCTGCGTTCGCGCCTTCCTGCCAGGCAACGAACGCCGGCAGCGCGAAAATCGTCGCCATGTAGGCATGCGTCTCCGCATCCACGGGCACGCCGTAGCCGCGCAAGCGCACGCACACCGGCGCAAACATCGCATCGACGATGCCGAAGTCACCGCACAGGAAACCGCGCTCGTCGCCGTGTCGCGCGCGCAGCCAGGACCACAGCACCTGGATGCGGGCGACATCGCGTGACACCGCGTCATCCCAGTGCGGCGCCTCGGGCGTGCGCAGGCTGTCGAAGGGAAGCTGGGTGCGCAGCGCGGCAAACCCCGAATGCATTTCCGCCGAGGCGCTCCTGGCTGCGCCGCGGGCACGTGGATCATCCGGCCAGCCGCGGCCTCCCAGCCAACGCTCGCTGACCACCTCGCAGATCGCCAGCGAATCCCAGATGACTTCATCGCCGACGTGCAGCACCGGCACGCGCCGGGTTGGCGAATAGCCGCCGATGCGCCGCTCGAACTCCGGGGTATCCAGCGGCAGCATGGTTTCCTCGAACGCCACGCCGAAATGTCGCAGCAGCAACCACGGCCGCATGGACCAGGACGAGAACGCCTTGTTGCCAATGACGAGGGTCGGCATGGATATGCCCGAAGGGTCGGTAGTCACGGAATCGGTTCCTGTCGGATGATTGGCGGCGGCGGGCTCAGGGTGCGGTACTGGCGATTGCCTGGACCTGGTTGCCGCCGTACTGCCTGGCCTTGGCCAGCGCGCGCGCTGAGCGTTCCACCATAGGCGCGACCAGACGCTCGGTGGAGTGCATCTGGGCAACGCCGATGCTGACCCCCAGGTTGCTTTCCTCGGTCACCGGCAGGCCAAGCTTGCGCACCGCGGCGCACAGTCGCTCGCCGAGGGCGCGCGCATCGCCGATCGGGCGGCCGGGCAGCGTCACCAGCAGGCAGTCGGGCGCGGCACGGCCGATGCTCTCGCCATATTCGCTTTCGTCGCGGACCAGGTCGGCGACGATACGGATCGCCTCGGCGCCATGGTCTGGCGGCAGGTTGGCATGGGCGTCAACGCTGATCCGCATCACCGACAGCGGCCGACGCTTCTGCACTGCGAGTGCGTAAGCCTTCTGCAGCAACACGTCGATCATGTCGCCGCGATAGACACCCGATTCACCGTCGATCTCGCGCGAGCGCCGACGCTGCATCGCTTCAGCCGCTTCGTCGCCAGCGGTGGTCGCCAGCGCCGCAAATTCTGTGCACAGGCCAAGCTCGTCGTCGCTGTAGCTGACCTGCGGCGTGCGTTCGATCACCAGCAAACCCCAGCCAGGCCGCTGGATCGGCAGCGGGATTACCGCCAGCAGCACCTGCTGGAGCGGACCGTCCGGGCCAATGAAATCCAGGCCGATCTGCTGCGGCCCCATCGACCGGCTGAGGTTCTTCAGCAGCGAGCCACGCTGGGCCAGCAACATCTGGAAGCGTGGCTCCGCCGACTTGGGCTCGACCAGGAGCAGGTCTTCGTTGTGGTAGTTCATCGCGATCACGGCCGCGCCGGTTTGCGGCAACACAGACTTCAGGCCACCCATGAGGCGACGGTAGGCAATCCACTCCATGTCGCCTTCAGCGCCGGTCTCGATGCCCGATTGCAGGCTGCTGATCATCCAGTCGCGGGCCTGGGCGATCTTTTCCTCGGCACTGAGCTCCGGGCCGCGACCATCGCGCTGTTGCTGCCGCCGCAACCACCATTGCCGCCCCCAGGGCAGGCACAGGTAGTTTGCAAGCTGCAATGCAAGCAGGAATTCGAAGCCGCGACGCGCCAGCAAGCTGTCGGGCAGCCATTGCTGCGCGGCGAGCCACAACGCAGACAGGGCCCCGACCACGGCGAACCAGAGCAGGGTCGCCACCCAGCGCAGGTGGCGCTGGTCGAACATCAGTGCCCCCGCACAGGTCAATGCGGTCAACCCCAGCATGGCAATGGCGACGATCTGCAGCGCGCCCATCCATTGGCCCGGAAGCAGCAGCAGCACGACGCCGAGCCCGAGCAGCGCAAAGGCGGCGCGGTCGAGCGCGCCTGCAACTTCGGGAAAGTGCTTCTCGAGTCCGGCGAACTGCTGCGTCGCCCAAAGCAGGGTTGCGCAGGCCACCACCCAGGCGGCAGGAGCCAGCGATGGCAGAGCCGCGATATCCACGCCACCCAGGCGCAGTTGCAGGTGCTGGTTGCTGACGAGGCAGGCACCGAGACAGGCAAACGCAGCCGCAGCCACGCGCAAGGTGCGTTCACCAGCAAACCAGCGCCGCAACAAGGCTGCCACGCCAATCGCGAAGAGGCTGGCGTACAGAAAGTCAAAGGCGCGGCTGACTTGCGAGCTCTGGGCGGCAGCGGCGGTCACTTCGAGGATATCCGGCTGCAGGTTCAGCCGGCCCTGGCCGGCCGCCTGCAGGTAGACGGTCACCGCACTGGTCCCTTCCAGTGGCAGCACGAAGCGGTCTGGCCAGCGCGCGTCCGGCACCACGCCGGCGCCAACCTGGGCAAGCTGGCGCGCGGGTGGGCCGCTCTCGAACAGTCGCAGCGAGAAAAGGCCCTGGCGCGGCACCGTCACCACCCAGGCGCGACCGTCGTCAGGCAGTTCGACCCGCAGCCGGAGCCAGACGACCTGGCCGTCCAACGCACGGGTCGGCGCGCCACGCGAAGCGACAGGATTGAACCCGATGCGCGCCCGGCCGCTGAGGATGTCATCGAGAGGAATTTCCGCATCGACCGTTGCCGAAGCGAGTTGCGGCACGGGTTCTCCTGCGCGGGCAGGTGCCGCGATCGCACTGGCCAGACAAGCCAGCACGAGCAAACCGACGGACAGCCATGGGGCGGGGCGGCGGTCCGGGCGGGGGGAAGTCCGGATGTCGGGTGTCACCGTGCGGCTCCTTGGTAATGCATGCAGTGTGCCGGAAACACGGGCCGCTGCGCCACGTACGGCGCGGATCGGCTGGGTAGCGCCCTGGCTCGGTTAAACTGTGCGTTCGCCCTCGCCCGCCCCATTGCCCTGTCCATGAACGAAGCCGTCCCCACTGTCGCGACTGTCCCGGAGAAGCAGGACTTCATCCGCCAGATCGTGCGCGATGACGTGGCGCAGGGCCGGCACGCGTGCATCCGTACCCGGTTTCCGCCCGAACCCAATGGCTACCTTCACATCGGCCATGCCAAGGCGATCTGCCTGAACTTCGGGGTAGCCGAGGAGAATCGTGGCCTGTGCAACCTGCGCTTCGACGACACCAATCCGGCGAAGGAAGACCCGGAATACGTCGAGGCGATCAAGGACGACGTGCACTGGCTGGGATTCGAGTACGCCGAACTGCGCCATGCTTCGGATTACTTCGAGGTGTTCTACCGCAGCGCGCTCAAGCTGATCGCCGACGGCAAGGCCTACGTCTGCGACCTCAGTGCCGAACAGGTGCGCGAGTACCGCGGCACGCTGACCGTGCCGGGCCGCAACTCGCCGTTCCGCGATCGCAGCGTTGCCGAGAACCTGGACCTGTTCCGGCGCATGCGCGCGGGCGAGTTCCCGGATGGCGCCCGCACCTTGCGCGCGAAGATCGACATGGCCAGTGGCAACATCAACCTGCGCGACCCGGCGATCTACCGGATCCGCCACGTCAGCCACCAGAACACCGGCGACGCGTGGCCGATGTATCCGATGTACGACTACGCGCATTGCATTTCCGACGCGGTCGAGGGCATCACCCATTCCCTGTGCACGCTGGAGTTCGAGGACCACCGGCCGCTGTATGACTGGTGCATCGACAACATCGACCTGCGCACGCACCGCGAGCTCTGGCAGCCGCTGGTCGACGCCGGCTTCGAGACGCCGGTGTCCAAGCCGCGGCAGATCGAGTTCTCGCGCCTGAACATCAACTACACCGTGATGAGCAAGCGCAAGCTGATGGCGCTGGTGCAGGACGGCCTGGTGTCGGGCTGGGACGATCCGCGCATGCCGACCCTGCAGGGCCTGCGCCGGCGCGGCTATACGCCTGCCTCGCTGCGCCTGCTGGCCCACCGGGTCGGCATCTCCAAGCAGAATTCGGTGACCGACTTTTCGGTGCTCGAAGGCTGCGTGCGCGAAGACCTCGACAGCCACGCTACCCGGCGCATGGCCGTGGTCGATCCGCTCAAGCTGGTGATCACAAACCTCGATCCCGGGCATGAGGAACGGCTGACATTCCCGAACCATCCGAAGGACCCGGCGCTCGGGACACGCCAGGTTCCGTTCTCGCCCGAGTTGTGGATCGAGCGCGATGACTTCATGGAAGAACCGGTGAAGGGTTTCCACCGCCTGGTACCTGGTGGTGAAGTGCGCCTGCGCGGCGTCGGCATCATCCGCTGCGAGCGCGTGGAAAAGGACGGCGACCGCGTGATCGCCCTGCATGCCACGCTCGATCCCGCCAGCCGCGCCGGATTGCCGGGCGCGGACCGCAAGATCAAGGGCACCATCCACTGGGTGAGCGCACGCCATGCAGTTGCGGCCGAGATGCGTCTGTACGACCGCCTCTTCCTGGTGCCGGACCCGGACGACGAGGTCGACGGCAAGACCTATCGTGATCATCTGAATCCGGACTCGGTGCGCATCGTGCGCGGATTCGTCGAGCCGGCGGCCGCTGCTGTCGCGCCCGAGGATCGACACCAGTTCGAGCGGCTCGGCTATTTCGTCGCCGACCGCCGCGATCACAGCATCGATGCGCCGGTGTTCAACCGGACCGTCGGCTTGCGCGACATCTGGGCCAAGGCGGCATCCGCATGATCGGCGCCGGCGCGCGCTGGCTGGTGCTCGCGGCGGCCCTGCTGGTGGTCGGCTGCAGCGTGCACGATCGCTCGACGGGATCGGCGACCGGCGCGTCCAACAACCTTGCCACGCCAGCCGATATTGGCGGGACGCCGCAATCAGCGCCCGTGCCACCCGCCATCGCGCCGCCCGCCCAGCCGCTGCCAGCCCCCCCGCCAGCCAAGTCGCCAGCGACGCCGGCCGATGCGCGCTCGTTGGCCGAAGCCACCGCGGCTTCCGAGCCGATGCCGGTACGGCGCGCGATCCCGGCAGAACCCACTGCGTCAGCCGACAAGCCGGAAGTGCTAAACGACCGTTGCAACAGCGATGCGGACTGCGCAGTGAAAGACGTCGGCAGCTGCTGCGGCTATCGTCCTGCCTGCCTGAATCGTGACAGCCCGACCTTTGCCGATGCAGTGAAGGCGCGCTGCAAGGCTGAAGGAAGATCAGGCATTTGCGGAACCATTGCCGTGCCCGGCTGCCAATGCACCAACGGACGCTGCGGTACGCGCACGATCGACAACGGCGTGCTGGTGCAGTGAACCTGTTCGCCCAGTTGCACCTCCACCTGCCACCCTGGGTCCACGACGAAGTGGATCCCTTGCGCGACTACTCCGATCCATCAGCGAAGATCGCACTGGCCATTGACCTGTCGCGCCACAACGTGCGCCACGGCACCGGCGGGCCGTTCGGAGCCGCCGTGTTCGATCCGTCAGGGCAGCTGGCGGGCGTTGGCGTCAATCGCGTCGTGCCCACCACCTGCTCGATCGCCCACGCCGAAATGATGGCCGTCGCGACCACCCAGCAACGATTGCAGCGCGTCCGCCTCAACGAGGACGGCGGACCATGGACCCTGGCCAGTTCCGCCCAGCCTTGCGCCATGTGCTACGGCGCCCTGTTCTGGGCCGGCATCGACCAGTTGCTGGTCGGTGCGCGTGCCGACGACGTGCAAAGCCTTGCCGGTTTCGACGAAGGCCCGATGCCGGACGACTGGCAGGGCGAATTGAACAAGCGCGGCATCACCGTGCAGGTGGACATTGCGCGCCACGTGGCCTGCGATGTGCTGCGCGACTATGGATCGGGTGGCCGTGTCTATTGACCCGCCAGAAGGCAACGACGTGGCGCCGGAGACCGTTGCCGGAAACGCCAGCGCGGACTTCGGCCTGCTCGCGTACTGCCGCGCCGGATTTGAACCCGAGCTCGCAGCCGAATTGGTCGAACGCGCCGCCAATGCCGGCATCGGCGCCTGGGCGCGCACGCAACGCAACGCCGGATATGTCGAATTGGCCGGCGCTGATGCCAAGACCCTGTCAGCCGCGCTGCCACTCGACACGCTGGTATTTGCTCGACAGAAACTCCGCCTGCTCGCCGACCTGCATTCACTGGACCCGCGCGACCGCATCACGCCGGTGATGGATGCGCTGGGCGGCCTGGGCCGCTACGGTGACCTGTGGATGGAACACCCCGACACCGACGCGGGCAAGCCATTGGCGGGCCTTGCACGCGCCTTCGGCAATGCGCTGCGTCCGGCGCTGCGCAAGCGCGGACTGCTGACCGAGCGCGATGATCCGCGGCTGCCGCGCCTGCACGTGTTCGTGCTTGATGGCGACCACCTGCTGCTTGCCATTGCCGATCGCGCCGACGCCGCGCCATGGCCGCAGGGCGTGCCGCGCCTGCGCCAATTGTCCGATGCACCGAGCCGTTCCGCGCTCAAGCTCGAGGAAGCGATCCTGGTGCTGATGACCGATGACGAGCGCAAGCGCCTGCTGCAGCCGGGCATGCGCGCCTCCGACCTTGGCGCCTCGCCCGGCGGATGGAGTTGGGTGCTCGCGCGCCTGCACATGCGCGTGCTGGCGATCGACAATGGCCCGATGGCAGAGTCCGCACTCGCCACCGGCCTGGTTGAGCATCAGCGCGCCGACGGCTTCACCTGGGCGCCGCCACGGGCGCAGGACTGGATGGTCTGCGACATGGTCGAGTCGCCGCGCAAAGTCGCCGCGCGAATGGCCGAGTGGTTCGCGCACGGCTGGTGCCGGAACGCGATCTTCAACCTCAAGCTGCCGATGAAGCGGCGCTGGGAAGAATCGCGCGATTGCCTGGCGAACTTTGCCGATGCCGCGGGAAGACCGCTGCACATCCGCGCACGCCAGCTCTATCACGACCGCGAGGAGATCACCGTGTTCGCCACCGATCCCGCCGCCAAGGCGCGCGACCTTTGAGCCGGCCCCGGCCATTGCCTCGCCGCGCCGGTGCATTTGCCGCGCCTGCCTGTCTTGCCGCGCTTGCTGGTCTCGCCGCGCTTGCCGTGCTCGTGTCGGGAACGGCGCGGGCGCAATCTGGCAGCGATTATTTCTCGGTCGTGGACACCGATCACGACGGCCGCATCTCACTGGACGAATACGTCGAGCGCATGAGTTGGGCGTTCCGGCAGATGGATCGCAACCACGATGGCGTGCTGGATCCCTCCGAGCAACTGGTGCCTGGCAAGGAACGACTGACCCTGGTCGGTCACCAGCGCCGGATCGCCGAGCAGTTCCGCAAGCAGGATGCCAACCACGACGGCAGCCTCAACCGACGCGAATTCCTGGCCCCGCCCGCGCGCTAGCAGGTGCAGTCCGAGCCGGCGCTAGAGGCCGGCGGCGCGGCGCCAGAGCATGCGCGTCACCGGCGGCAATGCGCCGGCCAATCCCAGCAGCGGTCCACGCACTAGCCCGGCCATCGCCGCTTGCGAGCTGTACAGGTCGTGGATCGCCTCGAAGGTCCGCGCGGCGATCGCATTCTCGCTGGTGCGCGAGCGCGCCCAGCGGGCAAGCCGCGCTGCAGACAGGGCATCGATGCCCCGAGCGCCCGCGGCTTCCACGCTTGCCGCTAGTGCAGCGACGTCGCGAAGGCCCAGGTTCACGCCCTGCCCCGCCAGCGGATGCACCACGTGCGCGGCATCGCCGACCAGGGCGATGCGTCCGGCCAGCATCGTGTCCGCCAGTTTTCGACGCAATGGAAACGCCGCGCGCATCGAGTCCACGCGGCAGGCACCAAGGCGGCGATCCAGGCCGCGCGCGAGTTCGCTCTCGAATTCGCCGGCGTCGGCCTCGAGCAAGCGGAGCGCATCGGCTTCCGGCAGCGACCACACGATCGAACTGCGGCCGTCCGCGCAGGGCAGGAAGGCCAACGGGCCCTCCGGCAGGAAGCGCTGCCAGCAGGCATCTTCATGCGGTTGCTCGGTACGCACATAGGCAACCAGGCCGCGCTGGCCATAGTCGCGCGCATCGGCGTCGATCCCGGCCAATGTGGCGATGCGCGATGCGGCGCCGTCGGCGCCCAGCAGCAGGCGCGCGCGCAGTGTCTGGTCATCGTCGAGCTGCAGCCAGACGCCTTCATCATCCTGGCTGAGTGACAGTGCACGCGCCGGACACAGGCGCCGGACCAGGGGCTCGACGGCCAACGCCGACCACAAGCGGTCCACCAGCAAGCCGTGTTCGACGATGTGTCCCAGTTCCGGCCTGCCGACGCGATCGGCCGCCACGTCCAGCGTGCCCGGGCCCGTCGCGTCCCAGACGTGCATGTGCCGATACGGCATCGCGCGCGCCGACGCGATCGCCGGCCAGACACCGAGGCGATCAAACAGCGCGCGCGCATCCGGCGCAATCGCGTACACGCGCAGGTCGGGCGCCGAGGGATCCCAAGCAGGCGGTGCATGCGCCTCGACGATGGCCACGCGCAAGCCCGCGCGCGCCAGCGCCAGCGCCGCCGTCGCGCCGACCACGCCGGCACCGACGATCAGCACATCGAGCGCTTGCGCGGCGCTGTCGCGTCCGCGCCGCGTCCGCGAATGCACAGGCACGGTCATGGTTCGCGCGCCAACCGCGGCACCCGGCCGCGGTAGCCCATGGCGCCGGCAACCAGCGGCGCGGACAGGCCGGGAATATGTGCCAGCGCCACCAGGCCGGTGGAGCGCAGCAGGCGCGCTGCCAGCCCGGGGGTCGAGGTCAGGCCGGCCAGGCCATCGCTGAAGGCAAGCGTGCTCTCGCGATCCTCGCGCCGCGCCTGCACGTAGGCGGCAAGCAATTCCGGCCGGCCAGGATCGCCATCGTCGAGCAATTCGGCCAGGGTGAGCGCATCGCGCAAGCCAAGGTTGAAGCCCTGTGCGCCAATCGGATGGATGGTCTGCGCGGCGTTGCCGACCAGCACCGCGCGCGGGCCATGCAACTGCTTTGCCAGTACGCGACGGATCGGATACGCGCTGCGCGTTCCCACCCGGCGCACGCGTCCTGCGCGCCAACCAAAGCGCCGCTGGAAGGCGGCGGCGTATTCGGCGTCGTCCATCGCGATCCAGTGCGGCGCATCTGCCGCCGCCACCGCGCAGATTGCACCATAGGCATCGCCCATCGGCAGCAGGGCAATGGGACCTTCCGCGGTGAAGCGTTCGTACGCCGTGCCATCCGCCGGTCGATCAGTCGCCAGGCTGCCGACCAGCAAGACCTGGCCATAGTCGTGTTCGTCAACGCCGATGCCGAGCGCCGTGCGCGCCGCCGAGTGCGTGCCATCGGCGGCGACCAGCAGCCGCGCACTCACTGTCTTTACCGACGCGCCCTGGTGCAGCTCCACCTCGATGGCATCCGTGCCATGGCGCAGCGCAGCCATCGTCCATGGACGCAGATGCGTGGTGTCGCGCAATGCCGACAGCCGCCGCTCCAGCGCTGTACCCAGCGCATCAGCGGCGATCACGGCACCAAACGATTCCCGGCCGCTGTCGACGGCGCGCAATCGCACGCTGCCGAAATCGCCGGCGCGAGAGACATGGATGCGCCGGATCGGGCTCGGCGCCGGCTCCGCCAGCCCGAGGACGCCCAGCGCAGTAAGGGCGTGCATGCTTGCGGCGGCGAGCGCCAGCTTGCGCGCATCGAATCCGGGCGGCGCCTGCCGCGGCGCGCTTGCCTCCACCAGGCCCACGCGGACGCCGCGGTCCTCCAGCGCACAGGCCAGACTGGCGCCGACCAGGCCGGCGCCAAGCACGAGGATGTCGAAATCGGGATTCACGGAGGAAGGGGCCGGCGGGGACGCGTTGCGGTATCCTAACCACCCCGTCGCCGGCCGGCCATCGCCGCGCGACCCAGCCAGGAAAAGAACCCAACGCCATGCACGACAAGCCCGCCCTGCTGCCATCGTCCGGTCCCTTGCTCCTGGTCGGGATGATCCTGCTGGCCGCGCTGTCGCGCCTGCTGCCGCATCCGCCGAATTTTTCCCCGGTCGAGGCCGTTGCCCTGTTCGGCGGCGCCTATTTTTCGCGCAAGGCCACTGCCCTGTGGATTCCGATGGTGGCGATGTTCATCTCCGACATCGCGCTGGGCATGCTGAACGGCGGCATCTACGCCGAGTACTTCCTCGGCGCCAGCTTCTGGCTGGTCTACCTGTGCATTGCCCTGTCCACCGTGCTCGGCTTCGGCCTGCGCGGGCGCGTCAGCGCCTGGCGCGTGGCCGGCTACGGGTTGCTCGGTTCGATGCTGTTCTTCCTGGTGACGAATTTCGGAACCTGGCTGGGATCGGCCATGTACCCCAGGACTGGCGCCGGCCTGATGGCTGCCTACACCGCGGGCATCCCATTCTTCCAGAACACGGTCAACGGCACGCTGTTCTACAGCCTGGTGTTGTTCGGCAGCTTCGCCTGGATGCGCCAGCGCAGTCCGGCGCTGGCACTGCAGACGGCCTGAGGCAGGACGGGCAACAGCCGCATGGGCAATCGCCTTTCCAAGATCTACACCCGCACCGGCGATGACGGCAGCACGGGGCTGGGCGACGGCTCCCGGGTTTCCAAGGATTCGGCACGTGTCACCGCGTACGGCACGGTGGATGAGGCAAATTCCGCGATCGGCATGGTGCTCGCCGCGGAGCTGCCCGGTGCGGTGCGCGAGGTGCTGGTCGCCGTGCAGCACCAGTTGTTCGATCTCGGTGGCGAGCTGTGCATCCCCGGTCATTCGGCAATCGCCGATACCGACGTCGCGCGCCTGGAGCAGCTGCTCGACGGCTTCAACGCCGACCTGCCGCCGCTGAAGGATTTCATCCTGCCCGGTGGCGGCCTCGCCGCCGCGCATTGCCACGTTGCGCGCACGGTCTGCCGCCGCGCCGAGCGCGAGGTGGTTACCCTTTCGCACCATGATGCAGTCCGGCCGGAGGCGATCCGCTACCTCAACCGCCTGTCCGACCTGCTGTTCGTGATTGCCCGCGTCCTGGCCCGTGCCTCCGGCCACGGCGAGGTGCTCTGGAACCATTCGCGCCGCAACGCCTGAGATGCACGTCTTTACCCACGCGGTCTGCCTGCGGCACGACCCGGGCGCGGCACACCCCGAATGCCCCGCACGCCTGTCCGCCGTGCTGTCCGCGTTGCGCGAGGCATTTCCGCAGGCGCACTGGCATGACGCTGCGCCCGCGACACGGGCGCAGCTGGCGCGGGTGCACACCACCGAAATGATCGAACAAGTCCTCGTGCAGGGCGATGCCTACCCGCGCCGGATCGACCAGGACACCGTGATGTCGGCGGAATCGGCCGATGCCGCCCTGCATGCCTGCGGTGCCGGGATCATGGCCGTGGACGCCGTGCTCGCAGGTGACGCGGTCCATGCCTTTTGCGCAGTCCGTCCGCCCGGCCACCACGCCACTGCCGCCCAGGCGATGGGTTTCTGCCTGTTCAATGCAGTTGCCGTCGCAGCCGCGCATGCGCTGTCGGCGCATGGCCTGTCACGGGTGGCGGTGATCGATTTCGACGTCCACCACGGCAATGGCACCCAGGACATCTTCGCGGCCGAACCGCGCGTGCTGTACCTGAGCTCGCACCAGTCGCCGCTGTATCCGGGCACCGGCCGAGCCGGAGACACCGGCGTCGGCAACCTGGTCAACGCCCCGCTGGCCCCGGGCAGCGGCAGCGCAGACTTCCGCGCCGCCTGGGCGAGCACCCTGCTGCCGGCGCTGGCAGCCTTCCGTCCCGAACTGGTGCTGGTCTCCGCTGGCTTCGATGCGCACCGGCTGGATCCACTGGCAGACCTGCAGCTGGAAGCCGCCGATTTCACGTGGCTGGGCGCCGAACTCGCGGATCGGGCAGCGGCGCCCTGCAGGGGCGTGGTCTGCCTGCTGGAGGGTGGCTACAGCCTGACTGCCCTGGCCGAGTGCAGCGTCGCCTGGCTCCAGGGCCTGACTGGACACGGTCGCAGCTGAACCCGGCGGGGCGCCGGCACGGCCCCTGCGTGACGCAGCAAAGGCCCCCGAGCCCAACGGACTCGCATCGCGCATTGGCCGACCGGTAAGATGGGCGCTCGCTTTTCCAGGAATCACCCGGTGCGCCGACCCCCGCTGCAACTGCTGCCGCTCTGCCTGGCTATCGCCGGCGCCGTGCATGCCAAGGAAATCGTCGCCCCCACCTGGGCCCTTTGCGCCAACCCGGCGACCCTGCCGATGTTCGCGGAGCTGCCTACCGATTCCACGCTGCGCGAATCGTCGCCGACCGACATCAGCGCCGACGACCTGGACGTGAAGAAGGCCGACACGACGATCTTCTCCGGCAAGGTGCAGATGACCCATGCCGACCAGTACCTGGCCACCGACAAGGTCACCTACGCGCACGAAACCGAGCAGTTCACCACCGAAGGCGAAGTGCACTACCAGGATCGCGGCGTTCGCCTGACTGCGCAGAGCGCCACCGGCGACCAGAAGGCCGACATCCTGCGCCTGGGCAAGGTGCGCTACCAGTTCAACGAGCAACTCGGCAACGGTATCGCCGACACCGCCACGATGCATGGCGAACAGGGCACCCTGACCGATGCCACGTATTCAACGTGCCCGCCCGGGCAGCGCCAGTGGGAATTCGTCGCAAGCCGTATCTCCGTGGACAACGCGAAAGCCAAGGGCGTGGCGCACAACGTGACCCTGCGCCTGGGCGGCGTGCCGGTGCTGTGGTTGCCGGTGATCAGCTTCCCGACCGACAACAAGCGCCGCACCGGCGTGCTAGCCCCGACCATCGGCCGCGACGATCGCAACGGACTGGATTTCAAACTGCCGGTGTACATCAACCTGGCGCCGAACTACGACGCCACCCTGGCACCGCACTGGTATTCCAAGCGCGGTTTGATGCTCGAAGGCGAGTTCCGTTACCTCACCGCGCGCTCCACCGGCGACTTCAGCGGCACCTACCTGCCCAATGACAACATTCGTGGCCGCGATCGCAGCGATCTGAATTTCCGCGACACCACCACGCTCAGCCGCCACTGGTACTTCAACGCCGACTTGCACAATGTCAGCGACAAGAACTACTTCAGCGATTTCGGCAATTCACTCGTCGATACCTCCATTTCGCTTCTCGGAAGCACCGTGGGCGTCTATGGGCGCGGCAAGTACTGGTCGTCCAGCCTCACCGCGGAAAACTGGCAGATCGCCTCGCAGTTGCTCAGCGACGGCGACGAACCCTACCGTCGCCTGCCGCGCCTGCTCGCCGCCGCCAACCGCCCGTTCGCACGCTGGTTCGAGGCCGGGTTGAATTTCGAGGCGGTGCGCTTCAGCCACGACAGTTTCGCGGAAGTCGCTGCGAACGCCACGCGTTACGACGGCGGCAATCGCGTGGACTTGCAGCCCTGGGTCCGCTTGCCGTTCGGCGGCGCGGCCTGGTACATCACGCCGCAACTGGCCTGGCGCTATACCCACTACGAGACACTCGACGGCTTGCCAGTCGGCGGCGGTGTCGACCTCGTCACCGGCCTGCCCATCGGCGGCGGCGCGGCCAGCAGCGCGACCCGCAGCCTGCCCATCGCCAGCCTCGATGCCGGCGCGTTCTTCGAGCGCAATTTCCAGTGGGGCGGCAAACCCTACGTGCAGACGCTGGAGCCGCGCCTGTACTACCTGCGCGTGCCGTACCGGAACCAGGATGACTTGCCGCTGTTCGACACCCGCGAGCTGACGTTCGGCTGGACCTCCCTGTTCCGCGACAACCGCTTCGGTGGCGCAGATCGCCAGGGCGATGCCAACCAGATGTCGTTGTCTCTGACCTCGCGCATCCTGTCGGCCGCCGATGGACGCGAGCGCCTGAGCGCCGGCATCGGCCGGATCACCTATTTCGATGCCCCCAAGGTCGGCCTGAGCGCAGGCGCGCCCTTGCCGTCTGCAGACGGCAGCGACTGGATCGCGACCCTGGATTGGCAGGTGAACGACCATTGGCGCGTCGGCGCCACCCAGCAATGGGATTCCACCAAGCAGCGCACCGACCTGAGTTCGATCCGCGGCCAGTACCGCTTCGATCGCGGCGGCGTGGTCAATGTCGCCTACCGTTTCCGCCGCGACCTGCTCAACCAGCCGGCGCTGGAACAAACCGACCTGAGTTTTGTCATACCCGTCAAAGACAGGTGGAAACTCTATGGCCGGTGGAACTATTCGCTGCATGACGCCCAGTCGGCCCAGTCGGGCCGGGTCGGCGGCCAGACCCTTGACGCCCTGGCGGGCTTCGAGTGGAGCAGCTGTTGCGTGGCGGTGCGCCTGCTCGGGCGCCAGTACGTGCGCAGTTTCGACAGCCGCAAGAATCTCGGCTTGTACCTTGAAATCGAACTCAACGGCCTTGGAAGCTTCGGGCGCGACACGGCCCGATTGCTTGATAATGCTATCCTTGGCTATGCCCGCTGACCTTGGCGCGCGCAGGCCGCGCGCCCCGGAGTGCCCGACCCGATGAAAGCAATATTCCCCGTCCTGCTGGCCTGTGCGCTGGCTGTGTTCACCTCGCCGACGATCCAGGCACAGGCCCTCGCGGCCGCGCCGATCGACAGCATCGTCGCCGTCGTGGACGAGGACGTGATCCTGCGCAGCGAGCTCGACCTGGCGGTGGCCAACATCACCCACCAGATCACCGCGGCCAACCAGGGCGAGGTACCGCCGAAGGATGTCCTCGAGCGCCAGGTGCTTGACCGCCTCGTGATGATGCGCCTGCAGGTCAACCGGGCCGGCGATTCCGGAATCCGCATTTCCGACCAGGAACTGCAGCAGTCCGTGGCCAGCATCGCGCAGCAGAACAAGATGACTGTCGCCGACCTGCGCCAGCGGCTGGAAGCCGACCACCTGAGCTACGACGAATTCCAGTCCAACCTGCGCGACGAAGTCACCGTGCAGCGGCTGCGCCAGCGCTACGTGCAAAGTTCGGTGCAGATCAGCGAGGCGGAAATCGACCAGGTCCTGGCGACATCCACCGTCGGTGGCCCGGAAATGCGCCTGGCCAACCTGCAGGTGAGCGTCGGCGAAGGCGCTACCCCGGACGAAATTTCTGCCGCGAAGACCAAGATCGACGGCATCAAGGCCCAGATCGATCGCGGCGAACTCGACTTCCATTCGGCCGCGATCCGCTATTCGCAGGCGCAGAACGCGCTTGATGGCGGCGACCTCGGCTGGCGTACCGGCGACTCCATCCCGCCGGTTTTCGCGGGCCTGCTGCGCACCATGAAGCCCGGCCAGGTGACCGAGGCGGTGCGTGGCCCGAGCGGCTTCCAGATCGTCCAGCTGGTGGAAACACGCGTTGCCCAGCCGCAGAAGCTGACCCAGTTCCACGCACAGGACATCATGGTCGCCGTCAGCGACGTGGTGCCGGACGAAGTGGCCCGCCAGAAGATCGAAGCCTTGTACCAGCGCGTCGAAAAAGGCGAGGACTTCGGCAAAGTCGCGCGCGAAGGATCCGACGACACCCAGACGCGCGGCCAGGGCGGCGACATGGGCTGGTTCGCCGGCGACACCTGGGGCACCGCGATCAGTGCCCAGGTACGCCAGCTGACCGACAACCAGGTGTCGCCGATCTTCAAGAGCGACGTCGGCTACCACTTCATCAAGCGCCTTGGCAGCCGTGAGCAGGACGTCACCGACGAAAACCGCCGCAACCAGGCGCGCGAGATCATCGGCCAGCGCAAGGCCGACGAGGCCTATGAGCGTTTCCTGCGCCAGCTGCGCGCCGAAGCCTACGTCGATACGCGCCTCGGCGGCGCCTGAGCCCGTGCGTCCGCGGCTGGCCCTGGTTCCGGGCGAGCCCGGCGGGGTCGGTCCCGAATTGTGCGTCCGCCTGGCGCACACCACGCCAGCGGCCGATCTGGTCGCGCTCGCCGATCCCGATACCCTGCTTGCCGCCGCCGATGCCATCGGCCTGTCGTTGCGTCTGCTCGACGCAGAGGCCTGCGGGCGCGCGCGCCCCGGTGAACTTGCCGTCCTGCCACTGCGGCAGGCAGCCGCAACGCGCATGGGTATCGCCGATCCGGATAATGCCGTCGCCGTCATCGATGCGCTGCGCCAGGGTGGCCGAGGTTGCCTGGACGGCTGGTTCGACGGATTGGTCACCGGCCCGGTCAACAAGGCCAGCATCAATGCCGGTGGCATCGCCTACACCGGCACAACCGAATTGCTCGCGGCACAGGCCAGCGTACCGGTGGTCATGATGCTGGCCAATCCGGCGATGCGGGTGGCGCTGGCGACCACGCACCTGGCGCTGCGCGAAGTGCCGGATGCCATCACCACCGAGTCACTCGAACGGACACTGCGCATCCTGCATGCCGCCTTGCGCGGTCCATTCGGCATCGCCTCGCCGCGCATCGCAGTGCTCGGCCTGAATCCGCACGCAGGTGAAGCTGGCCTGCTCGGCGACGAAGAGTTGCGGGTGATCATCCCGCTGCTGGAGTCGCTGCGCGCTGAAGGCTTCCAGCTCGAGGGCCCGCTGCCCGCGGATACCGCTTTCCTGCCGCACAAGCTTGCAGATGCGGACGCAGTGCTGGCGATGTACCACGACCAGGGACTGCCGGTGCTCAAGTACGCGGGCTTCGAGCAGGCAGTCAACATCACCCTCGGGCTGCCCTATCCGCGCGTGGCAGTCGACCATGGCACGGCGCTGGAACTCGCCGGCTCCGGCCGCGCGGACGCCTCCAGCCTGCTCTCGGCCGTGGCGACCTGCACCAGCCTCGCACAGTCGCGTTGCATGGCGCGGCTCGCATCCGCTGCAAGCGCGTCGACCGGGTCGCCGCGATGAAGCCGCGGCCATGAGTTCGCCGCCATGAGCCAGTTCCGCGACCCGCCCAAGAAGTCCCTGGGCCAGCACTTCCTGCACGATGCCGGCATCGTCGAGCGGATCGTGCAGGCCGTGCATCCCTTGCCTGGCGAAACCCTGGTCGAGATCGGCCCGGGCCAGGGCGCAATCACCTTTCCCCTGCTGCGCCGGCACGGTGCAATCACCGTCATCGAGTTCGATCGCGACCTGATCACGCCGCTGTCGGAGGCTGCGCATGCCCTGGGTGACCTGACCATCATCCACAAGGATGTGCTGAAGGTGGATTTCGGCAAGCTTGCCGGCGAAGGCCGCGTGCGCGTGGTCGGCAACCTGCCCTACAACATCTCCACGCCGATCCTGTTCCACGTGCTCGAGCATGCCGAAGCGATCGTGGACATGCATTTCATGCTGCAGAAAGAAGTGGTCGAGCGCATGGCGGCGGGCCCGGGATCCAAGATCTACGGTCGGTTGAGCGTGATGCTGCAGGCGGTGTGCTCGGTCGAGCCGCTGTTTGAAGTGCCGCCGCAGTCGTTCCGGCCACCGCCCAAGGTGGATTCCGCCGTGGTCCGGCTGGTGCCGCTGGATCCGGCCAAGACCGGCATCGGCGACGCGGCGATGTTCGAGCGCGTCGTGCGCGAAGCCTTCGGCCAGCGGCGCAAGACCCTGCGCAACTCGCTGCAGACCGTCTGCGACAGCGATGCAATCGTCGCAGCGGGGCTGCGCCCCGACGCGCGCGCAGAGCAGATTCCGGTCGAGGGGTTCATAAAACTGTCCGGGATGTTGTCAGAACGCTCGCAAGCCGCCGGTATTCCGTAAAATAGGCGCATGACGACCCTGCACGAGATCGAAGTCCGGGTCCAGACCCGTTTCCTCGCCGACCAGAGCACGCCCGAGGACGGGCGGTTTGTATTCGCGTACACGATCCGCATCCACAACGCCGGCAAGATGCCTGCGCGGTTGATCAGCCGGCATTGGCTGATCACCGACGACAACGGCAAGGTGCAGGAAGTGCGCGGCGAAGGCGTGGTCGGCGAACAGCCCTGGCTGCGGCCGGGCGAGGATTTCGAATACACCTCCGGCGCCATCCTGGAAACCGCCATCGGCACCATGGAAGGCAGCTACCAGATGCTCGCCGACGACGGCACCCAGTTCGACGCGCCCATCCAGGCCTTTACCCTGACCATTCCACGGACCCTGCACTGATGGCGACCTATGCCATCGGCGATCTCCAGGGTTGCCATGACGTCCTCCAGGCGCTGCTCGAGAAGATCCGCTTCGATCCGGCCAAGGACACGCTGTGGTTTTGCGGCGACCTGGTCAATCGCGGCGGCCAATCACTCGAGACCCTGCGCCTGGTGCGTTCGCTGTCAGCGAACAGCGTGGTCGTCCTGGGCAACCACGATCTGTCACTGCTCGCCATCGCCCAGCGCCAGGAAGCCGACCAGGCCAAAGTCAACCCGGACCTGCGCCGGGTGCTGTTCGCGCCCGATCGCGACGAACTGATCGGCTGGCTGCGCCAGCAGAAATTCCTGCATGTCGACCGCAAGATCGGCTTCGCGATGGTGCACGCGGGCCTGGCGCCGAAATGGAGCTTCAAGATCGCCGAGGCGCGCGCCCACGAAGTCGAGCAGCAACTGCGCGGCGACGGCTATCGCAAGCTGCTGCGCAACATGTACGGCGACAAGCCGGCCTGGAACCCCAAGCTCACCGGGCCGGATCGCTTTCGCGCGATCGTGAATGTGTTTACCCGCATGCGCTATGTCACGCCCGGCGGGCGCATTGGCTTCGAAGACAAAGGCCGGCCGGGAACGCAGAAGCCTGGATTGTATCCGTGGTTCGACGTGCCCGGCCACGCGCCGCGCGAATTGCCGCTGGTGTGCGGGCACTGGTCCACGCTGGGCCTGTTCATGGGGCTGGGGATCTATGCGATCGATACCGGCGCCGTGTGGGGCGGCAGGCTGACCGCGCTGGAGCTGGGTGCTGAATTGCGCTTGCACCAGGTGCCCGGACGCGTGGTGCCAGACAACGAGGTGCGCCGCGCCGGCTAACCGGATTCGCGCAGCACTCGCGCATCCATGCGCCCGGCTGCTACCGGCATCCTGCCTATCGCAGCGCTCGCGCATCCATGCGCTCGTAATCCACGTCTTCGAAGGGGAATGCGTGGTGTGCGTCGGCTGGATGCGTCATCCGCACGACGACGCGCCATTGCGTGCGATCGAACGCGGGGAAAAACGCGTCGGCGCCAGTGACGACGGTGTCCACATGGGTCAGGAACAGGTGCGTGGCGCGCGACAGCGCCAGCGCATAGATCTCGCCGCCACCGATCACCATCAGCGGTTCAAGGCCCGCGAGTTCGACCGCCGCATCCAGGGTTGCCACGACTTCCATGCCCTCGATGGCAGTGCGGGCCTGCCGGGTGAGCACCAAGTTACGGCGTCCCGGCAGGGCTCGCCCGATCGCCTCGGCAGTCTTGCGCCCCATCAGCACCGGATGGCCGAGCGTCAACGCCTTGAATCGCTTCAAGTCGTCCGGCAGCCGCCAGGGAAGCGCATTGGCTCGGCCAATGGCCGAATGGCGGTCGAGCGCTGCAACCAGGGCCAGCATCAGATCCGCTCCAGAAAAGTGCTCAGAATGCCGATTCCAGGCTCGCGCTCAGCGTGCCCTTGTTGGCGAACGGCCAGGTGCCGCCGTAGGCGACATCGGCGACGCACCAGATGCCGTCGTCGCGATGCACGACCAGGTCATCGCGCCAGCGCGTGGCGCCTGGACCAACGCCATGCGCCAGCGCCACGGTCACCCGGGCGCCATCGCCGTCGGCAACCGCGTCCAGCGCGTGCGCGTTGTCGCTGCCTTCGAACAGGCTGGAAAACAGGTCACTCTCGACCAGCGGCGGCTTGTCGCCGGGATGCGCGGTGATGAAGGCCGCCTGCTTCACGCGCGCCGCGCCCAGCGCCGACGACAGCGACGGGCACAGGAAGGCGTCATAGGCATTCATCGCGGCAGGATCCGGCAAGCCGCGGCCGGCAAACCGGGCATGCATTTCGTAGAAATCCGTGGCGAGTTTCTTTGCGCCGGCCAGTTCGGCAGCGGTCGGCGGCGGCGGCGTGGCGGTTGCATCCGGCGACTGCGTCGGCCCGGCCGCGGCACTGGCCTGAGCAGCGGTGCGCGCTGCTTCGCGCGCGGCCACGGCGGCGATCTCGGCATTGGCGCCGTGGCCGTCGCGGCGGTGTCGGAACCAGGCGCAGCCCGTGCTCTCCAACACCAGCACCAGGACCAGCGCGCGCAGCAACCAGCGGGAAGCAGGCCTCATCACATCGTCCCCATCATCAGACCGCAACCGCGGCGCGAATCGCCGGGTGCGAGGTGTAACCATCAATGCGGATGTGGCCGGCCTGGAATGCAAACAGGTCGTCCACCGAGGGATCCAGCACCAGCGTCGGCAAGGGCAGCGGTTCGCGCGACAATTGTTCGCGCGCCTGCTCAAGATGATTGCTGTAGACGTGCGCGTCGCCGAAGCTGTGCACGAAGTCGCCGGGCTGCAGCCCGGTCACCTGCGCCACCATATGGGTCAGCAAGGCATAGCTTGCGATGTTGAATGGCACGCCGAGGAAGATGTCGGCCGAGCGCTGGTACAGCTGGCAACTGAGCTTGCCGTCGGCCACGTAGAACTGGAACAGCGCATGGCATGGCATCAGCGCCATCTGCGGCAGGTCGGCGACGTTCCAGGCGCTGACGATCAACCGGCGGGAATCGGGATTGCGGCGGATTTCATCGACCAACCAGCACATCTGGTCGATCTCGCGTCCGTCCGGGCCGCTCCAGCGCCGCCACTGCTTGCCGTATACCGGACCGAGGTCGCCGTTGTCGTCGGCCCACTCGTCCCAGATGCCGACGCGATTCTCGCGCAGGTAGCCGACATTGGTATCGCCCATCAGGAACCACAGCAGCTCGTGGATGATCGAGCGCAGGTGCAGCTTCTTGGTGGTGACCAGCGGGAAGCCCTTGGCCAGGTCGAATCGCAACTGCCTGCCGAATACCGAACGCGTTCCGGTGCCGGTGCGGTCGGTCTTGACCGCGCCGTTTTCCACTGCGTCCCGCAGCAGGTCAAGGTACTGGCGCATGGTTCGCCGGTGATTGCCTTGGAAGGGGAAGGGGAAGGGGAACCGGCGCCGGCGGCATCGGCTGGCGACGCGACAACCACAGCAGGAACAGGCCCAGCGCCACCAGCGGCAGCGAGAGCAACTGGCCCATGGTCAACCAGTCAAACGCGAGGTAGCCCAGCTGCTGGTCCGGTACGCGCACGAACTCGACCAGGAAACGGAACACGCCGTACAGCAATGCGAACAATCCCGACACCGCATAGCGCTGGCGCGGCTTGCGCGAGAACAGCAGGAGCGCCGCCATCATCACGAGGCCCTCGAGGAAGGCCTGGTAAAGCTGGGACGGGTGCCGTGCATAGGCATCCAATGCCCCGGACGCATGGAGCTGGCGCAGTTCTTCCATGCTGCGGCTGCTGAACTGCTCCGGGAGGCTGCGCGGGAAGATCACGCCCCAGCCAGCGCCGGTGAGCTTGCCCCACAATTCGCCGCCGATGTAGTTGCCGATCCGGCCGAAACCCAGGCCCGCAGGCACCAAAGGCGCCAGGAAATCCATGGTGTCGAAGAACCGCAGCTTGCGCGAGCGCGACCACCACAGCGCCGCCGCCATCACACCGAGCAGGCCGCCGTGGAAGCTCATGCCGCCTTCGTTGATCCGCAACGCGAACAGCGGGTCACGCAGGAATTCGTCGAATGCGTAGAACAGCACGTAGCCCAGGCGCCCGCCGAGCACGACGCCGAGCATGCCGTAGAACAACAGGTCGCCGAATGCATTGTCGTCCACGCCCGGCAGGCGGCCGGCACGGATCCGGCGATGCCCGATCCACCAGGCAATCCCGAAACCAGCCAGGTACATGAGCCCGTACCAGTGGATGCCATTCGGCCAGAATGGCAACGGGATCGCGATTGGATTGATGTCGTGCAGGATCGTCATGCCGCAGTCGGACTCGTGCCATGGGCCGGGGGCCCGATACGGGCATTATCGCCCAAGCCCCGCCCGCATCGGGACATCATCACAACACCACCGGCTCGTCGGGCAGTTCGCCGGGATTGTCGCGCTCGGCGGGGAAATGCCGCACCAGCAAGGCGTTGATCCGGCCCAGGCAGTTGAGTACCGCCTGCTCCGGGGGTTGGCCGCGCATCTCCGCGGAGAAATCGTCACAGATGGCCTGCCACAGTGCCGGCTCCACGCGCGCCGCGATGCCGCGATCGGCGAGCAATTCGACCTTGCGTTCGGCCAGATGCAGATACAGGAGCACGCCGCTGTTGTCGCGGGTGTCCCAGACGCGCAGCAGTGAAAACACCTGGGTCGCGCGTTGCCGGGTGTCGAGTCCGGACATCACCGCCAGCGGCGAGAAGCGGGATTCGATCGCGACGCACAGCTCGCCGGCGTGATGCCGTTCACCTTCCACCACGGCGTCGCGGATGCGCCGCATCGCCACCACCGGGAACGCGCGGGGCAGTGCAAACCAGGCCGAAAACAGGTTATCGAGGATGCGCGACATCACCAGCCTCCCGAGGCGCCGCCGCCTCCGAACGAGCCGCCGCCTCCGGAAAATCCGCCACCGCCACCGCCGCCGAATCCACCGCCGCCGCCCCATCCGCCGGAGGGAAAGATGCCGTGGCTGCCGCTGCCCGAGCCAAAGCGCCCGCCGCCCGCCGCCGAGACCAGGAAGGCCACGACGAATGCCACCAGGGCGCCCAGGCCCGCACTGAACAGAAGCCAGGCCAGCCCGGCCGCAACGGCGCCGGCGCCGACACGGCGCAGTACCAGTGGCTTCAGGCGAGTGGCACCTGCAAAGCTGCCGATGAACAGTCCGACCATCACCGCAAACGTCAACGCTGATCCTTGCGCTGCCGAGCGCGGCTCAGTTGCCATCGGCGCCGGCAGCGCCTCGCCATCCACGAGTTTCACCAGCGCCGCGGTGGCGTCGCTCAGCCCGCCAAAATAGTCGCCTTCGCGGAAACGCGGCGCAAGGTATTCCCGGATGACCCGGCTCGAGATGGCGTCGGTGACGACACCTTCCAGGCCATAGCCGACTTCGATGCGCGCCTTGCGATCGTCCTTGGCCACCAGCAGCAGCAGGCCGTCGTCGATCTTGCGGCGCCCGAGTTTGTTCTTCTCGACCACCGCCAACGAATAGGTTTCGATCGGCGTGTCGCCCGTGCTCGGCACCACCAGGATCACCACCTGGCTGCCCTTGCGTTGCTCGAGTGCGGTGAGCGATGCCTCCAATTGAGCCAGTTGCGCCGGTTGCAGGGTGCCGGTGAGGTCGGTGACGTGGCGCGCCAGCATTGGCGGTGGCGGCGTGCCACCGGCCGACAGGGAAAACTGCGCGTGCGCCGGCATCGGCGCAGCCAGCCCAAGCCAGCCGACAGCGACCAGACATGCGATGACCACAAGCCGTGCAACGACAGTTGGCTCGCGGGCGACGCGCCAGCGATTCGGGTTGATCACGCGCGGCTCAGTTGGTCGCGGGCGGCGCAGGTGGTGCAGGCGGCGCTGGCATCGTGGGCGGCGCAGGCGCGGCAGGCGCTGCAGGCGCTGCCGCCGGTGCGAATTCCACTGTCGGCGGCTTGGAAATGCTGGCCTCGTTCTCGACGCTGAAGTTCGGCTTGACCGCATAGCCGAATATCTTCGCCGTCAGGTTCACCGGGAACTGGCGCACCAGCCCGTTGTAGGACTGCACGGCGGCGATGTAGCGGTTGCGCGCGACGGTGATGCGATTCTCGGTGCCCTCGAGCTGTGACTGCAGTTCGAGGAAATTCTGGTTCGACTTCAGGTCCGGATAGGCCTCCGACACCACCAGCAGTCGCCCCAGTGAACTGGACAACTGCGACTGCGCCTGCTGGAACTCGGCCAGCTTTTGCGGATCGGCGGCTTGCTCGGCGCTGATCTGAACGGCACCAACGCGGGCGCGGGCATTGGTGACTTCGGTAAGCACGCGTTCTTCCTGGGCGGCATAGCCCTTCACGGTGGCCACCAGGTTGGGCACCAGGTCGGCGCGGCGCTGGTATTGGTTCAGGACCTCGGACCACTGCGCCTTGACGGCTTCGTCCTGGGTCTGGATCCGGTTGTAGCC
>JBBRZU010000017.1:0-34705 GCA_038236425.1 Lysobacterales bacterium
CGATGATCCAGACGCCGTAGCCGAAGGCCAGCAGTGCCGTGAACAGGCCGGCATAGGTCGCCACGCGCAGCGGCGCGGTGGAAAACCCGGTGATGCCATCGAGCGCGAAGTTCCACAGCCGCCAGTAGTTGAACTTGCTGTTGCCCGCGATCCGCGGCTGGCGCTCATAGGGCATGGCCACCTGGGGAAATCCAACCCAGGCAAACAGTCCCTTCATGAAGCGCTGCCGTTCGCGCATGCCGCGCAGCGCATCCAGCACGCGACGTGACATCAGGCGAAAATCGCCGGTATCAGCGGGGATCGCGGTCGCCGACATCCGCCCCATCAAGCGATAGAAACTGGCGGCCGTGGCGCGCTTGAGCCAGCTCTCACCGGGGCGGCTGGTGCGCAGGCCATAGACGACGTCGAAGCCCTGCTGCCACAACGCCACCAGTTTTGCGATCAGCTCCGGCGGATCCTGGCCGTCGGCGTCGAGCACCACTGCCGCGTCGGTGTCCACGCGATCCAGGCCAGCCGTGAGCGCAAGCTCCTTGCCGAAATTGCGCGACAGCCTCAGCAACTGCACCTGCGGATCCTGGCGCGCGAGCAACTGCATGACCTCCCAGGTGCCGTCGCGGCTACCATCATCCACGTACAGGATGTGCGTGCGCAGGCCGAGTGCATCCAGGGCCGCGCGCAGCCGCGTGTGCAATGCGGCCAGCACGGCCTGCTCGTTGTAGGCAGCGACCACGACGGTCAATGACAGGTTTTGCATCGGGCGATGGTAGCCGCTTCGCCGGCGTCAGGGCGCGCCGGACAGATAGCCCGGGCCGCCGAGCCGCCGGACCTGCAGCTCGATCCAGCGGGCGCGCCGGTTCACGTAGGGGCCCGGTTTGGCAACGCTGTATCGACGCGGGCTTGGCAGGACGGCGGCGAGCTTCGCGCTTTCCGACAGCGTCAGCGCAGAGGCCGGCTTGCCATAGAAACGCCGTGCCGCCGCTTCGGCGCCATACACGCCATCGCCGAATTCGGCGATGTTCGCGTACACCTCGATGATCCGCTGCTTCGACCACAGCGTTTCGATCAGCACGGTGTACCAGGCTTCCAGGCCCTTGCGCAGGTAGCTGCGGCCCTGCCAGAGGAACAGGTTCTTGGCTACCTGCTGGCTGATCGTGCTGGCGCCGCGCACGCGCTTGCCGCGCTTGTTGTGCTCGATCGCCTTGTCGATTGCCTTGAAATCAAACCCGTGGTGGAACGGGAACATCTGGTCCTCCGCGGCCACCAGCGCGATCGGCAATTGGCGCGAGATCCGCGAACGGTCCCGCCAGTTATAGGACAGGCGGAACGACCAGTCGCGGTCGAGCCAGGCGTCCACGACGCGCCCGGCCATGAAGGCGCTGCCGACCGGTGGCACCCAACGCAACAGCAGCACCTGGCCGGCGGTGATGCCGACGAACCACAGCGGCAGCCATAGCAACAGCCAGCGCAGCCAGCGGCGCCAGCCGCCGCGGCGCCCTCGCGCGGCGGCCACCTAGGGCTGGGTTCCGTCGGTGGCTGCGGCAGCGACGGCGACGGCGGGGACGGCAAAGTCGACCGCGAGCTGCCAGCCCTGGCCGGGGGCATCCTCGGCGGCGGGTCGCCGCCAGACCCGGATCCAGGCCGGGCTGCCGACACCACCACCCCAGGTAACGCCCAGGTCACCGCCCGACGAGACCACCAGCCCGGTGTCCAGTCGGGTTGCCGTGGACGCAAGCGCCTGCCCGTCCGCGATGCCGTCGGGGGCCTGCCCGGCGCGCAGCCGGAGGAAATCGGCTGACACCATGCGCGAGGTGAGTTTGCCCGGGGCTGCCAGGTCGGCGCTGCGAAGCTCCGGGACGCCGACCGGCCAGCTCGGGGGCGGACCGAGACTCACGCCACCGCGCCGCTGGACCTCGTCGGGAAACGCTGCGGCCGGCGCGCTGATGCCATGGTCGAGCAGCACGCGCCAGGAGCCATCCGGCTGCTTGCGCCAGATGCTGAAGTACCAGCCGAAGGCGGTGGGTGTCTTTTCCTGCGTCTTCTCTCCGGGCTGCTCCCCGGCCTTCGCTCCGGTCTGGTCCCCGGCCTTGTCTGCGGCCTTGTCTGCGGTCTTTTCTCCGGCTTTCCCTTCGGCGTTCTGATCCGCCTCGTCCTCGGCCCCGGCCTCGGTGAAGCGCCAGGGGCCGACCGTGTAGCCGAGGTCGCCGCTTTTTGCGATCTCGGCCATGGCGGGCGCCCACTCGAGGTGGTTCTTGTCCGGCGCGCGGTCGGTCCAGGTGCGTTGGCCGCTGGTCGGACCCGGTTGGAACACCAACCCGTCGTTCGCCAGCGCGGCCAGGAACGCCTCGCGGGTGCTGCGGGCGCTGGCGTCGGCCGCGAAGGCGCGCTCGGCCGCAACCATGTCGTCAAAATCGCTCGCCGCGGCGTTGCCGGTCATGAACAGCGACAATGCCAGCACGACGCAGGTCTTGATGTGGATGCCACGCAGTCCCATTTGTCTTTCTTCTCCTTCGATCTGGCGGCAGCATAGCGGCTCGCCTTCCCCGCCTCCAAGCCACGCCCCCTGCCAATGACGCCATGACCGATCCCGATCGCGACACCCTGACCCTGTTCCTGCTCGAGGACGCCGGCGTGCGCGGCGCACTCGTGCATCTGGATACGGCCTGGCAGGCCATCCGTGATCGTGCCCCCTATCCGGCGGCGGTGTCCGAACGGCTCGGCGAAACCTGTGCCGCGGCGGCGTTGTTCAGCGGCCAAGGCAAGCTCGAGGGCCGGGTCAGTGTGCAGTTGCGTGGCACCGGTGCGTTGCGCGCCCTGTTCGCCGAATGCACCAGCGAGGGCACCTTGCGCGGCATCGCCAACTTCTCAGAGCCCCTGCCCGACCCGCTGACGCCGCGCGCCTTCGGCGACGGCTCGATACTGGCGATCACCATCGAAACCCAGCCGCCCGGCGCCCACGAGGTGCTGCGCTACCAGGGGCTTGTGGAGCTGGCCGCGGATTCGCTGGCCGAGGCCTTCGAGGGCTACTTCGCCCAGTCGGAACAACTTCCGACCCGGGTCCTGCTCGGCTGCAATGCCGACCGGGCCGCCGCCCTGATGCTGCAGCAACTGCCCGAGGGCCACGGGGATCCCGACGGCTGGCGACGGGTTTCGGCCCTGTTCGACACCGTCAGTGCCGACGAATTGCTGGGGACCGAGGCCGGAACCCTGCTGCACCGGTTGTTCCACCAGGAGTCGATGCAGGTCCTCGCGACGCGCCCACTCCGGTTTGCCTGCTCCTGCTCCCGCGCCCGCGTGGAGGACACATTGCACAGTCTCGGCGAGGATGAGACGCTCCGAGCCCTTCGGGACGGTGAGGCCGAGGTTCATTGCGATCTTTGCGGACAGGTTTACCGGTTCAGCGAGGACCAGCTTCGGGGGCTATTCCTGGCCGCAGACGTGAACGCACCAGCCTCCGAGCGCCTCCAATAGCTGGACGGGGCCGCCTGTTTTTGGTTAAATTACCGTAAAGAGGGTTGCAGCGGCCATGGAACTTCCAAGCCACGAAACGCTCTGATGCATGGTCCCGCACAGGAAACCGATGTGAAGATTCGTTTGATCGCATGCCTGCTGATCGCCCTCGTGGCGATGCCGGCGTTCGCCCAGTCGAAACTGGTCCTGCCCGCGTCGGCCAACAGCAATACGACGGTGCTTCCGTTGTGGAACCTGCAGAGCGGCCGCGTTGACGGCCTGCTGCTCATCGAACCCTCGGCACTGCCGGCATCGCCGTCGCAACGCGTCATCCAGCCGGCCAACAGCAAGCTGCAATTGCACGCGGGCCTGTCGCTCGAAGCGAATCCTGGCGTTGGCGTGCTGTGCAATGACAACAGCGTGGCAAGTGGCGTCAATGGCATGGCCGGAAATTGCATGCTGGTGGACATGAGCGCCCCGCGCAACACGGCGCGCGGCAACATCAATGGCCTGCTGCAACTGCAGCGGGGCAAGGCTTCGTTGACCGGCGGACTTGGCATTGGCAGCGAGACGCTTGGCCTGGATGGCCTGAGCCTGGGCAAGCAGTCCGCGGATCGTCGCCTGCTCGAGAGCCTGCTCGGCCCGGGCGCGGCCAGCCTGGATCGGCGCAATGCCAGCCTGATCGGCCAGATTTCGATCGGCAAGCAGAGCTGGGTCAACATCGGCGGCACGCTCGCTCGCGTTCGCCTGATCCCGACCGAACAGATGCATGGCGGCCTGCCACCCGAGTGGGACGCCGGCAGCCTGAGCCTGAGTGGCGGCGTCGGCAATTTCGGCGGCGAGATCACCGGCCAGATGATTGAAGTCCCGGGCCAGACGAATCGCTACAGCACCCTCGGTGCCGGCGTGACCTGGCGTACTCCGTGGAAGGCCAAGCTGTCGGTCGGTGCCGAAAACCTGATGTCCCGCGGCAAGAATCCCTTCGGCGTGGACACGCGCCAGGCGCCGGGTACCCAGGACGAGGGCCGCGTGCCCTACGTGCGCTACCAGCAAGACCTCTGATCGCGTTCCGCGCCGTTCCGCGTGGATTCCCGCCAGCTTGATTACGTCGCCGGCCAGCTCTGGCCGATCGAAGACCTGCTCGCACTGCCCCGCTACTCCGAACACTCCATCGATGACGTGCGCGCGGTGCTGGATGCCGCCGCGCGGCTTGCGCGCGAGCGCTTCGCGCCGCACTGCCATCAGGGCGACGTCGAGGAACCGCACATTGTCGATGGCCGGGTGCAACTGCCCGCTGCCGTGCGCGAGGCAGTCGATGCCTATCGCGATGCCGGTTTCTGCGCGCTCGGCGTGGATGCCGCCGAAGGTGGCCTGCAACTGCCCTTCAGCGTCGTGCTGTTGTGCGATGCGCACCTGCTCGCCGCCAACGTTTCTACCGCCGGCTACCTGCTGCTGGCGCGCGGCGTGGCAAACCTGCTCGGCGCGTTCGCATCACCGCAGCAGCAGGCCCGCTACCGGCAACCCCTGCTCGAGGGCCGTTTCCTGGGCACGATGTGCCTGAGCGAACCGCAGGCCGGATCCTCGCTCGCCGACATCAGTACGCGCGCCGAGCCACAGGCCGACGGCAGCTACCGGATCACCGGCCAGAAGATGTGGATATCGGGTGGCGAACACGAACTGGCCGAGAACATCGTGCACCTGGTGCTGGCGAAGATTCCCGGCGGACCGCCCGGCGTGCGCGGCATCAGCCTGTTCATCGTGCCGCGCTATCGGGTGGACGAAGACGGCAGCATCGGTCCGTCCAATGATGTGCGGCTGGCCGGGCTGAACCACAAGCTCGGGCAACGCGGCATCGTCAACACCTTTCTCAAATTCGGTGAGGCCGACGAATGCATCGGCGAACTGGTCGGGCCGCCGCACCAGGGCCTGGCGCAGATGTTCCACCTGATGAACGAGGCGCGCATCGGCGTCGGCATGGGCGCGGTGATGCTCGGCCTGGCCGGTTACGAGTACTCACTGCAGTACGCACGCGAGCGACGCCAGGGCCGGCATCCCGACCAGAAGGATCCGGCCAGCCCACCGGTGCCGATCATCGAGCACGCCGATGTGCGGCGCATGTTGCTGCGGCAGAAATCGATCGTCGAAGGCGCGCTCGGCCTGGCCATGTATGCCGCGCGCCAGGTGGACCTGCAACACGCATCGGAAGACCCGGCCGAACGCGATGCCGCGCGACTGCGGCTGGAACTGCTCACGCCGATCGTCAAGGCCTGGCCATCGCGCTGGTGTACCGAGGCCAATGACCTGGCGATCCAGGTGCTGGGTGGTTACGGCTACACGCGCGAATATCCGGTCGAACAATTGTGGCGGGACAACCGGCTCAATCCCATCCACGAGGGCAGCAATGGCATCCAGGCACTCGACCTGCTCGGTCGCAAGGCGATGCTCGAGCATGGCGCCGCGCTGCGCGCAGTCCTGGCCGAAGTGCGAGTCACCGTGGACGGCATCGGGTTGGATGATCCGGAACGCGCGCATGCCGATGCACTCGCGGCCGTGCTCAGCGCCGTCGAATCCGTCACCGCAACTGCGGGTGGCGCGATGGCACGCGGTGCGGTGCGACTGGCGCTGGCCAACGCCTCGTCCTACATGGACCTGCTCGGGCACGCGCTGGTTGCGTGGACCTGGCTGCGCCAGGCGCAGGTGTCGCGCGCCGCGCTGGCGCATGCCCCGGATCGCGATGGTCAACTGCACCGCGGCAAGATCGCCGCCTGCGGGTATTTCTTTCGCCACGAACTGCCGCGAGTGCAGCACGACATCCACCTGCTTGCCGAACTCGACGACACCACGCTGCGGATGCCGCCCGACGATTTTTGAGACAGCGAGCGCCGCGGCCCGACGCCTGAAGTCGTGCGCGGACGCACAGTCCGTGACTCGTCCGGGAGCCATGGCAACCCCATGCTGGTGAAATCGGCGTAGTGTCCGGCAGGTGCCGCACACGCTGACTCCTTTGTCCGGGCTTGACGCCGCCTTCCTGTACCTGGAATCGGCAGGCACGCCGATGCACGTGGGCAGCCTGATGTTGCTCGACGCCCCCGGGCACGGCGACTTCCATGCCGCGCTGCAAGCCCATATCCAGGCACGCCTGCCGCGCGCGCCTGTCCTGCGACGCGTGCTGCACCTTGCACCGTTCGACCTGGGCCACCCGATGTGGGGCGAGGCGCCGCACCTGCAATTGCGCCAGCATGTGCGTCGGCGGCGCCTGCCTGGAAAAGGCGGCCGCGACAAGCTGATGGCCCTGGTCGGAAAATTGCACGCCGAGCCGCTGCCGCGCGACAAGCCGATGTGGCAATTCGTGGTGATCGACAACGTCGAGCCTGGCGTTGTCGCCCTGTATTCCAAAGTCCATCACGCGCTGCTCGATGGCCAGGGTGGCGTGGCGCTGGCACAGGCGATCCTGGACACTGCGCCGCCGGCCAAGCGCAAGGCACGCGGCGCCAGCGCCGCTTCCAGCGCGAAGTCAGCGTCCCGCGCGGCGCCCGCAGCGAGTGCGCCGGCAACGAGTGAGCTGGCCCGCGTTGCCACAGGCTCCACGGTGCGCCAATTCGCCAATCTCCTGCGTGCACTGCCGGCCACCGTGCGTGGCCTGGGTGGCATCCGCGAAGCCGCGGGCCTGCTGTCGGGGCTGCGCCAGAACCTGCTGATGGCACCGCGCAGCGTGTTCAACCGCAAGATCGGGCCCGGGCGCAGCTTTGCCGCGATTTCGCTGCCGCTGGATGCGGTCAAGGGCGTGGCGCGCGCGCACGGCGTCAGCCTCAACGACGTTGTCCTGGCGATTTGCGCCGGCGCCCTGCGAACCCTGCTGCTGGCCGAGAAAGCCTTGCCGCGCAAGCCACTGGTCGCGGCGATGCCGGTGTCGCTACGCCAGCCCGGCGATACCGGCGTCGACAACCAGGTGTCGATGGTGCAGTGCTCGCTGGCGACCGACATTGCCGATCCGGTCGAGCGGCTGATGGCGATCCGCGACTCCACCGCCCAGCTCAAACGCCGGATCAGCGCGGTCAAGGGCCTGATTCCAACCGATTTCCCCGGCTTTGCCGCACCGCTGTGGGCGGCCGGCCTGTCGCGCCTGTGGGGCAGTGGCAGCATCGCCGAGCGCCTGCCCGTGCTGGCCAACGTGGCCATTTCCAACGTGCCGGGTCCGCCGGTCCCGCTGTACCTCGCCGGCGCACGCCTGCGCCATTACTATCCGATATCGATCGTGACCCATGGGCTGGCATTCAACTTGACCGTGCAAAGCTACGCAGGCCAGCTGGAATGCGGCCTCACGTGCGCAAGCGATGTCGTCCCCAGACCAGCGATCGTCGTCGAGGCCATGGCCGCGGCGCTCGCAGAACTGCAAGGCCCAGCATGAAGCAGACCGATTCTTCCGAACGTCCGGCCACCCACCAGGCCCTGAAGCCGCCGTCCGCGCTGTTGCTGGCGATGGAAGGCCGCGCCATGCTCGAGTGGGCATCGTTCGCGCTGGCCTGGCCACTGCTCAAATCCGCGCCGCGCGGCGATGGCCACCCCGTACTCGTATTACCCGGCCTGTGCGCTGGCGACCACAGCACCGCACCACTGCGCAAGTTTCTTCGCCAGTTGGGTTATGACGCGCAGCCATGGGGTCTCGGACTGAACTTCGGCCCGCGCGACCACGTCATCAAGGGCATGGTCGACAAGGTGCGCGCGATGCAGAAACAGCATCGCAAGAAGGTCACCCTGATCGGCTGGTCGCTCGGCGGAGCAATGGCCAATGCTTTGGCACTGCGCATGCCCGAGCGCGTCCGCCAGGTGGTGACGATGGGATCGCCGCTGAGCGGGCACCCCAAGGGCACCAATGCCTGGCGCGTGTTCGAACTGGTCAGTGGATTCCGCTCCGATGACGAACGCCTGATGGAACTGGTCAGCGGCGTTCCAAGCGTGCCGACCACCTCGATCATGAGCAAGACCGACGGCATCGTGAACTGGCGCATGAGCCTGGCGCAGGAATCGGAGATCGCCGAGAACATCGAAGTCAGCGCGACGCACATGGGCATGGGCGTGAATCCGGCCGTGCTGTGGATCATCGCGGACCGGCTGGCGCAGGCGCATGGTGCGTGGAAGCCGTTCGAGCGGTCGCCTGGGCTGCGCTCGCTGCTGTACCGCGATCCGCACCGACTGCGCTTCGCTGACCTGATCGCTCCATAGCGCGTCGCTCCGTAGCGTTTCCGAATCGCTTCGTACGAATCGGCGCGCGCGCGATTGCGTGGGGGGTCCTGCCCGCCCACTCGAACGTCCATGTTCCAGTGGGCTAGTCGGCCATCCATGGCCTTTGGCAGGACCCCCCACGCAATCGCGCGACCTCGTTCGGGCGCAGCGCTTCGTCCAACTTCCGCGTAGCCGGGGCTTCGAAGCGTCGCGCGTCAGGCCGCACACCGGTCGCACTACGCTGCAAAAGCAACGCATTGCAAAAGCAACGCATTGCAACAGCAACGCATTGCAACAGCGAAGCAACAGCCACAGCTGCGCAACAGCAGTGCGCCGCGCTGCATGGTGTCGCGGCGCCACGAAGCGTGGCGGTGACGTGCAGCGGGGCAGTTGGGTGTGGCGAAACGGGGTAGTGGTGCGAAGCGTTGCGCACGAACGAGGTCGCCGCGAGCGCGGCACCTCTCCGCCAAAGGCCATGGATGGCCGACTAGCCCACTGGAACATGGACGTTCGAGTGGGCGGGCGGAGGGGTGCCGTGAGCGCGGCGCGCGGCGGATCGTACGGAGCGACTCGCCCTGCGAAGCGACTCGCCCTGCGAAGCGACTCGCGCTACGCAGCGACTCGCGAGCTTACTCGCCGAGAGTGAGCAGCGACGCGTTGCCGCCTGCGGCCGTGGTGTTGATGGTGAGCGTGCGCTCGCTCGCGAACTTGAGCAGGTAGTGCGGACCGCCGGCTTTGGGTCCGGTGCCGGACAGGCCTTCGCCGCCGAACGGCTGCACGCCGACTACGGCGCCGATCTGGTTGCGGTTCACGTAGCAATTGCCGACGCGGACGCTGCGCACGATGTGTTGCACGGTGCTGTCGATGCGCGAGTGGATGCCCAGGGTCAGGCCGTAGCCGGTGGCGTTGATCTCGGCCAGCACGCGGTCCAGGTCGCGGGCCTCGTAGCGGATTACATGCAGCACCGGGCCGAACACTTCGCGCTGGAGTTGCGACAGGGAGGTGAGCTCGTACGCGCGCGGCGCGAAGAAACTGCCGTGCTCGCACTGGCTGCCCAGGCGCGAGGCCTTGATCAGCCGCGCCTCGCGGTCCATGCGTTCGGCGTGCTGCTTGAGGATCTGCAGCGCGTCGTCGTCGATGACCGGGCCGACGTCGGTGGACAGCAGCGCCGGGTCGCCGACCACCAGTTCGTCCATGGCGCCGGACAGCATGGTGACCACGCGGTCGGCGATATCCGATTGCACGAACAGGATGCGCGCCGCCGAGCAGCGCTGGCCGGCGGAGTCGAATGCGGCGGTCATCGCGTCCTTCACCAACTGCTCGGGCAGGGCGGACGAATCGGCGATCAATGCGTTCTGGCCGCCGGTTTCGGCGATCAGCACGGCAAGCGGCCCGCGGCGGGCGGCCAGTGACTTGTTGATCGCCCAGGCGGTTTCGGTGGAGCCGGTGAATACCACGCCGGCAATGCGCGAGTCGGCGGTGATCGCGGCGCCGACGGTGGCGCCGTCGCCAGGCAGCAGCTGCACGACATCCTCGGGCACGCCGGCCTCATGCAGCAGCTTCACCGCCAGGTGTGCAATCAGGTTGGTCTGCTCGGCGGGCTTGGCGACGACCGTGTTGCCGGCGGCCAGCGCGGCCGTGACCTGGCCCATGAAAATGGCCAGCGGGAAATTCCACGGGCTGATGCAGGCGAACAGGCCGCGCCCGTGCAGCTGCAATTCATTCGATTCGCCGGTCGGGCCCGGCAGTTGCTCGGGCTGGCCGAACAGCTTGCGCGACTGCTGCGCGTAGTAGCGGCAGAAATCCACTGCCTCGCGCACTTCCGACACCGAGGCGGAAATCGACTTGCCCGCTTCCTTCACGCACAGCGCGATCAGTTCGGGCAAGCGCGCTTCCATCAGGTCGGCGGCATGCTCGAGCAACTTGGCGCGCGAGGCAGCCGGCATGGCGTCCCAGCCTTGGTACGCAGCCAGGCCGTTGCTGATTGCGCGCTCGACTTGCGCGGGGGTTGCCGCCTGCCACTGGCCGACGGTTTCACGGCGATCCGCAGGATTGCTGACGGTCGTGGTCGCGCCACCGCCCGGCGCGCCCGGCACCAGCGGCGCGGCGCGCCATGGACCGATTGCGGTGGAGATGCGATTGGCGAGCTCCGCCAGCTCCTGCTCGTTGGCGAGATTGAAGCCCATGGAGTTCTTCCTGTCTGGAAAGATGCCGGATGGCGGCGGGATGTTCGGGTGCGGCTTGTCGACGAATGCCTCGACCGTCGCCACCGGATCGGCGACCAGGATCGCCGGCGGCAAGCTGGCGTCGGTGATGCGGTTGACGAAACTGGAGTTGGCGCCGTTCTCGAGCAATCGGCGCACCAGGTACGGCAACAGGTCCTCGTGCGAACCTACCGGCGCATAGACGCGGCACGGCACGCGCAACTTGTCGGCGCCGATCGTCTCGGCATACAGGTGCTCGCCCATGCCGTGCAGGCGCTGGAATTCAAAGTCCTTGCCCTGCGCCATCTGGTGGATCGCGGCGATGGTCTGCGCGTTGTGCGTGGCGAACATCGGATACAACGCGTCGGTGGCTTCGAGCATGCGCCGGCCGCAGGCCAGGTAGCTGACGTCGGTGTTCGGCTTGCGGGTGAACACCGGATAGCCGGCCAGGCCTTCGGTCTGGGCCTTCTTGATTTCGGAGTCCCAGTACGCACCCTTCACCAGGCGCACCGGGATGCGGCGCCCGGTTTGCCGCGCCAGGTCGATGATGAAGTCGAGCACGTAGGGCGCACGCTTCTGGTAGGCCTGCACGGCAAGGCCGAAGCCTTCCCATCCGGCAAGGGACTCATCGAAATAGGCCGCGGCGATGACGTCGAGCGACAGGTCGAGCCGCTCGCTCTCCTCCGCATCAATGGTGAAGCCGATGCCCTGCGCCTTGGCCAGCTGCGCCAATGCGACGATCCGTGGCACCAGCTCGTCGAGAACGCGCGCCCGCTTGTTGAACTCATAGCGCGGGTGCAGGGCCGACAGCTTCACCGAGATCGACGGCGCCGCGAACACATCCGGGTACGGGCCACCGCTTCCGATCGCCAGGATCGCCAGGCGGTAGGCCTCGAGATAGCGAGCGGCATCGTGCGCCGTGAAGGCGCCTTCCCCGAGCATGTCGAAGGAATAGCGGTAGGACGCGTTCTCGCCCTTGCGCGAACGTTCCAGCGCGTCATCGATTGTGCGCCCCATCACGAATTGGTGGCCCATGATGCGCATTGCCTGGCGCACGGCCAGGCGAATGGCCGGCTCGCCGATCCGGCCGACCATGCGGCGGAAGGCGCCGCCAACATCGCGCTGGGTCGCGTCGGCGAGGCTGACCAGGCGGCCGGTCAACATCAGGCCCCAGGTGGAGGCGTTGACCAGGGTGGAGCTGGAGCGGCCCAGGTGGGCATTCCAGTCGGCATCTCCCAGCTTGTCCCGGATCAGCTTGTTGGCCGTGTCCTGATCGGGAATGCGCAGCAGCGCCTCGGCCACGCACATCAGCAGCACGCCTTCCTCCGAGCTGAGGTCATACTCGCGCATGAAGGCCTCGACCATCGCCGGATCGGCCGCGCGCACGCGCGTCCGCTCGACAAGCCCGATGGCGGTGGCCTGGACGGCGGCCTGCTCGGCGGCCGGAAGCCGCGCCTGCGGCAGAATCTCGGCCAGGTGCCTCGATTCGTCGCGCAGGTAGGCGTCGGTGATGCGTTGGCGCAGCGGCGACCGGCTGGCCGGGAGTTCGGGGCTGATGATCGGCGTCACGGAAAGTCCGGCGGCAGGCGGCGCGGCGCGCGGCGAGGATCCGATTCTAGTCGCCATGGCGGGCTGCGAGAAGCACGTCCTCGATGGTGTTGGCAATGTGAAGACCGACGGCATCACGCGGCAGCCGATAGATTGGCTTGCCGCCACCCAGCCCGGGCGCGTAAAATTCCGATGTTTTCCCGGCATCCATTTGCGCGGACCGAGGCGGAGATCGTCGCCGGTCCCCCGACGGCCGCGGCATCGCCAATACATTTCCATCCAGGCGGCGGACGGACCCGGCGCCAAGCAGAATCACTTTCGAGGTTGAACCCGATGAATGCAGTGACGAATGCCCCCCGCCGACGTCCCGGCAGCCAGGCCCTGATCCGCGCCGCGCAATCGGCCACGGTCTTGCTCGCCCTGGTCGCCACCGCCGCCGCAGCCTCGAGCTCGCACGGCGGCACCGAACCGGCGCACTGGCAGCTCAACCTGATCCCGGGCGTCACCACCACGTCGCTCAATGCCTACAACGCGCACATGATCATGTTGTGGATCTGCGTGGTGATCGGCGTCGTGGTGTTCGGCGCCATGGCCTACGCGATGTTCACCTTCCGCAAATCGCGCGGCGCCGTGCCCGACACCGGCTTCACCCACAGCACGGTGCTGGAAGCGATCTGGACCATCGTCCCGATCGTGATCCTGGTGGGCTCGGCGATCCCGGCCACCCGCATGGTGATCGCGCAGTACGGCGCCGACCACGATGCGACGCCGGCGGAAATGACTATCAAGATCACCGGCTACCAGTGGATGTGGCGCTACGAATACCTTGACGAAGGCGTGGACTACATCAGCCGCCTGGATCGCGAGTCCGATGCCATGCGCCAGAATTCCAAGACCACCCAGGCGCAGATCGAAGCCAAGCAGCACTACCTGCGTGACGTCGACAATCCGCTGGTACTGCCGGTCGACACCCGGGTGCGCTTTGTCATCACCGGCGACGACGTGATCCACTCCTGGTGGGTGCCGGCCCTGGGCTGGAAGCAGGACGCAATCCCCGGCGTGATCAACGAGGCCTGGACCAATGTCCACCAGCCCGGCACCTACCGCGGCGTCTGCGCGGAGCTGTGCGGCAAGGACCATGGCTTCATGCCGATCGTGGTGAAGGTGCTGCCGAAGGCCGAATACCAGGCCTGGCTGGCTGCGCAGAAGCCGGCTCCGGCTCCAGCCGCGGCACCGGCACCGGCACCGGCTGAAACGCCGGCCGCCGATGACACCGCTCCCGCCGAGACCCCGGCCAGCGACGCACCGGCCGCCGACGCGCCGGCTGCGGCCGCCTGACCCGTCGCGAACGCACCCAACGACACCGACCGAATCCGAAGAAGGCTCAGCGACATGACCGACCACGCAATCCACGATGACCATGGCGACCACGGCCATGCCCAGTCCTTCTTCCAGCGCTGGTTCCATTCGACCAACCACAAGGACATCGGCACGCTGTACCTGCTGTTCTCGCTGTTGATGTTCTTCATCGGCGGCTCGATGGCCATGCTGGTCCGCCTGGAGCTGTTCCAGCCCGGCCTGCAGTTCCTGTCTCCCGAGTTCTTCAACCAGATGACCACCACGCATGCGCTGGTGATGATCTTCGGCGCGGTGATGCCGGCCTTCGTCGGCCTGGCCAACTGGATGGTGCCGATGATGATCGGTGCGCCGGACATGGCGCTGCCGCGCATGAACAACTGGTCGTTCTGGCTGCTGCCATTCGCTTTCACCTTGCTGTTGACGCCGTTGATCCTGGAGATGTTCGGCGTCGGTGGTGGTGGCCCGGCCGGTGGCTGGACGATGTATCCGCCGCTGGTGCTGCAGGGCGGCAACTTCACCGCCTTCATGATCTTTGCCGTGCACCTGATGGGCATCAGTTCGATCATGGGCGCGATCAACATCATCGCCACCATCCTCAACATGCGCGCCCCGGGCGTGGACCTGCTGAAGATGCCGGTGTTCGTCTGGTCCTGGCTGATCACGGCGTTCCTGCTGATCGCGGTGATGCCGGTGCTGGCGGGCGCGGTGACGATGCTGTTGACCGACAAGTTCTTCGGCACCTCGTTCTTCAACGCAGCCGGCGGCGGCGACCCGGTGATGTTCCAGCACATCTTCTGGTTCTTCGGGCACCCCGAGGTTTACATCATGATCCTGCCGGCGTTCGGCATCGTGTCGGAAATCATCCCGACCTTCGCCCGCAAGCCGCTGTTCGGCTACCAGGCGATGATCTACGCCGTGGCCTCGATCGCCTTCCTGAGCTTCATCGTCTGGGCGCACCACATGTTCACGGTCGGCATGCCGCTGGGCGGCGAGCTGTACTTCATGTACGCCACGATGCTGATCGCCATCCCGACCGGTGTGAAGGTGTTCAACTGGGTCACCACGATGTGGCGCGGCTCGATGACGTTCGAAACGCCGATGCTGTTTGCGCTCGGCTTCGTGATCATGTTCACCATCGGCGGCTTCTCGGGCCTGATGCTGGCCATCGTGCCGGCCGACTTCCAATACCAGGACACCTACTTCGTGGTCGCGCACTTCCATTACGTGCTGGTGACCGGCGCTATTTTCGGGATCATGGCGGGCACCTACTACTGGCTGCCCAAGTGGACCGGCCACATGTACAACGAGACCGCCGGCAAGTGGCATTTCTGGCTGAGCACGTTCTTCGTCAACCTGCTGTTCTTCCCGCAGCACTTCCTGGGCCTGGCCGGCATGCAGCGCCGCGTGCCGGATTACAACCCGGCATTTGCCGACTTCAATATGCTGTCCTCGCTCGGCGGCTTTGGCTTCGGTCTGACCCAACTGTTGTTCGTCTGGATCATCGTGCAGACGATACGCGGCGGCGCCAAGGCGCCGGACCGCGTCTGGGAAGGCGCGCGCGGCCTGGAATGGACGCTGCCGTCGCCGCCGCCGCACCACACCTTCACGGTGCCGCCGATCATCCGCGAAGGCGACCTTGCGCACGGCGACATCACCCACTGATGGACCGGCTCCCACGCGTGGGAGCCGCTTCGCACCGGATCACATGGCAACCATGAACACACCCAGCACCAAGCCCGTTCGCAGCGACGCCCAGCGCGCCGGCGTGCGTCGTACCGCGTTGATCCTGGGGGCCTGCGCGATAACCGCCTACGTGCTGTTCCTGTATTCGGTGATGGGCCCGAAATGAACGTCGAGATGAAGCGCACGCTCAAGCGCATCAGCCTGATCTCGGCGGGTTCGTTCGTGTTCGCGTTCTCGCTGGTGCCGCTGTACAACGTGGCCTGCGAGAAGGTGTTCGGGATCAAGCTGGAAAAAGGCGCCGCCGGCGAGGAGCGGCTGGCTGGCGTGAAGCCCGACCTGACCCGCGACGTGCGGATCCAGTTCGACGGCACCGTCAACTCCAAGCTGCCCTGGGATTTCCGCCCGGTGAAAGGTTCGATCGTGGTCCACCCCGGCAAGCAGTACGAAGCCATGTTCGTGGCCCGCAACCGCTCGGATGAAGCCATCGTCGGCAATGCCGCGCCCTCGATCGCGCCCAACGAGGCCTCCGGCTACTTCACCAAGACCGAGTGCTTCTGCTTCACCCAGCAGATGCTCAAGCCCGGCGAGGAACGCCTGATGCCGGTGCGCTTCATCGTCAATCCGTCCCTGCCCAGCGACGTTGCAACGATCACCCTGTCCTATACTTTCTATCTCAACGACACGGCCACGGCGCAGCTCAACGCACCCGCAGCCGGCGCCGCCCGCTCCGCACCCTGAGCGGCGACACCCCACAAGCATCGGAATTTCCCATGGCCCACGCCCACGACGACGCGAATATCTATTACGTCCCGCACCATAGCCGCTGGCCCTTCCTCGGCTCGATTGCGCTGTTCACGTTGATGGTCGGCGCATCCAACTGGATGAATGGGCACAGCTGGGGCAAGGACGTGCTGTTCGTCGGCCTGGCGATGATACTGGTCATCCTGGGCCGCTGGTTCGGTGACGTGATCGGCGAATCGCTGCAGGGCAGCTACAGTCCGCAGGTCGATGTCTCGTTCCGCATGGGCATGATGTGGTTCATCTTTTCCGAGGTGATGTTCTTCGCCGCGTTCTTCGGGGCGCTGTTCTATGCCCGCCAGTACGCCCTGCCGTGGCTGTCGGGTGAAGGCGACGGCGCACCGAATGTCGAGTTCCTCTACCCAGGCTACAGCGCCGGCTGGCCGGCAAACGGTCCAGGCGCCATCGGTGGCAACTACCAGACCATCCCGGCTTGGGGCTTGCCGCTGATCAACACCTTGCTGCTGCTCAGCTCGGGCGTCACCATCACGCTGGCGCACCATGCGCTGCGCGCGGCCCGCCGCCAGGCGCTGCTGGTGTGGCTGGGCCTGACCGTCGTGCTGGGCGCGCTGTTCCTGTTCTTCCAGGCCACCGAGTACCACCACGCCTACACCGAATTGAACCTGACCCTGGGCTCGGGTATCTACGGCTCGACGTTCTTCATGCTCACCGGCTTCCACGGTATGCACGTGACGCTGGGCGCGATCATGCTGTCGGTGATCTGGCTGCGCTGCCTGAAGGGCCACTTCAGCAAGGACCACCACTTCGCGTTTGAAGCGGTGGCCTGGTACTGGCACTTCGTGGACGTGGTCTGGCTCGGCCTTTTCATGTTCGTCTACGTGCTCTGACTGTTGTGGGAGCGGCTTTAGCCGCGATTTCCGCAGATCGCGGCTGAAGCCGCTCCCACAGAAGCCGCTCCCACAGAAGCCGCTCCCACAATCGAAGGCCGGCTTGCGCCGGCCTTTCGCCTTAATGATAGATGCCGTGCGGTTTGATCCAGCCGGTGGCGATGCCGGCCGCCACGATCAGGATCAGCACCACCGAGATACCGATCCGCCAGCTCAATGAGCGCACCGTGCGATCGGTGCTGCCCTTGTCCACCATCATGTAATACAGGCCGGCACCGAGGTTCCACAGGATCACGACCAGGAACGCGATGATCAACAGCTTCTGCATGGCGACTCCGATGAGGGGAATCCGCACATTATCCGCCTGGCAAGCGCGGTCGTGGTGAGCAAGTCGCGCCCCGGGCAGGTGTCGCTGCCGATCCGCATCGTTGCCTGGATCCTGGCGCTGCTGCTGGCACTTGGCTTCATGCAACTGGGGCGCTGGCAACTCGGCCGCGCGGTCACCAAACAAGCCATGCTGTCCCAGGTTGCGCAGGTGCTGGCCAACCGTCGCCCGGTCGCGCTGGCAGCCGCGTCGCGCGCAACCGGATACGACTGGGCTGCGGGGCGCGGCCACTTTGCCCGTGGCCCGGTGCTGCTGCTCGACAACCAACGCCATGGCGAAGCGGTTGGCGTGCGCGTGTTCGCGCCGTTCCTGCCCGATGCCGGCGGCGAACTCCTGGTAGACCTGGGCTGGCTGCCACTGCCAGGTAGCCGCGCGATGCCGACGCCAGTCGTTCCAGGCGGCGACCTGGACCTGCGCGGCCTGCTGGCGCCGCCGCCATCGACCGGACTGGCTCTGGGCCCGGATCACACCCAAATCGATGCCCATCGCTGGCTGCTCACGCGCGTGGACCACGTGGCCCTGGCCAGCACACTCGGTCCGGCACTGGCACCGCGCGTGCTGCGGCTGGATCCGGCCCTGCCGATCGGTTTTGCACGCGATCTCGACGTGCTTCCCAACACACTGACACCGGAACGCCATCGCGGTTACGCGCTGCAGTGGTTCGGTCTGGCGGCGTTGACCCTGGTCATCGCCTTGTTCTTCAGTTTCAGGCGCACCCACCAATGAATGCACCACGTCCCTCGCAGCTGCGCTCGCGGCTGACCCTTGCGCTTATCGCAGCGATGTTCCTCGGCTCGTTCGTGGTAGCGGCAGTGCTGCGATTCAGTGGCTGGACGCCTGCCCATACCCGCAACTATGGCGAACTGCTCGAGCCGCCGATTGCACTGGGCTCGCTGACGCTGCAACGCGCCGACGGCACGCCTTATGCCTGGGCACCCGAGCAGGATCGCTGGCGGCTGCTGGCGGTGCCGGCACCGGGTTGCGCGCAGACCTGCCTGGAAGCGCTCGATTTCCTGCATCGCACCTGGCTGTCCCAGGGCCGCAAGGCCGACCGCCTGGATGTGCTGTGGGCCGGCGAGATTCCAGCCAATGGAGCCAGCTTCCGCCGCCTTGTGCAGGTGCGGCCGGATCCGGCACTGTCCGCGGCCCTTCCCGAAGCCGCGGGCGCCGAAAGCCTGCCCTTGTACCTGGTGGATCCGTCTGGCTACCTGGTCGTGCACTACCATCCGCGCCCCGATCCCGCCGGCGTGCGCAAGGACCTCGGTAAACTGTTGAAATGACCGACACCCCGACACCGCAGCCGCGCAGCCGCAGTCCACATCGCAACTTCCATCGCCTGGCCTGGCTGGCAGTGTTGCTGGCGCTTGGCATCGTCGTGTTCGGCGCCTTCGTGCGGCTTTCCAACGCCGGCCTGAGCTGTCCTGACTGGCCGACCTGCTATGGCCGCGCGAGCTGGCCGACGCAGGCGCACGAGATTGCCCAAGCCAATGCCAGCTTCGAACGCGCGGTGGATACCAGCCGGGCCTGGCGCGAACAGGTGCATCGCCAACTGGCGGGTTCGCTCGGCTTGCTGATCCTGGTGCTGGCACTGGTGGCGGCACGGCGCCGGCGTCTTGGCATCACCACGATCGCAATCGCTGCCGGGCTGGTGGCGGCCTCCATTCCGCTGTACATCGGAGCGCACTACACGGCGGCGGCAGCTTTCGCGCTCGCCGGCGAATCGCTGTTGCTGGCCTGCGCGATCCGCTGGGACAACCAGGACGCGTCGCGGCTGGCCGTGGTGGCGCTGATGGCGGTCATCATGCAAGCCCTGCTCGGGATGTGGACAGTCACCTGGCTGCTCAAGCCGATCGTGGTGACCGCACATTTGCTTGGCGGCATGACCACGCTCGGCATCCTCACCTGGCTTGCCTGGTCCACAACGCCCGGCGCCGCGCTGGTGCAGCCGATTGCGCCGAAATTGCGCCGCCTGCTGTGGATCGGGCTCGTGTTGCTCGGGCTGCAGATTGCGCTGGGCGGCTGGACCAGCAGCAACTACGCCGCCCTGGCCTGCGGTACCGATTTCCCGCGCTGCCAGGGCCAGTGGTGGCCCGTGCACGACATGCGCGAGGCCTTCGTCCTGTGGCGTGGCATCGGCGTGGACTATGAAGGCGGCGTCCTCGACCAGCCAGCGCGCATCGCAATCCAGCTGACCCATCGCGCGCTTGCGGTGCTGGTGTTCGGACACCTGCTGTTCGTCGGCATCCGCATGTTCCGCACGCCGGGCCTGAAATTCCGCGGTCTGGTACTGGCCTTGCTGATTTCGACACAGGTTGCGCTCGGCATCGCCAACGTCCACCTCGGCCTGCCGCTGTGGAACGCCGTCGCGCACACCGCCGGCGCCGCATTGCTGCTGATGGTGCTGGTCGGCCTGCTCGCCCGGCTACGGGCGCCCGAGTGAGTGCATTTCGCGCCACGTGTGGCCAGTACTGGCAGCTGACCAAACCGCGCGTGGTCGCGCTGATCGTGTTCACTGCGGTGATCGGCATGTGGCTGGCGATGTTCGATGCGCGCCTGCCGACCGGGTTCGCCTCGATCGGCGCGCTGTTCAGCGTCGCCTTCGGCGCCGCCGGCGGGCCAGCCGAGTTGATGGCGCCATCGCGCGACGGCCTTTGGCTGCACATGCTGTTCGGCGCGCTGGGCATCTGGCTCGCGGCCGGCTCGGCGGCAGCGATCAACCACCTGCTCGACCAGCGCATCGATGCGCTGATGGCACGCACTTCGCAGCGCCCGCTGCCGACCGGCTCGCTGACCTCGCGCCAGGTGCTGCTGTTTGCGATCGTACTCGGCGCGATATCCATGGCACTGCTGGGCTGGCTGGTGAATCCGTTGACGGCGGCGCTGACCTTCGCCTCGCTGATCGGCTACGCGATCATCTATACCGGCTACCTCAAGCGCGCCACGCCACAGAACATCGTCATCGGCGGCCTCGCCGGTGCGGCACCACCGGCGCTGGGCTGGGTCGCGGTGACCAACCAGTTGCATCCGCACGCGCTGCTGCTGGTGCTGATCATCTTCGTGTGGACGCCGCCGCATTTCTGGGCGCTGGCGATCTTCCGGCGCGACGACTACGCCCGCGCCATGATCCCGATGCTGCCGGTCAGCCACGGTGTCGAATACACGCGCTGGCAGATCCTGTTCTACACGATCCTGTTGTTCCTGGTGACCATGCTGCCCTTCATCACCGGCATGAGCGGCGTGTTCTACCTCGGGGGTGCCGCGGTGCTTGGGGCGGTCTTCCTCTGGTATGCGATCCGCCTGATGCGCCCGCCTTCGGAGCTGTTCGCGATGCAGGTGTTCGGCTATTCGATCTGGTATTTGATGGCCTTGTTCGCGTTCCTGCTGATCGACCACTGGCTGATGCCTGCGGCGCCGTCGCCATCTGCGAATGCGCTGGAGTTCCTGCGCGTGAATTGACCGCGCGGCGCTCAGGCGTCGTCGAACAGCCGCAGTTCCAGTTCGAGTTTGCGGATTGAGGGTTGCAGACTGCGTAGTTCGTCCTTCTCGGCGTCCGACATTCCCGACATTCCGACTTCGATCAGGCGCTGGTTGATCTCGGCTTCGCGTTGCTTGAGCGTTTCCATGTCGAGCGATTTCAGCGCGCCGAGGAATTCATGCGCCCAGGTTTCCGGGATCACCAGCACTTCGGCCATCGCCAGCTTGGATAGTGCCGCAGCCTCTTCGCGTTCTGCGAAATGGTCGAGGATGCCGCCGGTGCCGATGTCGGGCCGCTCGCGGATCACCTCGATCAATTCGAGCAACAGCGGAATGCCCGGCTGTCGCAGCGCCGAGAACACGTGCGGCGGCTGCATCTGCTTCACCAGTGCCGGCTGCTGCAGCAACAACTCGATCGCCGTGCGCACCAGGCTGCGCTTGGGCGCTGCACCGCCGCGCGGCGGTGGCCGCTTGCGCATCAGCGGCCCGGGCGGCAACGCGCCCGAAGGCGGCGGCGCGCCGACGCCGGTCAGCTCGGTGACGTGCTGGCGCATCAGGTCGCGGAAGGCGCCGTCGGGAATATTGGCAAGATAGGGCTTGGCCCGTTCGGCAAGGCGCGCCTTGCCTTCCAGCGAGGCCAGGTTGACGTCCTTGCCCTGCTCGGCGAAAAAGAACTCGCTCAACGTTGTGGCCGATTGCAGGCGCTGCTCGAAGCCGGATGCGCCCTCGGTGCGCACGATGGTGTCGGGATCCTCGCCCTCGGGCAGGAACAGGAAGAAGGCCTGGCGGCCATCGCGCATGCGCGGGAGGATCGATTCGACCGCTTTCCACGCGGCGCCACGTCCGGCGCGATCGCCGTCGAAACAAAAGTACACGTCAGCTGCGTTACGGAAAAGCAGTTCGGCGTGATCGGGCGTGGTCGCGGTGCCCAGGGTCGCAACGGCTTGCGTGACGCCGAACTGGAACAGCGACACCACATCCATGTAGCCCTCGACCACCACCAGCCGCGGGATTTTCGTATGCGCCTGGCGCACCTGCCACAGGCCGTACAACTCGCGGCCCTTGTGGAACAGCGTGGTCTCGGGCGAGTTGAGGTACTTGGGGCCGTCGTCCTTCTCGAATACGCGGCCACCGAAGGCAATCACCCGGCCGCGGCGATCATGGATCGGGAACATCAGCCGGTCGCGGAACTTGTCGTAGACGCGGCCGCTGTCGCTGCGCGAAAGCATGCCGGTCTTTTCCAGCAAGGCCAGCTTGCGTTCGTCGCCGCCGAGTGCGGACTTGAGCGCGTCGAAACTGTCGGGCCCATAGCCGATGCCAAAGCGCGCACTGTTCTCGGCATCCACGCCGCGCCGCTCGAGGTAGGCCCTGGCCTTGCTGCTGGATTCGAGCTGCGTCTGGAAGAAGCGCGCGGCGGCATCGAGCGTGGCGTACTGCTCGCGACTGTCGTTGTCTTCATTGTTTGCGCGGGTATCGCGCGGCACTTCGACACCGATGCGCTTGGCCAGCTCCTCGACCGCGTCGAGGAACTCGAGGCGGTCGTAGTTCATCAGGAAGCTCAGCGCGGTGCCGTGCGCGCCGCAGCCGAAGCAATGATAGAACTGCTTGGTCGGCGACACGGTGAAGCTGGGCGAGCGTTCGTCATGGAACGGGCAACGCGCCGAATACTCGCGACCCTGCCGCTTGAGCGGCACGCGCGTGCCGATCAGCTCGACGAGGTCGGTCCTCGCCAGCAGGTCGTCGATGAAGGCGTCTGGGATGCGGGCCATGGAGCCCTAGGATGCCATTGCCGTCACTTGACGAGGGCGTTGCGCACCAGGCCCGACAGCGCGCCCATGTCGGCGCGGCCGGCAACCTTGGGCTTGAGCACCGCCATCACCTTGCCCATGTCGGCCTGGGTCGTGGCGCCGGTCTCGGCGATGGCGTCGCTGACCGCCGCCTGCAGTTCGGCGGCGCTCATCTGCTCGGGCAGGTAGGCCTGGATCACGGTGATCTCGTAGCGCTCGATGGCGGCCAGGTCTTCGCGGCCCGCAGCCTCGAACTGGGACAGGGAGTCCTTGCGCTGCTTGAGCATCTTTTCCATCGCCGACAGCACCTGGGTGTCGTCGAGCTCGATGCGCTCGTCCACCTCGCGCTGCTTGATCGCGGCATTCACCAGCCGGATTACGCCGAGCTTGTCCTTCTGGCCACCCTTCATGGCAGCCTTCATGTCTTCGATCAGACGGGACTTGAGGGACATTGGCGGCTCCTGGTTTGGTGGACGCCGGCGCGGCGCGCTGGCGGGAAAGGCGGATTTCATGCAGCCCAGAAACACGAAAAGCCGGCGACGCTTGCGCGCGGCCGGCTTTCTCGGCACTGAGCCGATCGATGAGGCCGATCAGTACAGGCGCTGGCGCTTGGTGACGTCGCGAGAGCTGCGGCGGATCTGGCGCTTGACCGCAGCGGCAGCCTTGCGCTTGCGCTCCTGGGTCGGCTTCTCGTAGAACTCGCGCTTGCGGGTCTCGGCCAGCACGCCGGCCTTCTCGCAGGTGCGCTTGAAGCGGCGCAGGGCAAACTCGAAGGGCTCGTTTTCGCGGACTTTCACTGAAGGCATCGGGGACTCTCGGCACTGGGTGGTCCACAACGGCGCGCGAAGCGGTCGTGGGGAGCCGCGTATGATACGCGGCTCAGGCGGGCCCATGCAAGGTGACCGCCGCCAGTCAGGATAAACATGCGGGTCCTGGGTATCGAAACCAGCTGCGACGAGACCGGAGTGGCGGTGTATGACACCGGCGCCGGCCTCCTTGCGCATGCCCTGTTCAGCCAGATCGACCTGCACGCCGAGTATGGCGGGGTGGTGCCGGAGCTGGCCAGCCGGGACCATGTGCGCAAGCTGCTGCCGCTGATCCGCGGCGTCCTGGCCGATTCGGGGATGACCGTGGCGGACCTGGACGGGGTGGCCTATACCGCCGGGCCGGGCCTGGTCGGGGCTCTGCTGGTGGGCGCTGCTACTGGCCAGGCGCTGGCCTGGGCGCTGGACTTGCCGGCGATCGGGGTCCACCACATGGAAGGGCACCTGCTCGCGCCGCTGCTGGAGCCAAACCCGCCATCGCCGCCCTTCGTGGCCCTGCTGGTGTCCGGCGGGCATACCCAACTCGTCGCCGTCGAGGGCATCGGCCGGTATCGGCTGCTGGGCGAGTCACTCGACGATGCCGCCGGCGAAGCCTTCGACAAGACCGCCAAAATGATGGGCCTGCCCTACCCCGGCGGCCCCGAACTGGCCCGACTCGCTGAATCCGGCCGGCCCGGCGCCTACAAGTTCTCCCGGCCGATGACCGATCGGCCCGGGCTGGATTTCAGCTTTTCCGGCCTCAAGACCCAGGTGCTGCTGGCTTGGCAGGCCTCGGACCGCAGCGACCAGACCCGCGCCGACATCGCCCGGGGCTTCGAGGATGCCGTGGTCGAAACCCTGGCGATCAAGTGCGAGCGCGCCCTGGATGCCGCCGGCACCGATCAGCTGGTGGTTGCGGGCGGCGTTGGCGCCAACCTGCGCCTGCGCGCGCGGCTGCAGGTTGCCGCGGAGCGGCGCGGCGGCCGGGTGAGCTTTCCGCGTCACGAGTTCTGCACTGACAACGGCGCCATGATTGCGTTCGCTGGCGCCTTGCGCCTGGCGGCAGGGCAACACGGAAACAACACCGTGACCGTGCATCCGCGCTGGGACATGGCGGGACTGGCGCCAGTCTGAGCCAAGGCATCGCGTCATATCGCAGCACATCGCAGCACATCGCACCCACACATCAAACGAGGCAGGCATGGATCGCGTATTCATCGAGGCACTGGAAATCGAATGCGTCATCGGCATCTATGACTGGGAGCGGAAGATCCGCCAGCCGGTGGTGTTCGATATCGAGATGGATTTCGACAACCGGATTCCCGCAGCCAGCGACGACATCGTCGATACGCTCGACTACAAGGCGGTGAGCAAGCGCCTGATTGATTTCGTCGGCGGCTCCAGCTACGGACTGGTCGAGGCGCTGGCCGAGGAATGCTGCCGGATCATCCTGGAGGAATTCGGCGTGGCGCGGGTGCATCTGAAGCTGAGCAAGGTCGGCGCCGTGCGCGGCGCGCGCGCGGTCGGCGTGATCCTCGATCGTGCCGCGCGCATGCCTGCCGGCGCGGGCTGAGCAGGCACGATCGCCGATGGGCCGCGCCTACCTGAGCCTCGGCTCGAACCAGCAACCCGAGCTGCACCTGCCGCGCGCCGTGGATGAACTTCGCGAGCGCTTCGGTGAAATCATTGTCTCGCCGTTCTACCGCACCGCCGCGATCGGATTCGAGGGCCCGGATTTCGTCAATGGCGCGGCGATCATCGACAGCGACCTGGACCCTGACGCGCTCGATGCCTGGTTGCACGCGCTGGAAGATGCGCACGGGCGACGCCGCGACGTGCCGCGCTTTTCCAGCCGGCCGCTTGATATCGACATCGTGTTCTACGACCAGCTGCGCCTGCGCGGTCCAGGCAACCTGGAAATCCCGCGACCGGAACTGCAGCATGCCTTCGTGCTTGGGCCGCTGGCGGAGATCGCGCCCGGGTTCCGCAACCCCCTTGATGGCAGGACGCTGGCCGCGCTGTGGGCGGAACACCCGCAATCGCACGCCGGGTTGCTGCGCTGGGAGCAAGGGTGACTAGTGTCACTTGCACGGCGTGCCCGCGCATCCGAAGATCGCGCTGTCACTACACCACCGCGTCAGCACAAGGAACCACGCCATGTTCGAGAAATTCTCCCGCAGCTGGGAACTGGTCAAGGCCAGCGCCTCCGTCCTGCGTTCCGACAAGGAATTGCTGCTGTTCCCGGTGTTCTCGGCAATCGCCACCCTGATCGTGGTGGCGACCTTCATCGTGCCCGCGTTTGCATTGCGCGTGTTCGAGGGTGGCAACGGCGTGGCCGGCGCGGTGCTCGGCTTCCTGTTCTACCTGTGCCAGTACTTCGTGATCTTCTTCTTCAACGCAGCGCTCGTGAGTGCCGCGGCGATCCGCCTGGAAGGCGGCGACCCCACCGTGTCTGACGGCATCAATGGCGCCATGTCGCGGATCAAGCCGATCCTTGGCTACGCAGCCATTGCCGCGACCGTCGGGCTGCTGTTGCAGGTGCTGAAAAACAAGGAAAACAACTTCCTCGTGCGCATGCTTGGCAGCGGCCTGGGCGTGGCCTGGACGCTGTCGACCTTCCTGGTCGTGCCGGTGCTGGTGCACCAGAACGTCGGCCCGATCGACGCGATCAAGCAGAGCGTCGGCCTGCTCAAGCGCACCTGGGGCGAGAACGCGATCGGCAATGTCGGCATCGGCCTGGTGTTCGGGATCGTCATGGTGCTGGCCATCGTGCTTGCAGCGGTGCTGGTGATTGCCGCCGCATCGGTGTCGGCATCGCTGGCGATCACCTTCGCCGTCATCGCCGTGCTCGCGCTGGTGTTCCTGGCGGTCGTGCAGAGCGCGCTGTCGGGTATCTACTCGGCCGCCCTGTATCGCTACGCCACCGTCGGCGAAGCACCAGCCGGCTTCGAGGGCACGGGCCTGCAGCAGGCCTTCGCCGCCAAATAGCCTTGCCGGAACATCCCGGGGTGGCGCGCCGCCCCGGGAGTTTCCAAGCCTGCGCGGGACTGCATCTGCGCACGGAATCGCGTATTTGACCCATCCAACTGCGATCATGGGCGCATGACGACTCCTGCACCCTTTGCTTCCCTCGCCCTCCTGCCCGCGCTGCTGCCCGGTCTGGACGCCCTCGGCTACACCACGATGACGCCGATCCAGGCGCTGGCCTTGCCGCACATCCTCACCGGGCACGACCTGATCGCCCAGGCGCCGACCGGCAGCGGCAAGACCGCCGCGTTCGGACTGGGACTACTGCAGACCATCGACGCCACCGCCGGCCAGACCCAGGCGCTGGTGCTCTGCCCGACGCGCGAGTTGGCCGACCAGGTCGGCAAGCACCTGCGCAAACTGGCCACCGGCATCCCCAACCTGAAGCTTTCGGTGCTGTGCGGCGGCATTCCGCTGGGGCCGCAGCTGGCCTCGCTGACGCATGCGCCGCACGTGGTGGTGGGCACGCCCGGGCGAGTGCTGGAACTGGTGCAGAAAGAGGCGCTGGACCTGCGCAAGGTGCGCACCCTGGTGCTGGACGAAGCCGATCGCATGCTTGACATGGGTTTTGACGAGCCGATCCGCATGCTGGTCAAGCGCACCCCCAGGACGCGGCAATCCCTGCTCTTTTCCGCCACCTTCCCGACCGCGATCCGCACCCTGGGCAACGCCATGCTCAACGACGCAGTCGAGGTGAGCGTGGACGGTGGCGCGCAGCCTGCCAGCATCGCCGAGCGCTTTTTCGAAGTGGAACCGGGGCGCCGGGCACCGATGCTGGTGGCGCTGCTGATGCAGTTCCGACCCGAGTCCACCCTGGTGTTCTGCAACATGCGCAAGGACACCGAGGAAGTGGTCGGCTCACTGGCGCACTATGGATTCACGGCGCTGGCGCTGCACGGCGACATGGAGCAGCGCGATCGCGACGAGGTGCTCGTCCGCTTCGCCAACCGAAGCTGCAACGTGCTGGTCGCCAGCGACGTGGCCGCACGCGGGCTGGATGTCGACGACATCGGCGCCGTGGTGAATTACGAACTGCCCACCGACGCCGACACCTACCTGCATCGCGTTGGCCGCACCGGCCGCGCCGGCCGCGACGGCCTGGCCCTGAGCCTGGTTGCGCCCTCGGAGCAGGGCCGCGTGCGCCTGGTCGAAGAGCGGCAGGGCAAGCCGGTGCGCTACGAGCGTGCTGCGCCGATGGAAGGCAAGCCGGTGAACGCGCCGCAGGCGACCATGGCGACGCTGCGCATCGATGCCGGCCGCACCGACAAATTGCGCCCGGGCGACATCGTTGGTGCATTGACCGGTGACGCGGGCCTGTCGAAGGATGTGATCGGCAAGATCGACGTGTACGCGACCCGCAGCTATGTCGCCATCGCGCGCTCGCATGCAAAGCATGCGCTGGAGCGGCTGCGCGCCGGCAAGATCAAGGGCCGCAAGTTTCGCGTCAGCCCGCTGTAGGCAACCGCCGTCTGCTGTCACTGACTGCGGTCCGCCAAGCGCGGCAGCGATCAACTACAGCAAGCGGCCGCCGTCCACGCGCAGCACCTGCCCGGTGGTGTAGTGCGCATCGCGCAGCAGCCAGAGCACCGCGTCGGCCACGTCGTCGGGCGTGCCTGCGCGCTGCAGGGGCGTGGCCGCGAGCATGGCCTGCTGCTCGGCCTCGGACTTGCCCTGCTCGGGCCAGAGCACCGCGCCGGGCGCCACCGCGTTGACCCGGACTTGCGGCGCCAGCTCCTTGGCCAGCGATTTGGTCATCATCACCAGCGCGGCCTTGGCCATGCAGTAGATGGTGTGCTCGCGCAGCGCCTTCTCGGCGTAGATGTCGGTCATGTTGACGATGGCCCCACCACTGGCACGCAGGTGCGGCGCCGCGGCCTGTGACAGGAAGAAGGGCGCGCGGGCATTGGCCGCGAACAGGTCGTCCCATGCGGCTGGTGTCGCGGTGCCGATCGGCGTGGGGTAGAAGGCGCTGGCATTGTTCACCAGCGCATCAAGGCGACCGAAGTGACCGATCGTCAGCGCGATGAGTTCGGGCAGGCGATCGAAGTGGCCCAGGTCGGCACGCAGCAGCAGGCATCCGCCCGGGCGGGCGACGTCGAGCTCTGCCTGCAGGGCCAGCGCTTCATTGATGGCGCTGCGGTGGTGGATCACCACGTCGTAGCCGGCGCCATGCAGCCGCCGCGCAGTCACCGCACCGACGCGGCGCGCGCCCCCTGTCACCAATGCCACCGGCCGTACGTCGCTCATGCCTGCTCCTGATCCTGTCCGTGGGTCGAAAATCGCGCCTTACCGGCGGCGTCGCGGCCGGCCCGGCACGGTATCCTGACGCCTCGCCCGCCACGATGCCAACGCAATGCCCCACAACGCGCTGCCGGCGCCCTCGCCGGAGGCCCAGGAACACAGCGACCGCCTGGCCGGACTGATCCGGCAACAGATCCGCGACAGCGGCGGCGCCATCCCATTTTCACGCTACATGGAGCTGGCGCTGTACGCGCCCGGCCTGGGCTATTACAGCGCCGGTGCGCGCAAGTTTGGTGCCAACGGCGATTTCATCACGGCGCCCGAGCTCGGACCGGTGTTCGCCCGCTGCATCGCCGACGCGGTCGCACCGGCACTGTCGGATCTCGGTCCGGATGCCTGCCTGTTCGAACTCGGCGGCGGCACGGGTGCCTTTGCGCAGGCGGCACTGTTGCGGCTGCAGGAACTGGACGCCTTGCCGGCGAAATATTGGTTGCTCGAACCGAGCGCGGATCTGCGCGAACGCCAGCGCGAGCGCCTGCACGGCGCGCTGCCGGCCGAGTTGTTTGCCCGTTGCGAATGGCTTGACGGCCCGCTCGAGACGCCGTGGCGCGGCGTGCTGTTCGCCAACGAGGTGCTGGATGCACTGCCGACGCCGCGCTTCGTCAAGCACGAAGGCGAGATCTACGAGGAGCACGTGGTGCTCGACAGCAACGGTGGCTTCCTGCGCGTGGACCAGCCCGCCGACGCGATGCTGCGCGCAGCCGTGCGGCACGTCGAGCGCGACATCGAAGCACCGCTGCCGGAGGGCTACCGCAGCGAGATCCTGCCGCAGCTTCCGTACTGGATCCAGGCCATCGGCGGCCTGCTCACCGACGGCGTGATGCTGTTTGTCGATTACGGCTACGTGCGCAGCGAGTTCTACCGCGCCGAGCGGCGTGATGGCACCTTCCTGTGCCATTACCGGCATCGCGTACATGACGACCCGTTCTTCCTGCCCGGCCTGCAGGACCTGACTGCCTCGGTGGACTTCACCGCGCTTGCCGAGTCTGGCGTGCAGGCGGGATTCGACTTCGCCGGCTACTGCTCGCAAGCCAGCTTCCTGATCGCCAACGGCCTGCAGGCGCGCCTGGAAGAGATCGCCACGCTCGACAGCGAGGCTGGCCGCTACCACGCACACCAGGAAGTGAAAACGCTGACCCTGCCCGGCGGCATGGGCGAGCGCTTCCAGGTGATGGGCTTCCAGCGCGGCGTGGACATCCGCCCGCGCCTGGCCGAGCGCAGCCTGGCGGGACGGCTGTGAGCCTGGCCGACGATCCGATCCTGCGTGACGCTGATCAGCCATCCGGCGCGTTGCGCAGGTTCCGCGCGCCGCGCCTGTGGCTGGGCGTGTGGCTGTTGGGATGGGTGCTGTGCGTGGTGCTGTCGCTGATCCATCCGCCAAATCTTGGCGTCGATGTGCCTGACGGCGACAAGATCGGACACATGCTTGCCTACGGTTTACTCGCGGCCTGGTCTACCTGGCTGTTCGCGACGGCTCGGGCGCAGTGGCGCGCCGCGCTCGCGCTGGTTGCGCTCGGCATCGCGATGGAATTCGCCCAGGGCCTGCTGACCAGCTATCGCTCGATGGACTGGAAGGACGCGGTAGCCGATGCGATCGGCGTTGCACTGGGCCTGTGGCTAGCGCGGAGCCGGTGCCCTGCCCTGCTGCAGCAGATCGACGCGCGTCTTTTCAGCAGCGCGAACTAGCGCGCCTGGCGGATTGCCGCAATGCGCGCCTGGCGCAGCAGCTCGCCAACCTCGGGTCCCGAGCTGCCAGCAAGATCGAGATCGCGCGCCGACACCGCGCAGGCCGCCGCATGCAGCCGCAACAACGTCGCCGCCTGCGGATACTGCGCATCCTGCGCGCCGGCGCGGCCGCGCTTGTCGGCCTCGCAGACCAGCGCGAGCTCGGCGATGCGCTGCGGCTGGCGGAATCCGTCGCAACGTTGCAGCAGGTCATGCACGGTCTCCGGCCGCAGCTCATCGAGGCGATGCACGTTGAGATGTTCCCGGCAGGCCATCAGCGCCAGTTGGCGGAAATCGGTCGGCACCTTGTAGCGATCGCAGACCGCCGCGACCGGGGCCAGGCCGGTGTGCTCGTGCGCGATGTGGCGGGGCAACTCATCCGCCGGCGTCAGCGCCTTGCCAAGGTCATGCACCAGCGCTGCGAAACCCACCCGCGCATTGCCGGGCGCCAGCCGCGCCGCCATGTCGCAGACCATCAGGGTATGCACGCCAGCATCGATTTCCGGATGGTATTGGGCGCGTTGCGGCACGCCGAACAGCGCATCCACCTCCGGCAACAGCCGCGCCAGCGCCCCGCACTCGCGCAGCAGTTCGATGGCCGCCGCAGGCCGCGGCTGCGCCAGCGCGCGCTGCAATTCCTGCCAGACCCGTTCCGGCACCAGGTGGTCGACTTCGCCACGCGCGACCATCTCGCGCATCAGCGCCAGGGTGTCGGGATGGACGTGGAAACCAAGCGGCGCAAAGCGCGCCAGGAAACGCGCACCGCGCAGGATCCGCACCGGGTCTTCGGAAAAGGCCGGCGAGACGTGGCGCAGCACGCGCGCCGCAATGTCGGCAACGCCGCCCCAGGGATCGACCAAGGCACCGTCTGCATCCTCGGCGATGGCGTTGACGGTGAAGTCGCGCCGCGCAAGATCCTGCTCGAGCGTGACGTCGGCATCGGCATGGAACACGAAGCCGGTATAGCCGGGTGCCGTCTTGCGCTCGGTGCGCGCGAGTGCGTACTCCTCCTGCGTGTCCGGATGCAGGAACACCGGAAAGTCCTTGCCTACCGGCCGGAAACCGTCAGCAAGCATCTGCACAGGTGTCGCGCCGACCACAACGTAATCGCGGTCACCCACCGGTGCGCCAAGCAGCCGGTCGCGCACGGCGCCACCGACCAGATAGGTGCGCATGGCGTCAGTGCATCGCCCGGTAGCGTGTGTACCGGTGCTCTCTGTCGTCCGGCCCGCCCAGGATGTCGGCCAGCACGGCGGACACGCGGGTCGGCTCGATGCCAAGGCGATGCAGTCCATCAATGCCGCCAACGGAATCGATCTGCAGGGAGCGGTAGTTGTCGCTGGAAAAAGGCTTGCCCGGCAGCAGGTCACAGGCCAGCCCCTGCAGCCGACCGAACAGATCCGGCAGCGGCAGCACCAATCGGCGCAGGCCAAGCTGGCGCGCACTCATCTGCACGATCTCGCGCAGGGTGAATACGTCAGGCCCATAGAGTTCATACACCTCGCCAAACGTGTGCCGGTTGCGCAGGGCGCGCGCGAAGGCCTCGACGACATCGCCCACGTAAACCGGCGCAAAACGCGTATTCGCGCAGGCAAGTGGCATCACCGGCAGCATGCGCAGCAATGCGCCGAAGCGCGCGAATAGGCCGTCGCCCGGGCCGAACACAACCGACGGCTCGAATACGGTCCAATCCAGGCCGGACGCCTTCACGGCCGCTTCGGCCTCGCCACGCGACTTGAGGTAGTAACTGTCGCCGCGCCCCGCATTGAGCGAGCTCATCTGCAGCAGGCGGCGGGTCCGGCTGGCCTGGCAGGCCGCGATCAGCGACTGGGTCAGGGTGACGTGCGCACGCTGGAACCCGCGGCCATCGTCGCCAGCCTCGTTGAGGATGCCGACCAGGTTGATCGCGGCGTCCGCGCCGGCCAGGGCAGCGGCCAACGCTGCCGGATCGTAAACGTTGGTGCGGCGCAATTCGGTGCCCGGCGGTACCAGGCGATCGGCGTGGACGGCAGGATTGCGGCTGAGCACGGTGACCCGATGCCCGTCGCCGAGGAGACGGGTGACCAGGCGGCGACCGATGAAGCCGGTGCCCCCGAGCACGACGATGTGCATGGCTGTCGCGTTCAAGCGCTGTCCTTGTCGGTCACGAAGTTGGTCCCTTGCCGCCGGGACGCTCGCGGTACTACGGCGGTACTACGGCGGTACTACGGCGGCACTACGGCGCCGACGTGTCGCAGCGAAATGCGCGCCGCCCGTCATTGCCGGCCAGGCCGCCGAGCATGCGCCCGGTCAGCGGCGCTGCCTGGCTGCCCAGGCGCCAATCGTAAACCACGCTGAAGGCGAGCACCCGCGCGACGTACTCGCGGGTCTCCTTGTACGGGATGGTTTCGATGAAGAAATCGGGATCCAGCGAGCCGCGGGCGTCACGCCAGCGCCCGACCGGCGCCGGCCCGGCGTTGTAGGCGGCGATCGCCAGGTAGGCGCGGCCGTCAAAGCGATCAAGCATCTGCCGCAGATAGGCGGTGCCCAGCTGCAGGTTGGTCTCGGGATCGTAGAGGCTCTCGCCACCAGCGAACGGGATGCCCAGTCGCTTGGCTGCGAGCGCGCCCGTGCCCGGTAACAGCTGCATCAGGCCGCGCGCGTCGGCGCCCGAGCGGGCCCGCGGCATGAAGGAGGACTCCGAGCGGGTCTGCCCGGCAACCCAGGCCGGATCCAGCGACTGGCCCGCCGAGTAGCGCCGGATTGCCTCGGCGTGATGCAGCGGGAAGCGCAAGGAGTACAAGCGCGAGTCATCGGGTGCCATGCCCAGGCCAAACACCGCACGATCAAACCAGCCTCCGGCGATCGCGCGTTGCACCGCGATGCGCCGGGTGTCGTCGTCCATCGGCTTGGTCGCTTCGGACCATTCGCGGGTGGCCGGGTCGATCCGGCCGATGGCGAACAGGTCGAAGGCGCGGGCCAGCCCCGGGCTGGATGCCACGCGGTTGCGCAGCGCGGCGTCGCTGCGCGGTTCGATCGGGCACAGCTGGTACGGCGCCTTCAGGCGATCAGCGGCAAGCCAGCCGTGGAAGCTCGGGCTGCGTGCAGCCATCGCATACAGCGTGCGTGCGGCAGCGCCCTGGCCGAGGCGCTCGCGCAGGCGCGCTTCGTAGTACTGCCAGTGGGAATCCTGGCGCTGCGCCGCGCTCATCTTGCCGATCGCGGCGAGCGCAGCGGCATCATCGCCGCGGATCATCGCATCGCGTACCTGCCACTCGCGCAGTTTGTCGTCGTAGGCCGACTCCGGCACGGCGGCGAGTCGCTCGGCGGCGCCCGGTGCGTAGGACGCCACGGTCCACAACGCGATCTGGTAGGCCACCTTGGCGCGCTGGGTCGCATCCAGGCCGGGCGCGGGCAGCGACTGGAACAAGCCAAGCGCACGATCCGGATCGCGGCGCGACAACTTCGACAGGCTGGTTGCCACCACCAGACGGCCGCGCTCGGTACCCAGCCAGCCCGCGGGCACGGACTCGCCTGGTGCCTGCAGGTAATCGGCGTAGGCGCGCGCCAGGTCACCCTGGTCGGCGGGCAGGCCATTGGCGGCGACGCGAAGGATGCCGGGCTCGCCTTCGTCAATCGCCAGCCTGATCCGCTTCCAGCGCAGGTCCGGCCCGAGCGCGCCGATCGCGGCCAGGCGGGCAAGTACCGGGTTGCAGGCATCGGGCAACGACTTTCCGGTCAGCCAGATGGCGCTGGCATCGGCGCGCCAGGCAGCGGGTTCGTCCGCTCCGGACTGCATGCGGGCGCGCAGGTCTGCACAACGCAGCCCGGCATCGTCACTGCCGCGCCAATCGGCCTCGAAGGCGGCCCAATCCTCGCGCCGGGCAAGCTCGGACAGCCATGCCGGCCTTAGCCAGCGGCCCGGGGCGGTGTCGCCCAGGGACTGCAGCAAGGGATGCACGGTGGCCGGATCGGCCGTGCGCAGCTGCTTGCGCACCACCGCGGCCTGCAGCCAGGGATACAGCGGGTCGCGGGCATAGCGGGTCGCGCCAGCCAGATCCAGGCTGCCGGCATCAGCGGCGTCGAAGGCCGCCTCCAGATTGCGCATGCGGGC
>JBBRZU010000018.1:0-32473 GCA_038236425.1 Lysobacterales bacterium
CCTGCACGAACACCACCTCGCGCCGCGCCGCAGCGAGGCGTTCAAGCAGCGCAATCATGCCGTCGTCGAAGCCATCCCCAATCGCTACCACCAGGTCGCCCGGACGGATGCGCTCCCAGGCCGGGCGCAGCACCGCTTCGGTCGGCCAGACACCACGCGCTGTCCAGTCGCGCATCGACAACAGCGTGCGGTCGCGATGGCGCGGGCCGCCGGCGGCTTCGGTCCAGCGCAGGCCGGCTTCGGACACGGCGAGCACGCCGATCCGATCCCCTTGCCGGATTGCAAGTTCCAACAGGCAGGCAGTCACCACGCGCGCCGCATCCAGGCGCGTCCAGTGCTTGCGTGCAGCGTCGCCCTGCCCCATCGAGGCGCTGGTATCGACCAGCACCCAGGCCGTCAGCGGGCTGTCGCGCTCGGCTTCACGCACGTAGTGGCGATCCGAACGCGCGAACAGCTTCCAATCGATCTGCCGTGGCTCGTCGCCTGGTGCATAGGGTCGGTATTGCGCGAACTCCATGCCGGCGCCGCGGCTGCGGCTGGCGTGCTGGCCGAAGCCGCGATCACCCTGCGCGCGACGCGCCGACAGGCGCATCTGCACCAGCCGCGCCCTCAACTCGGGCGGGATGACGACCGCAGGATCCATGCGCGCAGGCCCGCGCGGCTCAGGCCGCGGGCGCCGGCAACGCGCGCAGCAACGCGGCCACCACCTCGTCGGCGTCGCGCCCTTCGGCTTCGGCGGTGAAGCTCAGCAGCAGGCGATGCCGCATCACCGGCGCCGCCAGCGCGGCGACGTCTTCGCGCGTCGCGGCAAAGCGGCCATGCAAAAGCGCGCGTGCCTTGGCGCATAACACCAGCGCCTGCCCTGCGCGCGGTCCTGCGCCCCAACGAACCCAGGCGCGTACTTCGGCCGGCGCATCCGGGCCGGGTCGGCTGGCGCGCACCAGACGATTGATCCAGGACAGCAGCTCGTCGCCCACGTGCACTTCGCGCGCCAGTTTTTGCAGCGCGCGAATCGCCGCGCCATCCATCACTGCCGGAACGCTGGCGCCCGGTAAGCCGGTGGTGCTGCGCAGGATCTCGCGCTCCTCGGCTTCATCGGGATAAGCCACTTTCACGTGCAGCAGGAAGCGATCCAGCTGCGCTTCCGGCAACGGATAGGTGCCGGCCTGTTCCAGTGGATTCTGCGTTGCCAGCACGAAGAAGGGTTCGGGCAGGCGATGGGTCACGCCGGCATAGCTGACGGTATGTTCCTGCATCGCTTCGAGCAGCGCGGCCTGGGTTTTCGGCGGTGTGCGATTGAGCTCGTCGGCCAGCAGCAGGTTGGTGAACACCGGGCCTTCCTGGAACTGGAAGTGGCGCTTGCCGGTGCCATGGTCTTCTTCGAGGATCTCGGTGCCCAGGATATCGCTGGGCATCAGGTCCGGGGTGAACTGGATGCGCCGGAAGCGCAGGTCCAGTGCTTGCCCGAGCGTGCGCACCAGCAGCGTCTTGCCCAGCCCCGGTACGCCTTCGAGCAAGCAGTGGCCGCCCGCCAGCAGGCCGGTAAGCAACTGTTCCACCACCGCATGCTGGCCAACAATCGCCGTGGCAATCGCCGCACGCAATTCCCCCAGCTTGGCCACCTGCTCGGCCATGTCCCTCTCGCTCAACTGCCCATCCATTCCTGTCACCTTGTGGGAGCGGCTGACCAGACATTCGTCTGTTGAAGGCCAGCCGCGACTTCCATACACCCTGTGGGAGCGGCTTGAGCCGCGACTTCCATCCACCACCTCAATGCGTCATCGCATACATCACGATATTCACCCCGAACTTTGTATTGTCCTCGGCCAAAAAGCGCTTGTTGCGCCAGTCATAGTCCCACTCGCAGCCGTAGTCCTTGTTGCTGTAGAGCACGCCGAGCCGGCCGTCGATGACGATGCCCTTGAGGTAATCGTGCACCAAATCATCCCCCCACCCATTCAATTCCATGCCAGTGGCAGGTGCTCCATCAAACTTGAAGAAGCTGGAAAAGACAGGATGCCTGTTCGGCAACTTCTGCAGCGCAGTACGCCCGAAGATCGACGCCATCTGCGCCTCGAAGGATGTCGCGAACAACCCGTCGATGTCGTGGTTGCAATCATCCACCAGCACGAAGCCGCCATTGCGCACGTAGCGCTCGAAGTTGCGCCGCTCGTCCGGGTTGAACTCGACCAGCTTGTGCCCGGCCAGGTAGCAGAACGGTGCCGCCAGCATGCGCGGGTCCGACAGCGGCAGAATGTGTTCCTGGGTGTCGACGCGCAGTGAGGTGTAATCAATCAGCGAGGTGATCAGGTTGGACGGCATGCGCTGGTCCACGTCCCAATCACCGGACTCGTACATCAGCCGGGTGAACCAGAAGTCGTACTCGGTGCGCGCCCATGCCGCGCGCGGCAGCAACGAGGCGGCCGCCGCGCCGAGCGCCAGCTGCAGCAGCCGGCGGCGGCCAAATGCAGGAGCGGCCGTAGGAGCGGCTGTGGGAGCGGCTTTAGCCGCGATGGCAGGGCTTGGGTCCATGTCATCAGTCGCGGCTAAAGCCGCTCCCACAAGAGTTAGACCGCGTCGGAGAGCGAGGTGAAGGTGAAATCGCGCAACTTCATCGGCGGGATCATCATCCCGTAGCCGGATTCGTCGCCCGCGATGCGCACCGGCTTGCCCAGTTCCTCGACGTTGTTGAGCATGATCACTGGCGATTCGTTGAAGCGGAAGTTCTTCACCGGGTACTTGATCTCGCCATTCTCGATGTAGAAGGTACCGTCACGGGTCAGGCCAGTCAGCAGCATCGTCTGCGGATCGACCAGGCGGATGTACCAGGTGCGCGTGACCAGGATGCCCTTCTGGGTGCTGGCGACGAGTTCGGCGATCGACTTGGTGCCGCCGGCCATCAGCAGGTTGCCCGGGCTGGCCGCGGGCGCCTTTCCGGTCTTCTGTGCCCAGTAGCGCGACACGTCCAGATGCGTGACCTTGCCTTTGTCGATGATCGGGTGGCGGCCACGCGGCAGGTTCTCGCCGTCCCAGGGCGTGGCCGGCGCCTCGGCGCTGGTCGGATCGGCCCAGATGCTGACCTTCGGGTCGAACACCAGCTCGCCGAGCTTGTTGCCGCCGCCCTTCTTGGACAGGAAGCTGCGCCCCTCGTCGGACTGGCGCGCATCGAAGCTGCCCATCATGAAGCTGATCAGGCCTGCGGCGGCAGCGGGCTCCAGGATGACTGTGTACTTGCCCGGCTCGAGCGCCTTGGCATCAATCGACCCTTTGGCCTTGCGCACAGCGACGGCGATGTCATTTTTGGCGTTGAACTTGCCCACGTCCTCGTAGTTGCTGGTCACCCAGCCCGAGCCGCGGCCGTCGGCGGTGCGCACGGTGCAGGTGTAGTTGACGTCGCTCAGTGCCTGGTAGCCGAAGTTGCCCTTGGAGTTGGCGAAGGCAATGAAGCCCGCGCTGTCGGCCAGGAAGCCGGCCGCGACCAGATCGTTGGCCTTGCACGGTCCGATCGAATCGGCGGCCACCTGCGCGCGATATTCGGGCGTGATGTCGGCGGTGGATTGCGCAAACGCAGGCGCCGGCGTGTACACCTGCGGCCCAAGTTCGGGCATGTATTCATCATTTTCCGGCGCCAGCTTGGCCAGCGTTTCGGCCCGGCGCACCACGCGCTCGAGCGAGGCGTCGTCGAACTCGTTGATGGTTGCGGTGCCGGTGCGCTTGCCGAACGCCACCTGCACCCCCAGGCTGACATCGCTGACGATGCCGCTGGTGGACACGTTGTTGAGCGCAAAGCGGATGTTGCCGGCGTTGGAGCCGCTGAGCTGGGCGTTGCATTCGTCGGCGACCGACAGCTTGATCACCTTCTGCAGCAGTGCGCGGGCCTCGGCCTCGTTGAACAGTTTCATGGGTTGGTTCTCCTGACTCAGCCGAGGCTACGGGCAGTGTTGATGACGTTGACGCCATTGAAGCGCGCCGTGCTCGAGAAGTGCGACACCGCGGACGATTGTCCGGGCTGGCCCTTGCCGTCGAAGAAGCTGCCACCAAGGCGATAGTCGCGCTCGTCGCAGACCGCGACGCAGCTGTTCCAGAACTCCGGCGTGCGGATCTGGTAGGCCACGTCCTCGATCATGCCGGCGATCTTGCCGTCCTTGATCTCGTAGAACAGCTGGCCGCCAAACTGCGCGTTGTAGCGCTGCTGGTCAATCGAGAAGCTGCCATCGCCCAGGATGTAGATGCCCTTCTCGACGTCCTTGATCATGTCGGCGACGCTGAGCGGTTCCTTGCCCGGGGCCAGCGAGATGTTGGCCATGCGCTGGAACTGCACGCTGGACCAGTTGTCGGCATAGCAGCAGCCGTTGGACTCGGTTTCGCCCAGGATATGCACCTGGTCGCGGATCGCCTGGTAGTTGACCAGCACGCCGTCCTTGATGATGTCCCAGCGCTTGGTCTTGACGCCTTCGTCGTCGTAACCGACCGCACCCAAGCTGCCGGGCTGCACCTTGTCGGCGAAGATGGTCACCTTGTCGCTGCCGTACTTGAACTTGTCGCGCCACTTGTCCAGCGTGGCGAAGCTGGTGCCGGCGTAGTTGGCTTCGTAGCCAAGTACGCGATCGAGTTCGGTCGGATGGCCGACCGATTCGTGGATGGTCAGCCACAGGTGCGAGGGATCCAGCACCAGGTCGTACTTGCCCGGCTTGACCGACGGCGCGCTGAGCTTCTCGCGCGCCTGCCTGGCCGCGGCGATCGCATCCTCGACCATGTCGTAGGACGTGGAATAGTTGACGATGCCATTGGGCGTGATCACCTTGCCCGCTGCGCTGCCATCCAGGTATTCGTAGCCCATGCCCATCGGGCAGCTCAGGCCATCGCGGGTACGGAACTTGCCGCTGGCCTTGTCAATGCAGGTCACCGTCATCGGTGCCCAGATGCGGTGCACGTCCTGGTCGATGTAGCTGCCGTCGGTGGAGGCGAAATATTTCTGCTCGTTGACCTGGAACAGGATCGAGTTGACGTAGTCGGCGCCGGCCTTCATCGCCGCGGCGTTCACGCTCAGCAGCAGGTCGGCTTTTTCCTTGACTGGAATCTCCATCGCGTTCTTGACGATCGGCGTTTTCCAGCTGACCTCGCCCACGCCCGGCGTCGGTGCCAGCACCACCGGCTCGGTCTGCGTCTTCGAATTGGCCTTGGCGATCGCAACCGCCTGGCGCGCCGCGGCCGCGATCGCTTCGGTGCCCATGTCGGCGGTGGCGCAGAAACCCCAGGTCCCGTTGGCGATCACCCGGATGCCCACGCCCACTGATTCGGTGCTGACGATGTTCTGCACCTTGTTCTCGCGGGTAACCACGAACTGGCGCAGGTAGCGGCCGATGCGTACGTCGCAATAGGTGGCGCCGGCGACGCGGGCGGCAGTGAGTGCGGTGTCGGCGATGGCCTTCTTCAGGCGCACGTCCATGGTCTCGCCCAGTGCCTCGGCGGCGATCGCGCGGCCGGCCCCGGGAAGCATGAGCCCGGCGACGCCGAGCCCTGTGTATTGCATGAAATCGCGCCTATCCATCCGCCATACTCCCCTGGACCATGGAACGCCGATCCCGCCCAGACCACCCGGGCACTTAGACCGTCGATACCTGTTCGAGAGTGCCGACCCGCGCAAAGCAGCGTCAAGTGACGAATGGCATGGGTCGCATAGCCGCAGCCCCTCCACACAGATACAGTGGTCGGCGTATGAGACCAGCAGGCCCGCCATGATCCGCGACCCCGCCATCGACCGTGACCTCGCCACCATCGGCCGGCTGCCCTCGGTGCAGCGCATCCTGGAAGTCGTCGCCGCCCAGACCGGCATGCGCTTTACCGTCGTGGCGCGCGTGGATGAGGAAAGCTGGACGGCGTGCGCAGTGCACGACCAGATCGACTTCGGCCTGGTACCCGGCAGCCAGCTGGCCATCAATACAACCATCTGCGACCAGGTGCGGCGCCAGCGCGAGCCGGTGCTGTTCGGCCAGGCCAGCAGCGATCCGCATTGGTCCGCGCATCCGATCCCGGCGATGTACGGCATTGAAAGCTATGTCTCGATTCCGATCTATCGCTCAGACGGCGCGTTCTTTGGCACCTTGTGCGCGATCGACGTGCGTGCCGCCAAGCTCGATGACCCGGCATTGCGCCAGAGCCTGGAGCTTTATGCACAACTGATTGCCGCGCATCTGGAAGCCGAGGAGCGCGTGGCCGACAGTGACCGCGAGCTGTTCGCCGCGCGTGACGTGGCACGGTTGCGCGAGCAATTCATCGCCATCCTCGGCCACGACCTGCAAGGCCCGCTGCACGCGCTGGGCATGGGCGTGGGGATCCTGCGCCAGTCCGGACCCGAGCTTGCCGCGCGCGGCCATCTTGATGCGCACCTGGCGCGGATGGAGCGCAGCTGCGACCGGATGCAGGACCTGATCCGCGACCTGCTCGACTTTGCCCGCGGCCGCCTGGGCGGCGGCATCCCGGTGTTCCTGCGCACCTCGGATGCGCTGTCGGCGGCGCTTGAGCAGGTGGTGTCCGAACTGCAGATCGCACATCCGCAGCGACAGATCGTGTGGCGCCTGGCATTCGACGCGCCGGTGTTGGCGGATGAAAAGCGCATCGCGCAGGTCCTGGCCAACCTGCTCGGCAACGCGCTCGCCCACGGTGCGGCCGATCATCCGATCGAAGTGGCTGCAGTGAGCGACAGTGACGGCTTTTCCCTCGCCGTGCGTAACCACGGCTCGACGATCCCGCCAGAGACAAGGGTTCGGCTATTCGAGCCGTTCTGGCGCGCCAGCAGCGACAAGGCCAGCGGTGGCCTGGGCCTGGGCTTGTATATCTGCGCGGAAATCGCGCGCGCGCATGGTGGCCGGATCGAAGTGGCGTCGGACGCGGTCGATGGCACGGTGTTCCGTTTCGCGATGCCGCCATCGGCCGCGCTGCCAACCGCCTGACATGAAACCGATCCGCCTGGCGCGCATCGTTGCGATGCGCGCCAGGCGGGCGATCAGAACACCGTCGTCGTCGTGTTGGAGCAGGTGCTGGTGCTGCCGGTGGTGCACACCTTGTGCGTGTAGGTGCCGGTGCCCTTGCTGTTGATGTTGTCGGTGTAGCTGGTGCCGCCAACATTGGTTCCAACCTTGGTGCCGTCGCGGTAGATGTCCACGCCGGTCGCGCCGGTCCAGGACAGGTCGACCTTGGATATGCCCTTCACCTTGTAGCCCACCGCGGTCAACGACAAGGCCGGCGGCGGCGGCGCAACCGGCGTGGTGGCGCTGGCGCTGCTGAAGCCGGTGCTGCCATTCACGTTGAAGGCACTGACGCGGTAGAAGTAGGTGCTCGACGCGGCCAGGCCGGTATCGCTGTAGGCCTGGCTGTTGAGGCCGAGCGTGGCAATGATCGACCAGCCGCTGCTGCCGTCGGGCGAACGCTCGACGCGGTAGCCGCTCTCGCCGCTCACGCCATCGGTCCAGGCCAGGTTGATCTGGCTCGACGAGACGGCGGTTGCGCCCAGCCCACTCGGATTGCCGGTCGGCGGATTGCTCGACGGATTGGTCACCTGCACGATCAGCTGGTCCACGAACACCGTGTCATACGCGCGTGCGCCCGCGTTGCGGTTGGTATCCACCACGCGCACGATGATCGCGCCGGACGGCGCGCCCGCCAGCGCCGCACTCTGCACATTGCCGCTGCTGGTCGCCGACACGGTGAACAACGGCGACCAACTGGTACCGCCATTGGTCGAGAACTCGAAGGCAAACGTATCGCCATCGCTCGAGCCACTGCTCCAGGCATTGGCGATCACCGTGGTCCCGATGCCGGCACTCACGTTGAAGTTCCAGCGACGCTCGAGGGTGCTGTAGCGGGTGGACGGCTTGCCACCCGAGTCCACTTCGGTGACCGACTGCACCACGCCATCGTCGGTCGCGGTGTTGCCGAAGCCGCCATTGACGTTTCCGGCAACGGCCGTGTCCGACGCAGCGGCGTAATCAACGTACGGTGGCGGCGGCGGCGCGCTGTCGGTGGTCGCGCTGGCGGTGGCCGAGGCGGCGGTCGTGTTGCCGGCCAGGTCACGCGCCTCCACGTTGAAGCTGTACTGGGTGGCCGCTGCCAAGCCGGTCGCGCTGTAGCTGGTGCCCGACTGCCAGGCACTGCTGACGCAGCCCGTGCCGCCAGCAACGCAATTGAATCGGTACTGCACGCTGCTCACCGCCTCGGTTGCCGTGCTCGCGGTCATCGCGATGCTGCTGGTGCCGGTGGCCGCCGGTGCGCTGGCAAAGCTCATCGGATTCGGGGTCGGCGCGGTAGTGTCGACGCTGCCCGTGGTGATGCTGCCATTGATGAAGTACTCACCCACGCTGCCGTAGGTCGAATACGGCGTGACCGCATTGGCCACGCCGGTCACCAGCAGATGGTAGGTGCCCGCGGCAACCGTGGCAGAGACCGTGGCCATGGTGTCGGTGTTCGGGTCATTGGACGCAACCAGGCCGCCAGCGTTGTCGCGCAGCTCCAGGCCGACATCAAGGTTGGCGCCGCGCCGCGTGGTCGCGCGGTAGAACGCCTCCCAAGCTGGCTTGACGGTGAGCGTCAGCGGGCCGGCGCCGGCACTGAACGAGAACACGTCCACGTCAGTGGCCGAGCCGATCACGCCCTTGTTCTGCGGCAGCAGGTTGTACGGATCAAGTTCCGGGTTGGTCGAGTCGACGGTGCCATCGGGATTGACCACCAGTGCGGTGCCGCTGCCGATGGCGTTGCCGTGGTCATCCGCGCGGTAGCCCAGTTTGGCGGCAATGATCGCCAGGTCGTCCTGGGTCTGGTTGGCGTCCGGGTATTCGCCTTTGCTCCACTCGGTGACATTGTTGTAGTAGCCGTTGCCCATGATTGGCGCCCACGACACCAGCCCGCTGCCCAGGCCGCCGTAGTAGGCCGCTCCGCCCACTGCCGTACCGTCGTGCGACAGGCCCAGGTTGTGACCGAACTCGTGCGAACTCGCTTCAGCGATGTAGGTCTGCACATTCGGGCCGAGGCTGTCGGCATAGACGATGGCGGGCGAGTAGAAGCTTGCGTAATTCGACGCGCCGAACACGTTGACATAGGCAACGCCGCCGGAACCGGGCGCGGGCATGGCCACGCCATTGGCGTCGGTGTGCTCGGTGATGATCACGCGGCCGGTGGTGTTGCTGAACGTGGTCGGCTCTTCGGTGGTGACGTCGATGTTGAACGGTGCCAGGTCTTCGGCGACGCGATGCCAGATGTCGATGATCGCGCCACGCTCGGTGTCGCTGAAGGTAGTGCGGTCGGCATCCTGGCTGAAGGCGACGGCGACGAAGGTGCCGGCGCCCCAGGCGGTGTTGGTGAAGGTGTGGCCGTCGAAGTCCAGGTACACGCGATTGCTCGCACCCGGGCGGCTGTGCAGCTTGAAGGCATCGGCCGGGACAAAGGCCGCGGACACGGTGCCGCTGCCGGCGCTGGCCGACACGCTGCCCTTGGCGCGCGTTGCGGCGGCGGGGACGCTCTGGTTGTCGGCGACGAAGATGCCACCGCCGATGTCCGACCGCAGTTGGTCGTAATCGGCGCCGGTCAGGCTGATCTTCTGCAGCCAGTGCAGCGCATTGGCCTGCGCTTGCGGGGACAGCGATTCGATCTTGCGCCGCAACTGGCCGGGCGGCAGCTGGTCGATGCTGCGCAGCTGGCCCGGCGCAAAGCGCGCGACGCCGCCGGCGGCAGCCTGGGCGGGGGATGGCGCGGGTGCAAGCACCAGCACCAGCAAGGCGGATGCAATGCCAATGGAAAGGCGGCGGATATCGTTTTGAAGCGCCATCGTGTGGTTCCCCTGTGTCGTTCGGCCCGGGCCGTTTGCGTCATGCCGGACTGGTCATGCTGACCCCTCCGTCCGGCGACTCTAGCGGGAAAGCCATTCAGGAATCGTGCCGAACCGCGCAGAATGGACTTATCCGGGTGCGCGGATGATCAGGGCGATGCCGCCAAGCACGGCCGCGGCGGCCAGCAACAGGCGAGGTCCGAGTGGTTCGCCGAGCAGGGCCACGGCACCCAACGCGGTGATCACGGGCACCGCCAGCTGCAGGGTGGCAGCGGTGGCGGCCCGCAGCGACGGCAGGGCGGCGTACCACAGGGCATAGCCGAGTCCCGAGGCCAGGGCCCCGGAGGCCAGCGCGCAGGCCAGGCCCAGCGCGTTGGCGTGCCAAGCCGCCCCGGTGGCCAGGCTGGCGATGGCCGCGAATGGCAAGGCGCGCAGGAAGTTGCCGGCAGTTGCCGCCAGCGGCGGCCCGCCGCGCCGGCCGCGCAAGGAGTAGATCCCCCACGCCACGCCCGCACCGGCCATGGCCAGGGCGGGGGCGGGCGCCGGCGCATGGGCGCCGGGCAAGAGCAGTACCAGCAAGCCTGCTGCCGCCACGAACACGCCGGCCAGACGCCAGCCGCGCAGGACTTCGCCCAGGCGCCAGGCTTGTCCGAGCATGGTCGCCTGGACGGCCCCAAACAGCAGCAGGGCGCCGGTGGCTGCGCCCAGGGACCGATAGGCCAGTGAAAACAGGAGCGCGTAGCCGAACAGGGCCGTGGCGCTGGCCCAGTCGCCCGGGACCGGCGCCGGGGCGGGCCGCAACGCGTCAGCTTGTGCCGCCCTGCGACCCACGTCGCCCCGACGACGCAGTCCATCCAGGCCGATCACGAGCCAGAGCATGGCAGCGCCGCTGAGCAGCCGCAGGCTGGTGAAGCTGGCCGCGTCGATACCGCCCTCGCGCAGCGCGGCCCGGCACAACAGGGAGTTGCCGGCGAAGCCGACCAGCGCCAATGCCGACAGCAGGACCAGGCGCCGAGCCGTCATCTGCGCCGGCACGCTGGCTTCAGGCCCCGTGCGGGGCGTGGTTCTTCATGATCAGCTCGGCGATCCAGGGCTCGCCACGCTCGGTCAGTTCAAGCGGCGTGAGTTCCCAGTTGGTCAGCACGATCGCCTCGGACAGGCTGAATTCCAATTGCGCCTTGGAGAAGCGCCGGCTGCCGGCAATGACCGCCTCAAGCACCGCCTGGCTGGGCATCGGCGCATCCATCTCGGCTTCGCGCGCCGCTTCGGCCGCCGCCGGATCGCTGCCGCCACGGGTGGCCAGCCATTCAATCCGGCGCAGTGCGACGTGCTGCACTTCGCCATCGGTTTCGCCGTCATAGCCCGGCGTGGCCGCGGCGATGGTCTTGTGCAGTGTGTTGAGCTGGCCGAATACGCGCATCCGCGCCAGGTTGGCGACATCGCGGGTGTGCTCGGCGTCGGCGATGTCCTGGCGCAGGCGCGCGATTTTGGCGACCTGGTGTTCCAGCGCTTGGGCGAGCGCATCAATCCGCGCCAGCCAGTCCTCGCGCGCCGGCAACGCCGGGGCGATCACCACCCGGGAACGGAAGTCGGCAAGCAGGGTGCGGGGGTCCTTCATCGGCCAATTATCGCCCAAACCGGGCCGTTGGTCAGGGTCGCATGCCAATGAATTGCAGGAATTCACTGCGGGTGCGCGCATCGTCACGGAATGCACCCAGCATGGCGCTGGTGACCATGCTCACCCCGCGCTTGTGGATCCCGCGGGTGGTCATGCATTCGTGCGCCCCCTCGATCACCACCGCCACGCCACGCGGCTGCAGCACGTCCTCGATGGTGTGGGCGATCTGGGCGGTCATTTTTTCCTGCACCTGGAAGCGTCGGGCATAGGCCTCCACCACCCGGGCCAGCTTGCTGATGCCGACCACGCGGCCGCTCGGCAGATAGCCCACGTGGGCCTTGCCGATGATCGGCGCCATGTGGTGCTCGCAATGGCTTTCGAACTCGATCCCACGCAGCACGATCAGCTCGTCGTAGCCTTCCACTTCCTCGAAGGTACGGCGCAGGTACTCGGCCGGATCGACTGTGTAGCCGGAGAACCAGTCGCGATAGGCCTTGGCCACGCGCTTGGGTGTGTCGAGCAGGCCCTCGCGGGTGGGATCCTCGCCGGCCCACTGCAACAGGGTACGGACGGCGGCCTCGGCCTCGGCCTGGGTGGGGGGCTGGTCCATGGGCATTGCTCCTGCCTGCGGGACGTCCATCCTACCGGCTATGCAAGCACTCAGCCGGACTCGGCGACGCGTCGTGCCGCCGCCGATGCGCGGCTTGCCGCCGTGCCGCGCCAGGCCAGGCCCAGGGCCAGCAGCAGCAGCAGCGCCGCCAGCCAGAAGGTCAGGCCGGCCAGCGGCCCGCGCAGGTTGTGCGCGCTGACGCTGGCAAATGCACGCGTGAACAGGGTCGGCGCGATGATCCCGGCCAGGCTCGACAGGCTGACCACGGCACCCTGCAGCCGACCCTGTTCGCGCGGATCCACCTGGCGCGTCATCAATCCTTGCGCCGCCGGCATCGCCAGGCCCCACAGGGCTGCGATCGGCATCGCCAGCCAGAACCAGCCGCCACTCGGCGCCAGCGCGTAGAGGGTGAAGCCGAGCGTGCCGAACGCCAGCCCGATCAGCAGCGTGCGCCGCTCACCGACTGCCTTGATCGCCTTGCCGATCAGCGCGCCCTGCACGATCGCCGACAACACGCCGACCCCGGCCAGCGTGTAACCGACCATCGCGGGGCCCCAGCCGAAGCGATAGTCCGAATACAGCACGAAGGTGCTCGGGTACACCACGTGCGCCATCTGCATCAGGAACAACACACCAGCAAGGGCGAAGACCTCGGGGTGCTGGGACAGGAAATTGAGCGATGCCACCGGATTGGCGCGGCGCCAGGAAAATGGCGCGCGTCGGTCGGCTGGCAAGGATTCGGGCAACACGAACAGGCCATAGCAGAAGTTTGCAAGGCTCAGGCCGGCGGCGATCCAGAACGGCACACGGGGGCCGATTGCACCCAGCCAGCCACCGATCGCCGGTGCCAGCACGAAGCCGGCGCCGAAGGCCATGCCGAGCGTGCCGAACGCCGCGGCGCGCTTTTCCGGCGCGGTGACATCGGCGATGTAGGCGTTGGCAGTGCTGAAGCTGGCCGAGGTGATGCCCGACAGCACGCGGCCGATGAACAACAGCGGCAAGGTCTGCGCGACTGCCATCAGGATGAAGTCCAGGCCCAGGCCGAGGTTCGACAACAGGATCACCGGACGGCGTCCGTAGCGATCCGACAACGCGCCCTGGATCGGCGAACACAGGAACTGCATCAGCATGAACACTGATGCGAACAGGCCGTGGGTGATGGTCGCGCGCGACAGATTGCCTTCATAGAAGCTGGCGATCAGGTGCGGCAGCACCGGGATGATCATCCCGAAGGCAAGGATATCCAGCAGCACGGTGATGAAGATGAAGGCCAGTGCGGCACGGCGCACGGGCATGACCGCGGAAGTCTCCACGGGTGGTTCTCTGTCGGGACGGGCGCCCAGTTTATGCGCGGTCGCGCGGCCCGGCGATAGCCGCGCGCGCGACGCGGGGCGAACTTACCTCGGCGCCGCCTTGTTCATCGGCGACGGCGGCAGCGTGCGCGCCATGCCCTGGTTGCTGGCGAACACCTGTCCCGGCACCTTGCGCGACTGGCAGCCCAGGAACGGCGAACGCTTCAACCACCCGCTGTCCGGGTAGTAGGCAAAGATCATCTGCCCGTTCTTCAGGCTGTCGATGACCTGGTGGGCAACTTCCGGGCGCAGCGCGGGGCAGCCCCAGCTGCGACCGAGCCGGCCCTTGCTGTGCGCCATCTGGGTGTTCACGTAGGGCGCGCCATGCATGACGATCGCGCGCGCCATGGCAGCGTCGTTGGTGCCGGGCTCCAGGCCCTGCATGCGCAGCGAATAGCCGTTGTGCCCTTCGTAGGTTTCGGTGGTACGGAACAGGCCCAGGCTGGACTGGTGGCTGCCATCGCTGTTGGAGAAGTGCATCGCCATGTTCTCGCCGGTGCCCTGGCCATGCGCGACCACTTCGCGGAACAGCAGCTTGTCAGCGGCCAGGTCGAACACCCACAGGCGCGGCTCGGTGGACGGGCGTGAATAATCGATCACGGCCAAACGCTGCGAGGCGGCCACGCCGAGCTCGGCGGCGGCGCAGTCACGCGCCTCGAGGGCCAACTGCAGCACGCGCGGATCGACATCAGAAGCCAGGCGCGACAGGTCGGCGGCCGAGGTGGCAGCGGCGGACACGGTGGGCACAAGGCCCAAGGCGAGGCTGCAGAGCAACGGGGCAATCATTCGGCGCATCAGCTGGAATCCTCGCAAGACCGGCGCAGGTTACCGGGTACGAGGTTAGCAAAACGTTGGCTGAATGACTATTCGCGCTCTTTCAAGCGGCCGTAGGGGGGTTGGATGTTCGAATCTGTGGACGGGTTCCTGCTCTGGTTACCGCTGCCATTGTCAGTGCGGCGCATCCATCGCGCCGTCCACATTGCCACCTGCGGCGCCGCCGTGGTCGCGGAACGCAAGCGTCGATGATGCCGATTCGGACTCGCGGCCCACCTGCATGGCCTGCCATTCCGGCAGGCCGGCGGCGATCAGCGCAGCAGCCGAATTGTCCTGGGCGATGACCACGGTCTCGCCCTTCGAGGTCACGCTGTAAAGCTGCTCGGCGAACGCCTTGGGCAGGCGCACGCAGCCGTGCGAGGCGGGATGCTCGCGCACACGGCCGGCGTGCATCGCGATGCCGTCCCAGGTCAGGCGCTGCATGAAGGGCATCGGGGCGTCGTCGTACAGGTTGGAGTGATGCATCTTTTCCTTGGCCAGGATCGGGAATACGCCGGTCGGGGTGTCACGACCCGGCATGCCGGTGCTCACCGTGGTGACGGCGATCGGCTGGCCGCTGCGGTAGACGATCGCGCGCTGCTGCGACAAGTCCACCACGGTCAGCAGGCCACCGCGGCCGGAATCTACTCCGAGCCGCTGGAATTCACCGGGCTTGAGCGACGCCGCAATGGCGTCCACGGTGCGCTCGTCATTTGCGCTCGCGCCAACGTTGCCGGTCTGCGTCGCGCTTGTGCCCATCGCGTTGGTCCCAAACGAGTTGATGCCAAATGCGCCGCTAGCAAGCAGGCGCGCATCCATCGGGCTCGCTTGCATTGCTGTTGCACCAGGCACGGTCGTCGCGATGGCCGTATCGTCCGCGCGGGCGCGGGCGCAGGACAGCGCCAGGCAGGCGCAGACGAAGACTGACAGGGCGGTGGCGTTGCGCATTCTGGCGATCCTTCGCGGGCGTCGTGTGGGGCTTGACTCCACACTAGCTCCGCGAGGATGAGCCGCAGCGCAACACAACTGCCGACGATGACCATGATTCAGCGCGCACTTACGCCACGCTCACGCACCGCTCACGTGCGTACGTAGTCACTCCTCGGGCGGTGCTTCCTCGTCAGCGGGCGTGCCGGTGCTGAGCACGGTCAGTGCCTTGCCCGTGGTCTGCGGCAGGACCGATGCGTCAGTCACCACAAGGGTCGCGCCGGGCAACAGCGCGTCATACACGCCCTTGGCGAATTTCGGCGGCAACACCACGCGGCCGGCCGACTGCGGATCGAGTTGTTCGCCGGCAGCGGCAGGTGCGTAACCGGGCAGGGCGATCGTCATCCAGTTCAAGGCGCGGCGTTCCGGAACCACCAGGCTCGGTTCGTCGCGACGGCCCTGCAACAACACATAAGCCTGGGTGCCGAGCGGACCGGTACCGCGCATTTCGAAGCGGGCGCGACCAATTTCAATGCCGTTGCGCATCACCAACACGCGCTTGTCCGCCGAGCTGAGCAGGATGGTCAACGGACCTTCCGGGGCCAGGTCGGGACGCCAACGATATTCCTCGTGCCAATTCAGGCGTGGCACGACCACCGGTGCGGCGCCGGCAACCGGCACCGGCGGCACGAACACCCCCGGGTGCGCGGTCTCGGCGGGGGCGCTGCTGTCGTTGGCGACAATGACGGTGATGCCGAAGTCGGTCACATCAAACAGCTTGCGCGCGAAGTCCTCGGGCAGGCGCACGCAGCCGTGCGAGGCTGGATAGCCGGGCAGCTTGCCCGCATGCAATGCCACGCCGTCCCAGGTCAGGCGTTGCATGAAGGGCATCGGCGCATCGTCGTACAGACTGGAGCGGTGGTCCTTGTGCTTCTGCAGGATGGTGAATACGCCGGTCGGCGTTTCGTGGCCCTTCTTGCCGGTGCTCACGGTGGATACCGCGATGCGCACGCCGTTGCGATACACGAAAGCCTTCTGCTCGGGAATGCTCACCACGATCACCAGCGGGCCACTTGGCACGATTTCCGGCAGCCACACGAACTGCCCGGGCTTGAGGGCCAGGTTGTCGAGTTCAATCGGCAGTGGCGGCGGCGCAATTGCGGCGACGGAGGGTGCGGCGGGTACCGTGAGTACAGCGGGTACCGTGGGTGCGGTCGGCGAGGTGGTGGTCACGGGCGCTTGCGCGATCGGCACCTGCGGCGTCGTGGTGGGCACCGCAACTGGCGCAGGCACGCTGGTGCGGAGCGCCGGCTTGGTCGCGGTGGCCACGCTGGCGGCAATCGACGGCAACGTCGCCGCGGCCGTCGTGACGACGTTGGCCGCCACGGCGTTGCATCCGCACAGCAGCAGGCCAGGCAGCAGCAGCGCCCGGGCAATCGATAGCATTCGCATTGCGCTCTCCGATCGACGCCGGGTCAATCCACCCGGCAGAACACCGCTTTCAGATAGCGGCTTTCCTTTACATGAGCCATGAACGGATGATCACCACCCGCACCGGACACCTTGAGCACCTGGACCTTGCGGCCAGCGAAATAGGCGGCGCGGCGGATCATGTCCAGGAACTCCTCTTCGCTCACCAGGCCGGTGCACGAACAGGTCAGCAGCACGCCGCCAGGCTTGACCACCGACATCGCCAGCTTGTTCATGTCGTTGTATTTCTTCAGCGCCTGGATGACCTGCTCGCGATCGCGCGTGAGCTTGGCCGGGTCGAGCACCACCACGTCGAACTGCTCGCCGGCATTGGCGGCATCGCGCAGCCACGGGAACAGGTCGGACTGCACGAAGCGGATCTTGGCGTCATTGAGCTGCGCGTTGCGCCGCGCGACCTCGAGGATCTCCTCGTCCAGGTCGATGCCGATCACTTCGTCGGCGCCACCGCGCGCCTTGGCGTAGATGGCAAAGCCGCCGGAGTTGCAGCAGATGTCGAGCACGCGCTTGCCGCGGCACAGGCTGGCGAGGAATTCGCGGTTGTCGCGCTGGTCGGCGAAAAATCCGGTCTTGTGCCCGCTGCCCGGGCTGGCGCGAAATTTCAGGCCGTGCTCGGTGATCAGGCTCGGCGTCGGCGCCTCGGGCGAACGGAAGTCGAAGCTCTCCTGCTTTTGCACGTGTTCTTCGGCGAAGCTGTAGAAACGGCAGCCGGGAAAACTCGCGCGCAACGCCTCGTAAATCCATTCGCGGTAACGGAACATGCCGGCCGAGAAAAACTCGACCACCAGCAGGTCGCCATAGCGATCCACTACCAGGCCTGACAGGCCGTCGCCTTCGGAGTGCACCACGCGCCAGGCATCACTGACCTCGTCCAGGTGCAGCAACTCGCGACGCAGCGCCGCGGCGGCGGCGATCCTGGCGGCAAACCACGCGGCATCGATGGCCTCGTCCGGATTTTCCGTGAGCACGCGCAGGGCGATGCGCGAATGGCCGTTGTAGAAACCGCGCCCGACCCAGGCGCCGGTGTTGTCGACGATGTCGACCAGGCTGCCCGGCTTGGGCTTGGCGACCGGCTTTTCCACCATCTTCTGGAACACCCAGGGATGGCTGGAACGACGCTCGATCTTGAGCTTGACGCTCGGCAGTGCGGAGGCAGGTTGCATGACCCGCATTCTACCCCGCACCCCCAACGGCGCCGGCGCGGCGGGCCTTGGCCGAATCGCCCGGGATGGCTCTGGCGGACGGCGCGGCGGGCGCGGCGGCGGGCGAATTGGCTGGCAGGGTTGCGTTGCGGCGCGCTTGCCCCATCTTGGCTTCATGCGCCCCCCACCTTCCACCGACCCGCACGACCTCGAACCGAACCACCTCGATGTGGATCCCGACCTGGTCGCCGCGCCCACCGTGCTGGCGCGATTCCGGCGCGCGCTGAACATCAGCATGGTCGCGGTGATCGTGTTGAGCCTGGTGTATTTCCTCGGCGGCGAGGCGCCCATCGAGCTGACCGTGCGGCCGCAGGTTCCCGCCGGCCTGGTCGGCATCCTGACCGCGCCGTTGTTGCATGGCTCGGTCGGCCACCTGGCGGCCAACAGCCTGTCGGTGCTGATCCTGGGCACCTTGGCCGGCACCGTGTTCCCGCGCGCGATGTTGCGCGCGCTGCCGCTGATCTGGTTCGGCGCCGGCTTCGGTACCTGGCTGATCGGCACCGGCGGCTACCACCTGGGCGCGAGCGGCGTCACCCATGGCCTCGGCTACCTGCTGTTCACCCTGGCGATCCTGCGTCGCGACCGGGCTTCGATTGCGGCTGCGCTGATCGCGTTCTTCTTTTTCGGCGGCATGGTGCTGAGCGTGCTGCCGATGGAAATGGGCGTGTCCTGGGAGTCGCACCTGTCCGGTGCCGTCGCGGGAATCCTTGCGGGCGTGCTCTGGCGGCGTGCGGATCCGCTCCCGCCGCGACGCGCCTACAGCTGGGAAACCGAGCCCGAACCGCCCGAGGACCATGACCTGCTGGAACCCGCGCGACCCGAGGAGGTTCCGGTGATCTGGCGCCGCGCCCCCTCCGACGAAGCCGTCATCCTGCGCTTCAGGCCCCGACGCACGCCTGAAGAGTGATGGCCGTCTCGCTGATATCCGAATGATGGCGCGACGATTGCATGAAGCCCGGTAGGGATCCCGGGAAATCGTCGTGACCTGGTCGTTCGACTTGCGAAGCGCCACCGTGTTCGGGGCGGCCTGCGTGCTGCTCGTGGGAATCCTGTTGCTGCTCGGCTGGCGCAGCCTGCCCAACGCCATGCGCCCGAGCCTGCGCTGGTGGTTGGCCAGCCTGGGCCTGCAGGCCATCGGCAGCCTGATGCTGGCAACCCGCGACCTGGCGCCCACCTGGCTGAGCCTGGTGCTGGCCAATACCGCGCTGGGCCTGGGCCTGGCTTGCATGGCAATTGCCTTGCGCGGTTTCTACGGCATGCCACAGCGACGCATGCTGCACCTGGGCCTGGCGATGAGCATCGCGGTGGTGGCGCTGTGGTTCGTCCAGTTCCGACCCGACGTGCAGGCGCGGGTGGTCAGCTTGTCGTTGCTGCTGGCCCTGCCGATGGCCAGCGCGGCGCGCGCGGTGTTTCGGCGCGGCGGACCATCAGGCGTGGTGCCGCGGCTGACCGGCATCGCCTTCGGCTTCGGTACCGCGACCTTGCTGGTGCGGGCCGGTTCGGAATTGCTTTGGCCGTCCGACGTGATCAAGCTGATGGATCCTTTGCCGATGAACGTGGCCTGCGTCGGGGCCCTGTTGGTGCTGCCGCTGCTGGCAACGGTCGGCTTCCTGCTGATGTGCACCGAGCGCAGCCAGGCCGAGCTCGAACGTACCGCGCGGCTGGATTACCTGACCGGCATCTACAACCGCCGCGCGATCGAGGAGCTGGCCTCGCGCGAGATCCGCGCCGCGCGTCGGCACGGCAAGGACCTGGCGATCCTGTTGCTGGACGTGGACCACTTCAAGTGCGTGAACGACGAACATGGGCACGACGCCGGCGACCAGGCCCTGGTCGAGGCGGTGCGACGGATGCGCGAGGCCCTGCGCGCCGAGGACCTGATCGGACGCCAGGGCGGCGAGGAGTTCGTGGTGGTGATGCCTGGCCAGGACCTTGCCAGCGCGCAGGCAGCGGCCGAGCGCCTGCGCCGCGACTTTGCCGGCGACGCGATGCGCGTGGTCGCTGGAAACTCGCCGGTCGAGGCGTTGGTGACGGTATCCATTGGGGTGGCCGCGCTACACGCCAGCGATGCGCAGTGGTCGCACCTGCTGCGCCGCGCCGACCGTGCGATGTATGCCGCCAAGACCGCAGGGCGCAACGCGGTGGTCGCCGACCTTGACCAAGCCTGACCGGCGGCGGGCCGATCCCGCCCGCCCCGGCCGATGGCGGTAAACTGCCAAGCAATGGTTCCACCGCAATCCAGGCCGCCGTCATGACCGAGCCGCAACGCGTCCAGCACCTGAGCACCGACAAGGGCTCGGTGCCGGTCTATACCACGGCGATCGTCGAGCAGCCCTGGGATGCCTACACCGACATCGATCACGGCGTATGGCGCAGCCTGTTCCTGCGCCAGCGCGAGCTGCTGCAGGGCCGTGCCTGCAACGAGTTCCTTCAGTCGCAGGATGCGATGGGAATTTCCGATATCGGCATCCCGAAATTCAGCGAGCTCAATGCGAAGCTCCAGGCCAGCACCGGCTGGACCCTGATCGGCGTGCAGGGCCTGTTGCCGGAGTTGGATTTCTTCGAGCACCTGGCCAATCGTCGCTTCCCGGTCACCTGGTGGATCCGCACACCCGAGCAACTCGACTATCTGTCCGAGCCGGACCTGTTCCACGACCTGTTCGGCCACGTGCCACTGCTGTTGAACCCGGTGTTCGCCGATTACATGCAGGCCTACGGCCGCGGCGGCGTGAAAGCACACGGCATCGGCAGCGAAGCACTGGCGCAACTGACGCGGCTGTACTGGTACACCGTGGAGTTCGGGCTGATCGACACGCCCGAGGGCTTGCGCATCTACGGCTCGGGCATCGTCAGCTCCGGTGGCGAAAGCGTGCATTGCCTGGAATCCCCGGCGCCGAACCGGATCGGATTCGACCTGCTGCGGGTGATGCGCACCCGCTATCGCATCGACAGCTACCAGAAGACCTATTTCGTCATCCGCGATTTCGACCAATTGTTCGATGCCACCGGTCCGGACTTCCGCCCGTACTACGAGCAACTCGGCGCGATGCCGACCATCCCGGCGGGCAATGTGCTGGCCGAGGATCGGGTGTTCCATCGCGGCACCGGCGAGGGCTGGGCGCAGGACGGCGACGTCTAGCGACCGGCTCCGGGCCGCGACGCATCTGGATGCAACCGCAGCCGCCTTTACCGTCTCCATCCCCACACCTGACCCCTGGAGCGGACCATGCGTCCTTTCTTGTCCCTGTGCTGTGTGTTGCTCGCCGCCGGCCTGGCGCAGTCCGCCGACGCCGACGCTCACGCAGTCGGCCCCACGCCTGCGCTGGTCGTGCGCAGCGGCCCGACCCGCATCCTGGTCGAGCGCCTGCCGGACCGGCAGGACCTGAATTTCGAGTTGTTCGTCGATAACCCGGGCGCGCTGGCGATGGAGCTGGTTTCGATCGAGGTGTCCGCATTCGACGCGTCCGGCCGCCTGCTCCTGCGTCGCCTGCTCGATGGCAACGGCGTGCGGCCCAGCATCCAGACCCTGCCGCAGCGCAAGGCGGGTCCCGGCGAGACGCTGACCCTGTTCAACCCCTTTGCATCCTTCGCCCCGGGCCTGGACCTGGCGCGGCTCGACTACCGCCTGGCCTTCGACACCGGCGCGACGGACGCCGCACCGCTGGAGGCAACGCTGTCGGTGCACCCGGTGGCGTTTTCCGCCGCCAACCGCCTGCGCTTCCCCTTGCGCGGCCGCGCCTGGAATTACGATGGCCACGACGCCCTCGCGCACCATCGCCGGTTCGACTACAGCTTTGCGCCGATCGCCGCGCTCGGCTTCCACAGCAACTTCATGCGCTACGCCGCCGACTTCGTCCCGGTGGCGGCGGACGGCCGCGCGCACCCGGACGGCCGCGACGCCAACGCCGACTGGATCGGCTTCGGTGCCGACGTACTCAGCGTCGCCGACGGTGTCGTCGTCGCCGCGAGCGATGGCGCGCCAGATGATCGCAAGTTCGACCAGGACAAGCTGCGCGATACGCCGATGGTGCTGTTCGGCAACCATGTGGTGATCGACCACGGCCATGGCGAATTCAGCGTGTACGGGCACTTGCAGCAAGGCAGTGTGCAAGTACGCGTGGGCAACCGGGTGCGCGCTGGCGCGCCGATCGGCCGCATCGGCCCCTCCGGCAGCGCCATGTTCCCGCACCTGCATTTCCAGCTGCAGGACGGGCCGACCCTGGCGGCCGAGGGCCTGCCGACGTTGTTCGACGGATTGCGTGATCAGGCCGGAACGCTCCTGCCAGCCGGCACGGTGGTGGACACGGGCAGGATCGTTGAGGCGCGATAGCGGCGATTGAGCCAGACCCGCGCGAGCAACGCGGCCACCAGCGGGCCAAGCCAGGCGATGTTCTGCAGCGTCGGCCCCGACAGGCCAGGCAACAGGCGCGGCAGGCCAAGCGAAAGAAATGCGATATGGGTGGCAACACCCGCCCCGAGCATGGCCCCGTAATGCTCGGACAACCACCAGCGCGGCTGCGAGGGACCGCGCCGTGCCAGGCGCAGCATGCCGGCGCCGCCGAGCAGCCCGACCAGCGAAAAGCCCATGAACACCGGGTTGACCTGCACCGCGCCCAGCGCCAGCACCGCCGCCCCGGCAACCAGGTTCATCCAGGCCAGGCGCCGATAGCCCGGCCCGGTGTAGCGCGCGAAATCGCGCTTGTGCCGCGATGCGAACCATCCCTGCCACAACGCTGTCACCGTAATCAGCAGCAGGTAGAACAAGAACGCGCCGAACGCCGACGACAGGAACAGCGCGGCACGCAGGCTCAGGGGGATCGCCGGAATCAACAGGCCGATCATGGTCAGCAGGTAGATCTTGCCGGCCAGCTTGTGCGGCTTGCTGCCCTTGCGCGCCAGCGCGGCGACCCAGTAACTGAGCAAGGCCGCGCCGCCGAGGGCCAGGTGGGTCATCAGGGTGAAGCTGTAAGCAGTCATCGTGGGCCCTTCGGATGTGTTCGCCACCACGATGCCCGGCTGCGCCAGTGGGATCAGGTGCCGGCGGTCACCGGATCGGGTGCCGGAAGTCACCAATTGCGCGCAACGCCTTGAGCGCGGGCGCGTGGACGCGCAGGCTTGCAGGCATGTGGACACGACTGCGCCCCTTGTTGGAACCGATGAACCTCGCCGCCTACCTGGCCTGGGGCGCGATCGGCAGCCTGTTGTGGAATATCGGGGCGCCGCGCAACTCACCCATTGGACTGGCCCACCAATGGCAATGGCTGGTGGTCCTGCACGCTGCCTTCCTGGTGTTGTTCGTGCTGCGCGAACTGGCCAGCGCGCGGCCGACCTGGGTGCGCGCGTTGGTGCTGGCGCAATTGCTGGTTGCGCTGGTCGCCAGCACGCTGTCGCCGTTCAGCGCGCTGCCGGTGTTGCTGGTGATTGCAATGGCACAGCTGGCCTCGGTGCTCGCGGTGCCCGCGCTGGCGATCACCTTCGTCGCCGCCAATGCCCTGATGTTCCTGGTCCTGCGCAACCTGTGGCACGCCAACACGCCCATGTTCAGCGTGCTGCTCAATACCAGCTTCCAGTTGTTCGCCATGGTCGCGGCCTGGTACGCGGTCAGCGCGCAGCGCTCGCGCGACCAATTGGCGGTGGTCAACGTGGACTTGATGGCGACCCGTTCGCTGCTCGCCGATCGCGCCCGCGACAGCGAGCGGCTGCGGCTGTCGCGCGAGTTGCATGACGTCGCCGGGCACAAGCTCACCGCGCTGAAATTGAACCTGGCCGCGCTGCGGCGCGAGCAGGGCCTGTCGCAGCACGAGTCGCTTGGACTGTGCGCGCGCCTGGCCGACGAGCTGCTCGGCGACATCCGTGCCCTGGTGCGGCAGATGCGCCTGCACGATGGCGTTGCGCTGGATGAAATGCTGCAGCGCCTGGGCGAACCCTTCCCGCGCCCACGCCTGCGCATCGACATGGACCCGAACTTGCGGGTGCCGAATTTCGAACACGCAGAAGCGGTGCTGCGTACGGTGCAGGAAGCCTTGACCAATGCCGCCCGCCACGGCGGCGCCGACAACCTGTGGCTGCGCGTGCAACAGGACGGCGACCGCTTGCAGCTCGAGCTGCGCGACGACGGCCGCGGCGGCGGCGGCGAGTTGCGCTTCGGCGCCGGCCTGACCGGCATGCGCGAACGACTCGAGGCGGTCGGCGGCGGCGTGGAAGTCAGCCGTGTCGCGGAAGGTGGCGTGCGACTGTCCGCCTGGCTGCCGGTCACGGCCGCCGCGTGAGCGGACCGCTGCGGCTGGCGCTCGCCGATGACCAGGCGCTGGTGCGTGGTGGCCTGCGCGCCCTGCTGTCGGGATTCGCCGATCTGGAGGTGCGCGTGGAGGCCGCGGACGGTGCCGCCCTGCTCGAGGCGATCGCCGACGATCCGGTCGACCTGATCCTGTCCGATATCCGCATGCCCGGGATGGATGGCTTCGGACTGCTGGACGCGTTGCGCCAGCGCAGCGACGCCACGCCGGTGATCCTGCTGACCACCTTCGACGAACCCGACCTGGCCTTGCGCGCGGCCGCGGGCGGCGCGCGCGGCTTCCTGCTCAAGGACGCCTCGCCCGAAGACCTGCTCGACGCCATCGCACGGGTCGCGCGCGGTGAATCGCTGCTGGCGCCGGTGTCCACCGATCCGGTCCGCGCACGCTACGCCTACCGCGACACCAGCGAGCCCAATGACCGCTTCACCGCGCGCGAGGTGGCGATCCTGCGTTTGCTGGCGGGCGGGTACTCCAATCGCGAGATCGCCAAGGCGGTGTTCCTGTCCGAGGGCTCGGTGAAGAACTACGTGTCTGACATCCTCGACAAGCTTGACACCCGCGACCGCACCCGCGCCGTGCTCAAGGCAATCACCCTGCGCATCATCTGAGCGCTGCGTCACGCGGGCCGTGCCCGATCCGGGCCACGCAGCCTCCGGCGACCGTACAGCGGCGCGCCGCTCGGGGATAATGCCCCACCATCCCCGGTCCACCTGCGCATGAAAACCCCCGCCGGCCTGCAGCCGCTGATCGACGAAGGCGTCATTGATGCCGTGCTCCGCCCGCTGAAAAGCGGCAAGGAAGCCTCGGTCTATGTCGTGCGCTGCGGCGACGAGGTGCGTTGCGCGAAGGTCTACAAGGACATGGCGCAGCGCAGCTTCCAGGCCCGCGTGCAGTACCAGGAAGGCCGCAAGGTGCGCGGCAGCCGGCAGGCGCGGGCGATCGGCAAGGCCACCAAGTTCGGCCGCAAGTCGCAGGAAGAAGCCTGGAAGAACACCGAGGTCGATGCCCTGTACGCGTTGTCTGCCGCCGGTGTCCGGGTGCCGCGGCCACTGGGTTACTTCAACGGCGTGCTGGTGATGGAGCTGATCACCGACGCAGCCGGGCACAGCGCGCCGCGGCTGGGCGAAGTGGAGCTCGAGGCCGAGGTGGCCCGCGACTACTTCAGCTTCCTGGTGCGCCAGGTGGTGCGCATGCTCTGCGTCGGCACCATCCATGGCGACCTGTCCGAGTACAACGTGCTGGTTGATCCGGACGGCCCGGTGATCATCGACCTGCCGCAGGCGGTCAGCGCCGCGGGCAACAACAATGCCCGCGCCATGCTGCTACGCGACGTCAACAACATCCGCGCCACGCTGGCGCGCGCCGCGCCCGACCTGGCAGGCCTGCATTACGGCGAGGAGATGTGGGCGCTGTTCGAGAAGGGCGAGCTGCTTCCGGAATCGCCACTGACCGGCGCCTTTGTCTTCGACACCAAGAACGCCGATGTCGGCGCCGTGCTGGAATCGATCGAGGACGCGCGCCAGGAAGCGCAGATCCGCCAGCAGGGCCGCGAGGCCGCCGAAAACGCCGAGTAGCGCATCGCGCGCGGTCAGCGTGCCGCGCAGCCGCAGACAGCCGCGGCGTGGCTGCAAGCACGACCCATGCGCGCGTGTCGCGGGTAAAATGGCGCGCCGCGCGCCGCGGCGCCCTTCACTGCCGGAACCCGCCCGCTGCCATGACTCCGCCCAAACCCATTTCCCTGACCCGCTTCCTGATCCAGGAACAACACGCCGGGCACATCAACGCCGACCTGCGCCTGCTGATCGAAGTGGTCGCGCGTGCCTGCAAATCGATCTCCACCGCGGTCGGCAAGGGCGCGCTTGGCGGCGTGCTCGGCGATGCCGGCACGGGCAACATCCAAGGCGAGGCGCAGAAGAAACTCGACGTGCTCTCGAACGAAATCCTGCTCGAGGCCAATGAATGGGGTGGCCATCTGGCTGGCCTGGCGTCGGAGGAAATGGAACACGCGCATCCGATTCCAAATGCCTATCCGAAGGGCAACTACCTGCTGCTGTTCGATCCCCTCGACGGCTCGTCGAACATCGACGTGAATGTCGCGGTCGGCACCATCTTTTCTGTATTGCGTTGCCCCGATGGCATCACCGAACCCACCGACGAACACTTCCTGCAGCCAGGGCGCACCCAGGTCTGCGCCGGCTACACGATCTATGGCCCGAGCACTTTGTTCGTGCTGACCACCGGCCGCGGCACGCATGCCTTTACGCTCGATCGCGAGCAGGGCAGCTTCGTGCTCACGCGCGAATGCATCCGCATTCCCGACAGCACCTCGGAGTTCGCGATCAATACGTCCAACCAGCGGCATTGGCATCCGGCCGTGCAGGCCTATGTCGCGGACCTGCTGGCGGGCAAGACCGGCGTGCGCGGACGCGACTTCAACATGCGCTGGATCGCCAGCATGGTGGCCGACGTGCACCGCATCCTGACCCGCGGCGGCGTGTTCCTGTATCCGGCCGACCGCAAGGATCCGTCCAAGCCGGGTCGGCTGCGGCTGATGTATGAGGCCAACCCGATGGCCTTCATCGTCGAACAGGCCGGCGGCGCAGCGAGCACCGGGCGTGGGCCACTGATGGACCTGCAGCCAACCGGGCTGCACCAGCGCGTTCCCGTGGTGCTGGGTTCGCGCGAGGAAGTCGAAGAGATCGAGCGCTACCACAGCCGCGCCGACTTGGCCGCTGCCGGCGCGGCTGTGGTTGCGACGCCGGCCTGAACGGCGACGCTCCACCCATTCCGGCCATGCTTGCGGCCGTGGGCCGTCGGGGGTATTGGTAAGCGCGGCCGCACTCGGCCGCATTCGGGAGGGATGGATCCATGGATATGCAGACTTTGCTCGTGATTCTGATTGTCGGCGCGATCGCCGGCTGGTTGGCGGGAATGCTGGTCAAGGGCTTCGGCTTTGGCCTGCTCGGTAATATCGTCATCGGCATCATCGGCGCCTTCGTCGGCGGCTGGCTGCTGGCCAGGTTGGGTGTGTCGGTCGGCGGAGGCATCGTCGGCGCGATCATCAGCGCGATGATTGGTGCGATCGTGGTCCTGCTGATCATCGGACTGTTCCGACGCGCCAGGTAACCGGCACGCAGTAACCCGGGAACGGCGGCTTCGGCCGCCGTTCCTGCGTCCAGGTCCGGGCAAACGCTAGACTGCCGTCATGCAACGCGCCCTGACCATTGCGCATGAGGAGTGGGCCTTCTGGCTGGCCCTGGTGTGGTTTGCCTATTTGGTGGGACTGTCGGGCTGGATCGCACTGCAGAAACGCGAGCCGGTCGCCACCCTGAGCTGGATCATGTCGCTGGCGCTGCTGCCTGTGGTGGGCCTGCTGATCTACCACTGGTTCGGACCGCAGCGGATCGTCCGGCACCGCCTCAAGCGCGTGCGCGCACGCGCACGGATCGAGGATGTCCAGCCCGGTGCGAAACCGGCGCCCGATACCAGCACGCTGATGCGCCTGGCCCAGGGCAGCAGCGGCTTCCAGCCCAGCAGTGCGCACGATGTCAGCCTGCTGGTCGACGGCACCGCGACCTTCGACGCGCTGGTCGAGGCAATTTCCCAAGCGCGTGACCACGTGCACCTGGAGTACTACATCTTCGACCCGGACCGCACCGGCACGCGGCTGCGCGATGCGTTGATCGAACGCGCGCGCGCTGGCGTCACGGTTCGCCTGTTGCTCGATGCGCTCGGCTCGGCGGCGACGCCGCACGCTTTCCTGGCGCCGCTGGTGCAAGCCGGCGGACAGATCGCCTGGTTCCATGGCTTCCGCCTGCGCCGGCTGTGGCGGCCGCGAATCAACCTGCGCAGCCACCGCAAGATCGTGGTGGTGGACGGCCGGATCGGATTTACCGGCGGCATCAATATTTCCGATACGCAAGACCCGGCCTTGCGCGACGATGCCTTCCACGACCTGCACCTGCGCCTGGAAGGCGATGTGGTGCGCTGGTTGCAACTGGCTTTCGCCGAAGACTGGGTCTACGCAAGCGGCCAGCCCGCGGCATCGGAATCGATGTGGCCGGAGCTGGAGGCCGGATCGGTGCGCGTGCAGGTCTTGCCGGCCGGCCCCGATTCGCCCTGGGAAACAATCCATCGCGTGCTGCTTGCCGCCGTGCATTCGGCACGCCACCGGGTCTGGCTGGTGACGCCGTATTTCGTGCCGGGCGAAGCGGCGCGCATGGCCTTGACCTCGGCAGCCCTGCGCGGGCTGGACGTGCGCCTGCTGGTGCCGGAGAGGAGCGATTCGCGCCTGGTCACGGCCGCCGCGCGCTCGTACTTCGATGAGTTGATCGCTGCCGGCGTGCGCGTGTACGAGTATCCGCACATGGTGCACGCCAAGGCCCTGCTGGTGGACGCGGACACCTGCGTGCTGGGCAGCTCGAACTTCGACAATCGCAGCTTCCGGCTCAACTTCGAGCTGTGCGTCCTGTTCGAGGACGCGGGCGTCGCGCAGGCGCTTGATTCGGTGCTGACGCGGGATTTTTCCCTGGCCCTGCAAATCCCGGCAGGTCGCACCGCGGCACTGCGCGGACGCCTGGCCGAAGCCCTCGCCCGCCTGTTGTCACCCTTGCTGTAGCACCGTTCGCACGGCCCGGTTGCCTTCCATCGGCGCGATACCGCCGCTGCGCCGGCGCAGGGCCGATGTCGCCTCGCCGGTCTCCCGCGCCTTGGGCTACACTCGGGCCGGTCCACCGGGGTCCTGCCCATGCATTGGTTCTACCTGCTGATCGCCGTCGCACTGATGCTCGCTGCGTCCAAGGCCGCTGGCTGGCTGGTCGTGTTGCTGCTGGTGACCTCGCTGGTGCTGTTCGTGGCGTGGATGCTTGGCTGGGTCAACTCGCGCATCTCCAGCGGCGCGCGCAACGACACCCAGATCATCAGCCCCGACGACCTGCGCCGCATGCGTGAGCAGGCCGAAGCACGCCGGCAGGCTGCCGGACCCGGCACTCCGCCGCCGCCGTCTTCTCCGTCGTCAACGGACGAGCCGCTGCGCTGACCTGGCCTGGCCTCAGGCCGGGTCGTCAGCGTCCACTTCCACCCGATTCCTGCCACCGCGCTTGGCGCGGTACAGCGCCGCATCCGCGCGCCGCAGCAGGGTCATCGCGTCGGCCTGCATGTTCGGCACGAAGCCGGCCACGCCGATGCTGATGGTGGTGTCACCGATATGCCCGGCCATTTCCTGGCGGATCTTCTCGGCCCGGCGCCGGGCCTCGTCCTGGTGCACGCCCGGCAACAGCAGGGCGAATTCCTCACCGCCGTAGCGCGCCAGCAACTCGCGCTTGGGATCGTGCAACGTCCTGAGCCGCTGGGCGATGTTGCGCAGCAGGACGTCGCCCTCGAGATGGCCGTGGGCATCGTTGAAGCGCTTGAAGTGATCGACGTCGATCATCATCACCGACAGCGGACGACGCTGGTCCAGGCAGCGATACCACTCGCGTTGCAGGCCATTCTCCAGGGCGCGCCGGTTCGACACGCCGGTCAATGCATCCTCGGTCGCCAATTCGGCAAGCTTGCGGTTGACCGCTTCCAGTTCACTGGTGCGCTCGCCGATGCGCGCCTCCAGCTTGCGATTGGTTTCGACGTAACGCTGGGTCCGGCGGCGCACCACCTCCTGCACCAGCAACACGCCCAGGGCAAGCAGTGCCAGCAACCCAAGCAAGCGCACGCCGGGGCGTTCATGCCACTGCGGCGTCACCTTGAACCGGTAGCTGGCCGGTGCGGCGAGGCGCCCACTGCGGGTGCGCGCCTCAACTTGCAGGATGTAGTCGCCGGGCGTCTGCGCGCGGATGATCAGCTCGTGGTCGGTCCATCCGCTCCATTCGTCGGGCAGGCTGAGGCCGTGCAGCTTGTAGCGATACTCGACGCCGCTGTCCATGCTGACCATGCCGTAGCGGAAGGTCACCCGATACCCGGATGGGATCTCCGCGGGCGCCGACTGGGCAATGATGGGCAGGTGCAGCACTTGCTGGCCATCCAGGCTCTCCGCGATGACCTGCTCGAAGCCGAGCAGCAGCGGCGCCGGCGGCAGTTGTTTTTCCGCTGGATTGAATTGCAACAGGCCGCTCCAGGTGGCCAGCCGCATGACTCCATCGCGGTTGAAACGCAGCCGCCCATAGCCCGCCGCCAGCTGCGAGCCCAGGTGCAGTGGCTGCCAGGCGGAGGTTCGCTCAGCACGACGCCACAACTGGCGATGGGTGAAGGCATAGGTCCCCAACGGCGTGTCGACGACCTGCAGTTCGTCCTTGTGATCGGCAAGGGTGAACGGCGGGCCGCCGTCGGCCACGAAGCCAGTGCCGGACTGGATATAGCCGCGGTCGGCGCTCACGACATGGACGCGGCCATCCAGTGCAAACACCGTGCTGCCGCCGGACGGATCCAGGTCGATGCCCTGCTTGCTCCCGAAGATTTCGCGACTGCGCAGGGTGCGTCCGGCCAGGTCGAGACGCCAACGCTGTGGACCGCCGCGGGAATCGCCGAACCACAATTCGCCGGGCGCTGTTTCGATCAGGCCGGCCGCACTGGCCCCGTCCAGGGGGACCGCGAAATCAAACTGCCAGCGATGCGCGATCCGGCGCAGGACCAGCAGGCGCTGGTCGCCCAGGCCATAGACAAGATCCGGGTCGCTCGGCGACTGCAGCAACTCCAGGACACTCTCTGCGTCTGTGTCCAGCACGACGCGCGGTTTGCTGGCGCCGGAGTCCAGCACCTGCAAGCCATTGCGATGGGCAATCAGCAGGCCATCGTCGGTGGACTGCAGGGCATACGCTTCCATATCGACCCAAGGCAGTTCCTCGGTTTCGATCTTGCCTTGGGCGCCCGGCCGCATGCGCAGCACGCCGCGCGACGTCGCTACCCACAGGGCGTCCTGATGCCACTCGAAGTCGTACACGGTGCCGGTCAGCCCCTGGCTCGCGCCGATGAATGACCACGGCGAGGGCAAGCTCATCCGCACCAGGTCGCCCTCGGTGGCGGCCCACAATCCGCCGTCGCGATCCGAGCCGAGCCCGTTGATGCCAAAGCTGCCCAGGCTGACCCGTTCGCGGAGCCGATAATCGGGACCGAAGCGATACACCTCGCCACCCAGGGTGCCGACCGCGAAACTGCCATCGGCCAGTGGCAGCACCGTGTAGGCCTCGTGCCCGCGCAACTCCGATCCGGCATCGTCAGGCAACCGGGCGATGCCGTTGGCATCGGCGCGATAGAAGCCATCGGCGCCTACCAGCAGGCGCCAGCCATCCCGGTTGATCACGCCGGCCAGGCGTTGTTGCGCGAACTGGGCGCCACCGGGTTCGAGCGTGTAGGTGCCGTCGTCGAACCGGCAGAAGCCCAGGCCTTCAATGCGTGCAAACACATCCTTGCCCTGGACATGAATGCTGCGCTGGTGCTCGTACATCGGCCAGCGATGCACCAGGTGGTGCGCATAGTCCATGAAGATCAGGTCATGCTCGGCGCGGAAGTACACACCGTCCGCGGCAGCAACGACCTGCCAGACGTTGCCGACGTTACGATCACGGCCCTTCAGGCCGGCGGCGGTGAGCAATTCCTGAAAGACGATGTCGCCGTCGTCGGTGGTGCGCAGCCAGCCGAAGGTATCGTAGCTGCCGACGTAGATGCGGCCGTCAGTACCAGTAGCCAGCTCTCGGCCCACCTGCTTGCCCGGCAACTGGATCAGTTGCCATTGCTGGCCGTCGTAGCGCAGTACGCCTTCGGAGTTGCCAACGAACAGCCGCCCGTCGCGGTCACTGGCGATGGCCCAGTGCTGCGGCGTGGCGTTGTAGTCTTCGGGCAGGTAGCGATGCAGCAGAGGCGAGCCGCTGAGCGTCTCGGCACCGGCCAGCGGGGCCCAGCACAGCACGAGCAGCAAGAGCCGAAGCAACAACGCGCTAGCGTGGCGATGCATGCGCGGAGTATGCGCCGGCCCGGCGACGCGATATCGTGCCGTGCCGCCCATCTCTGCGCCGCGCACCGGTCCGGTGCGCCACGAGACCGCCCCTTCCCCCGATCCGACCAAGAACCATGCCCCTGTGACTGTACTCAGCGTCAATGTGAACAAAGTAGCCGTGCTGCGCAACTCTCGCGGTGGTGCCGAACCCGGGCTTGAGGCCGCCGCGTTGGCGGTGCTGGCGGCTGGCGCAGGCGGAATCACAGTGCATCCGCGGCCGGACCAGCGACACATCCGGCCGGCCGACGTGGACGCACTGGCCGCACTGGTCCGCGGTCGCGCCGAGTTCAACATCGAGGGCAATCCATTTGCGCCACCCCGCGGTGAGTATCCCGGGCTGCTGGCGCTGGCGGCCAGAACCCG
>JBBRZU010000019.1:0-32364 GCA_038236425.1 Lysobacterales bacterium
CGGATAGCCGCTGTGCCATTACCCGTACGGTGATGGGGCAGCATCCGGCTGGGTCTTGAAGCGCTTGTGCATCCACAGGTACTGCTCGGGCGCGCGCCGGATGGTGGCTTCGAGGATGGCCATCACCCGTGCGGTGTCGGCGACCGGATCGCGGGTCGGAAAATCTTCCAGGGGCTCGCCGATTTCAACGCGATAGCGTCCATCCGGCAGCCGGACGTGGAATAGCGGTAGCACCCGCGCCCCGGACAATCGCGCCATCTGGTGCGTGGACGTGAGGCTCCAGGCCAGGCGCCCGAAGAACGGCACGAACACGCTGTCGCCTCGCCGGGTTTCCTGGTCGGGTGCGAACCACAGGATGCCGCCGTCCTTGAGGTGGCGGATTGCCGGCCGCAAGGCCTCGCGCGAGAACATCGCCGTGGCGTGTCCCATGCGGCCATGGCGCACCGCCCAGTCCATCGCCGCGGTGTCATGCGGGCGGTACATGCCGGCGATCGGTGCGTGCAGGCAGAGCAGCCGCGTGCAGATTTCCAGGGTGGTGAAGTGCGGTCCGATCAACAACACGCCGCGGCCGTCCGCGCGCGCCGCCACCAGCCGCTCCAGCCCGACGATCTCGAAACCCCGATCCAGCGGCGCCAGCGGCCCCCACCAGGCACGCAGGAATTCGAACACCGACAGGCCGAGCGAGCGCAAGTGCGCGTCCAGCAGGGCGGCGCGCGCATCGGCATCGAGTTCGGGAAACGACAGCGCCAGGTTGGTCTCGGCCACGCGGCGCCGGGAGCGCATCACCAGGCCGAGCAGGCGACCGAGCACGGGGCCGACGCGCCGCACCAGCCACCAGGGCCAGCGCGCCAGGGTCCAGCCGAACGCCACGCCGATCCAGACCGGCCATTGCGCGGGCGACAGTGGCGGCGGGTCGCGGTCGGGTGTGTCCACGGACAGATTCTAGCGGGACCAGCTATCCTGCGCCCATGCAAGAACCCGTGTCGCACCGGGCGTGGCGCGGCCTGTATTCGCTGGTCATGCGGCTCGCCTTGCCCGTCTCGCTGTACTACCTGATCTGGCGCGGCCTGCGCCAGCGCGAGTATTTCGACCGTTGGAGCGAACGCTTTGCGCTGTACCGCGGGCAGGGCCTGCACGATTGCCTGTGGGTGCATGCCGTGTCGGTAGGCGAAGTGAACGCGGCTGCACCGCTCATCAATGCATTGCGCGAACGGCACCCGGAGCGGCGGATGCTGGTGACCACCACCACGCCAACGGGCTCGGCACGGGTGCGCGCGCTGTGGGGCGACGCGGTGCGGCACGTCTACCTGCCCTATGACCTGCCCGGCGCGATGCGCAACTTCCTCGATCATTTCCAGCCGCGGCTGGCGCTGGTGATGGAGACCGAGATCTGGCCCAACCTGTTCGCCGAGCTCGAACGCCGCGGCGTGCCGTTGTTGATCGCCAATGCACGATTGTCGAAGCGCTCGCTCAGTGGCTATCGGCCAATCGCGCCCCTGGTCCGGCATGCGGTGCGCACCGTGGATGTCGTGGCGGCACAGTCGGAGGCCGACGCCTTGCGCTATCGCAAGCTGGGCGCGCTGGACGCCAGTGTGCACGTGACCGGCAATCTCAAGTACGACCAATTCGTCCCGAACGGGCTGGAAGCCAGCGGTGTCGCCTGGCGTGCCGCTTGGGGCGCGAAGCGCCCGGTGTGGATCGCGGCGAGCACCCACCCGGAAGAGGAAGACGCGGTGATCCGGGCGCACAAGGCCGTCCTCGCCGAGCGCCCCGATGCACTCGTGTTGTGGGCGCCGCGGCATCCGGAACGATTCGCTGCCGTCGCGGCCGCCTGCGCGCGCGCGGGGATGTCGGTGCAGACGCGTCGCGTCAACGGCCTTCCCGATGCAAGTGCGCAGGCCTTCGTGATCGACACGCTTGGCGAACTGATGTCTTTCTACGCCGCGGCCGATGTTGCCTTCGTTGGCGGCAGCCTGGCGGAGATTGGCGGGCACAACCTGCTTGAGCCGGCCGCATTGGGCGTACCGGCACTGGTCGGTCCGCACACCTTCAATTTCCAGGACATCACGGCGTTGCTGATCGACGCAGGCGCGGTCGAGCGCATCGCCGACGGCGAGGCACTCGGGCGGCAGTTGCTGGCATGGCTGGGGGATGCGGCCGAACGATCGCGCCGCGGCTGTGCGGGGCGCTTGCGGATCGCGTCCGAACGCGGCGCGCTGGCGCGCACCTTGTCACTGGTGGAGGAACAGCTGGTGCGCTGAGCGCGCCAGCTTTGAACAGGCCGCATTAAACGGAGCGGAGGCCCCGCGCGTTACTGCTTGCCTGCGTTCTCGAGCGTCGCGTCGGCATCGGACACCAGGTAGCGATTGACCTGCACCAGGTCGCTCGCTTCCAGCGTGCCGGCAGCCTGGCGCAGGCGCAGCTGGTTCACCAGGTAGCTGTGCCGCGCGGCGGCGTAGGCGCGCTGCGCATCGAACAGGTTCTGCTGCGCGATCAGCACGTCAACGATGGTACGGGTGCCGACTTCCAGGCCGGCTTCGCCCGCTTCATAGGCTGACTGCGCGGAGACCACGGCCAGGCGACGCGCCTCGATCTCGGCAGCGCCGGCGATCAGGTTGCGGTAGGCGCCGCGGGTCTGGCGGATCACCGCGCGCTTCTGCTGCTCGAGCTGGTCGGAGGCGGCGTCACGGGTGAACAGCGCCTGGCGGACGCGCGAAGAAACGTTGAATCCGCTGAACACTGGCACCGACAGGGTAATGCCGTAGGTCGGGCCAGTGCCCGAATTGCCGAACGAACTGAGCGACTGCGGCAGTGGCGAGCGGCGGGTGCTGTCGCCCCAGCGCGCGTCATCGCCGTAACTGGCGGTCGCCGCCAGCGTCGGGTAGTGACCGGCGCGCGCCGTGCCGACGTCTTTTTCGGCTGCAGCCAGCGCCTCGGCGCGGGCACGCAGGGTCGGGTTGGAAGCCAGCGCGGTGGCGACCCACTCGTCGACGCTCCTGGTGTCGGTCATTTCCGGACGGAAGTCGGCCGACAGGCCGCGCAGGTTGGACAGGCGCTGCCCGGTGATTTCGGCAAGGGCCTCGTAGGTATCATCCAGCGTGGTGGCCTGCAGGATGGCGTTGGCCCGCGAGCTGTCGTAGCGTGCGCGCGCTTCGTGCGCGTCAGTGATCGGCGCAAGGCCGACCTCGAGGCGCTTCTCGGCCTGGTCGAGCTGGCGCTTCACCGAGCGCTCTTCGGCGCGCGAGGAGGCGAGCGTCTCGATGGCGGTCAGCACGGCGAAGTAGGCATCGGCGGTGCGCACGATCAGGGAATCCGCGGCCGCGTCGTAGTCCGCTTCGGCCTGCCGCGTACGCGCCTTGCTGGCACCCAGGCGGGTGTAGTTGCTGTGGTCATAGATGCTCTGGCGGATGTTCACGCCCGAGCTGCGGCTGCTCGACTCCGAATAGGTGGAGTTGGTTTGCGTCGGCGTACCGGCGAACACCTGGTTGCCGCTGCTGCTCGAGTAGCTCTTGTTGTAGCTGGCGTCGGCGCTGACCTGCGGAAGCAGTGCGGAGCGCGACTGGACGACGCCTTCGGCGGTCGCATTCTTCTGCGCTTCCGACGCGGCAAATTGCGGATCGCTCGCGCGGGCCAGGTCGTAGGCCTGGACCAGGTCGGTCGCGTGGGCCTGGGCCGAGAGTCCGGCAAGCAGAAGGGCAATGGAGAGTGGACGCAGACGGATGGCCATGAAGGTTCCCGGTTCAGAGGGTGAAATGCGGCACCGGTTCGGCGCCGCGCAGGTAGGGGATATCGGTTTCAAACAGGCTTTCAACGAGCAGGTCGTCACCTCGACGCACCATGCGCACAGCTTCCTGCACGGGCGAGAGCCCGCGCACGATGAACATGCGGCCGCCCGGCTTCAGCCAGCGGCTGAATTCGGTCGGCACGGTTGCCACCGCTGCAGTCACGGCGATGGCGTCGAACTGGCGCCCCGGGTTCCAGGACATTGCGTCGGCGCACTCGATGCGGATGTTGCCGATGCCGGCATGGGCCAGCCGCGCGCGTGCGCTCTCGACGAAATCCTGGTGCAGTTCGATGCTGACGACTTCGCGCGCAAGTTGTGCCAGGCAAGCGGTGATGAAGCCGGAGCCGGTGCCGATCTCGAGCACATCCTCGCCCGGCTCGATGCCGAGCGCCTGCAACAGGCGGCCTTCGACGACGGGCTTCATCATGTATTCGCCATGTGCCAGTGGCAGCGGCACATCGGCGAAGGCAAGGTTGCGCTGTGACTCGACCACGAAATCCTCGCGATGCACGCGCATGAGTGCATCGAGCACGCGCGGGTCGAGCACGTCCCAGGGACGGACTTGCTGCTCGATCATCGCGAAGCGGGCTTGCTCGAAGTTCAGGGACATGGACGCGTTTCCGAAGGGCGTGCGGGGCGGGCCATTGTAGGGCCGGCGCCATGATGCCGCGAATTTGCAGGATGCAGGATCGCTTGTCGCGATGCACCATCCGTAGTGCCAGAAGTCACCGGGACCGTTGTCATGGCGCTCCCGGCCGGGGAATTCAAGTCGATTCCCTGGCAAAAGCATCCGGCACATAGGCGCGCAGGAACAGGTCAACCACGTCCGTCACGTGTTGTTCGCGTTCGCCCGCCTCGGGCGGGATGCACAATCCCACCAGTACGCGCATGTGGCGCACGCCCTTCAACAGGCAGAAGAAATGACCGGCCGCCTGCGCCGGGTCGTCGACGCGCAAGCTGCCCGCGGCATTGGCCTGGCGCAGGAAGCGTTCCATTTCCTGCAAGGCAGCACGTGGCCCGGCACCGAAGAAAACCTCCGCCAGACGCGTGCCCTGGCCGGCCTGGCCCACCATCACCCGATGCAGGTCGATCGCCCTGTCGTCGAGCATCAGGTCGGTGAAGGCAAGGCCGATGCGCATCAGCGCGTCGCGGACATCGCGTTCGGGTTCGGGTTCGAACAGGCGAGGGGGCAGCAACTGCACGCAGCATTCGGTGACCGCCGCTGCGAACAGTGCTTCCTTGTCGGCGAAGTGGCTGTAGACGGTGAGCTTGGACACGCCGGCGGCCTGCGCGATCGCATCCACGCTGACGCCGTCATAGCCGCGCGCCGGGAACAACTGCATTGCCGCGTCGAGGATCGCGGCGTGTTTTTCCATGTCCTTGGGCCGGCCCGGGGAGGGCGCGGGGACCGCGGGCGGATCGGGGAGGGCGGAGGCTGACATTTGATTATTGTACCCGATGGTTCGCTAATGTTAGTGTACCCTCCGGTCCACTATTTAGGCCGCTCTCATGCCGCCTGTTTTCCGTCTCCGGTCCACCCGCTCGCAGTCAGTCCGACCCCAGCCGGCCCAACTCCTGGCAGGCGGGCCCTGGCGCGTCGCCTGGGCCCTGCCAGTGCTGCTTGGCGCATGCGCCCAGGCCCCTGAGCCGCCCTCGCCCCGGCCGGCGATGGTGGTGCGCGCGGACAGTGGTGACCTGGCCTATGAAGCCTTCGCCGGTGACGTTCACGCCCGCGAGGAGGCCCCGCTTGCATTTCGCATCGCCGGCAAGATCTCGCGCCGGCTGGTGGATGCCGGCGCCCGTGTCCGCGCCGGGCAGGCCCTGGCCGAACTCGATGCCGCTGACGTCCGGTTGCAGTCGGAGGCCGGGCGGGCGCAGTTGGCGTCCGCGCAATCGGATCTGGCCCTGGCCCGCGCGGAGTTGGGCCGCTATCGCGAGCTGGCTGGCAAGCAGCTGGTCAGCCGCTCTCTGTTGGACACTCGCCAGGCCGCGTTCGATGCCGCCGGCGCGCGGGTCAAGCAGGCGCGCGCCCAATTCGACGCCAGCGGAAACCAGGTCGCCTATGCAGTCCTGCGCGCCCCGCGTGACGGCGTGATCGCCCAGCGACTGGCCGAGGCCGGCCAGGTGGTCGCGGCGGGCCAATCGGTGTTCGTGCTTGCCGCCGACGGTGAACGCGAGGTCGCCATCAGCGTGCCCGAGCAAAGCATCAGTCGCTTCAGCATCGGCCGCGACCTGGCGGTGGAGCTGTGGGCTGCACCCGGCAAGCGCTTCCCGGGCAAGCTGCGCGAAATTTCGCCGGCCGCCGATCCGTTGACCCGCACCTATGCCGCGCGAGTCAGCTTTGATGCCGGCGACACCGCCGCCGAACTCGGCCAGAGCGCCCGTGTGTATGCGCTGGCAGCCGAAGGGTCCGGCATGCGCCTGCCGCTGTCGGCACTCGCCGGCGGTGGCGGCCATCCCGCGGTCTGGGTGGTGGACGCCGCGGGCATCGTCCATCGGCGCGAGGTCAAGGCCGGCGCCTATGCCGAAGATGGCGTGCCCATTCAGGCTGGCCTGCGCCCCGACGAGTGGGTGGTCGCGGCCGGCGCGCACCTGATGCGCGACGGCGAGAAAGTCCTGCCGATCGATCGCGACAACCGGCCGGTCCGCATCGAGTCCACCACGTCGGGCAAGTCCGACGCGACCGGCAAGCCCGCGGCGCCTGCACCTGCCTCCGCAGGCTGATCGCCAATGAGCCGATTCAATCTTTCCGCCTGGGCGCTGCGTAACAAGACGCTGGTGCTGTACGCGATGATCGTGTTCGCGCTGATCGGCATCTTCAGCTACCAGAGCCTGGGCCAGTCCGAGGATCCGCCGTTCACCTTCAAGATCATGGTCGTGCGCACTTTCTGGCCGGGCGCGACCGCCGAGGACGTGGGCCGCGAGGTCACCGACCGGATTGAAAAAAAGCTGATGGAGACCGGCGAGTACGAGTTCATCCGCTCGTATTCGCGCCCGGGCGAATCGCTGGTGCAGTTCATCGCCAGGGATTCGATGCATTCGCGCGATATCCCGCAGCTCTGGTACCAGGTGCGCAAGAAGGTCGGTGACATCCGGCCGACCCTGCCGGCCGGCGTGGTTGGCCCGTACTTCAATGACGAGTTCGGCGACACCTTTGGCAACATCTATGCGCTCACCGGCGAGGGCTTCGACTACGCCACGATGAAGGACTACGCCGAGCGCATCGAGCTCGACCTGCATCGCGTGCCCGACGTGGCCAAGGTGGACCTGCTTGGCCTGCAGGAAGAAAAGATCTGGATCGAGCTGTCCAACACCAAGCTGGCGACATTGGGCATCCCCCTGGTCGCGGTGCAGCAGGCAATGGATGCGCAGAACGCAGTCGTGCCGGCCAGCTTCTTCGAAACGCCGACCGATCGCGTACAGCTGCGCGTGAGCGGTGGATTCAAGACGGTTCAGGAGATCCGCGATTTCCCGATCCGCGCCGGCGGCCGCAGCTTCCGCCTCGGCGATGTCGCCACCGTGCATCGCGGGTTCTCCGATCCGGCGGCACCGCGCATGCGCTTCATGGGCGAAAACGCGATTGGCATCGCGGTATCCATGAAGCCTGGCGGCGACATCGTCGAACTTGGCGACAAGCTCGAGACCGAATTCAGCCGCCTGCAGAAGACCCTGCCAGTGGGCATGTCGCTGGGCAAGGTGTCCGATCAACCCAGCGCCGTGCGTGATTCGGTCGCCGAGTTCGTGCGCTCGCTCGCCGAGGCGGTGGCGATCGTGTTGCTGGTCAGCTTCTTCTCGCTCGGCAAGCGCCCCGGCCTGGTCGTGGCGCTGGTGATTCCGCTGGTGCTGGCAATGACCTTCGCGACGATGGATTTCTTCGACATCGGCCTGCACAAGATTTCGCTCGGCGCGCTGATCCTGGCGCTGGGCCTGCTGGTGGACGACGCGATCATCGCGGTGGAGATGATGGCGGTCAAAATGGAGCAAGGCCTGGATCGCCTCAGCGCCGCCAGTTTTGCCTACACCAGCACCGCCTTCCCGATGCTCACCGGCACCCTGGTGACCGCGGCCGGCTTCCTGCCGATCGCGACCGCGCAGTCGGGCACCGGCGAATACACCCGCTCGATCTTCCAGGTGGTGACAATCGCATTGTTGCTCAGCTGGATCGCCGCCGTGGTGTTCATCCCGTACCTGGGAGACCGTTTCCTGCCCGATGCCGACCAGTTGCACGCGGCGCGCCAACCCGGTCGCTGGCACCTCGCGCGCCAGCGGATCGCGTCGATCCTGCCGCGCTGGCTGGGCGCGCTGGTCGAACCGCCGGATCCGGCGCGCCAGTATTCGCTCGACCCGTATGCCACGCCGTTCTACCGCCGGCTGCGCGGCTGGATCGGTTGGTGCGTGCGCCATCGCGCCACGGTGATCGGCCTGACTGTGCTCAGCTTTGTGCTGGCCATCGCCGTGTTCCGGTTCGTGCCGCAGCAGTTCTTTCCCTCGTCCACGCGATTGGAGCTGGTGGTGGACCTCGAGCTGGCCGAAGGCGCGTCCTTGCGGGCCACCGAAGCCGCGGCCAAGCGCTTCGAGGACAAGCTCAAGGCGCGCAAGGACCTGGTCAACTACGTCGCATACATCGGGACGGGTTCGCCGCGGTTCTACCTGCCGTTCGACCAGAAGCTGCCGCAATCCAACTTCGCCCAGTTCGTGTTGCTCACCCCGGACATCAAATCGCGCGAAGCGGTGCGCCACTGGGTCATCGAGACCCTGGCGCATGACTTCGGCGACCTGCAAGGTCGCGTGCTCCGGCTCGAGAACGGGCCGCCGGTCGGCTTCCCGATCCAGTTCCGTGTGTCCGGTGAGCACATTGATGATGTGCGCCGGATCGCCTACCAGGTCGCCGAAAAAGTGCGCGCCAATCCGAACGTGGACAACGTCAACCTGGACTGGGATGAGCCGAGCAAAGTGGTGCGGCTGACCCTGGACCAGGACCGCGCCCGCGCGCTTGGCGTGAGTTCGGCCGAGCTGGCGCAGTTCCTGCGCGGCTCGCTGTCGGGCACCACGGTGAGTACCTTCCGCGAAGGCAATGAATTGATCGAAATCCTGCTGCGCGGCCCGGAGGACGAGCGCACGCGCCTGTCCCTGCTTGGCAGCCTGGCAGTGCCGACCGAGAACGGGCGCAGCGTGCCGCTGTCGCAGCTGGCCACGCTCGAGTACGGCTTGGAAGACGGCATCGTCTGGCATCGCAATCGCCTGCCCAGCATCAACGTGCGCGCCGACATCTACGGTGATGTGACGCCGCCGACGGTCACCGCGCAGATCCTGCCGACGCTCGAAGGCATCCGCGCCGCACTGCCTCCCGGGTTCCATCTGGAAACCGGCGGCACCGTCGAGGATTCCACGCGAGGCTCGAAGTCGGTGGCCGCGGGCGTGCCTTTGTTCATCCTGGCGGTGACCACGCTGCTGATCATGCAACTGCGCAGCTTCCGTCGCGTGGCGATGGTCTGGATGACCGCGCCACTTGGATTGATCGGCGTCACCGTGTTCCTGTTGCTGTTCCGGGTACCGTTTGGCTTCGTGGCCATGCTCGGCACCATCGCGCTGTCGGGAATGATCATGCGCAACTCGGTGATCCTGGTGGACCAGATCGACCAGGACATCCACGCTGGCCACACGCCCTACCAGGCGGTGGTGGATGCGACGGTGCGACGCTTCCGGCCGATCGTGCTGACCGCACTGGCAGCCGTGCTGGCGATGTTGCCGCTGTCGCGCAGCGAATTTTTCGGGCCGATGGCGGTGGCGATCATGGGTGGCCTGATCGTTGCCACGGCCCTCACCATCCTGTTCCTGCCGGCACTGTATTCGGCGTGGTTCCGGATTCCTGTTCCGGCGCACGTCGACTAGGCGCGCGCCAATCCTTCGCGGCCGGGCCGCCGCCTCTGGCTCCCTCCCCCCTGCCAGGCGGCGGCCCCGGCGCGCGATTCGACAGCCCGGCGCGCGATATGGCCTGCCGGCAACGTCACTGTATGCATACCGGGGTTGCTCCTGCCGTTCGTCGCGGGAATACTGACTCTTCTTCCTGGGGAGGGGGATCGCAATGCATCTGTCGACACTCGATATCGCCGTGCTGGTCGTCTATGCGATCGGTATTTTCGGCCTGGCCCAGTGGGTGTCGCGCAAGCGCCCGGGCGAAGAGGCGGAGACCACCACGGGGTATTTCCTCGCCTCCAGGTCCCTGCCATGGTGGGCAATTGGTGCATCGCTGATCGCCGCCAATATCTCGGCCGAACAGATCGTCGGCATGTCCGGTTCCGGCTACGCGATCGGCCTGGCGATCGCGTCCTACGAATGGATGGCAGCGGCGACGTTGCTGATCGTCGGCAAGTGGTTCCTGCCGATCTTCCTGCGCAACGAAATCTACACGATGCCGCAGTTCCTGCAGGACCGTTATGGTCCGCGCATCCGCACGCTGATGGCGGTGTTCTGGCTGGGCCTGTACATCTTCGTCAACCTGACCTCGATCCTGTGGCTGGGTTCGATTGCGGTGTCCAAGGTCGCCGGCGTGGACCAGAACCTGGCGCTTGCAGGGCTTGGAATCTTCGCCTTGTTGTACCAACTCCGCGGTGGCCTGAAGGCCGTGGCGCTGACCGATATCGTGCAGGTGACCCTGCTGGTGATGGGCGGCCTGATGATCTCGACGCTGACACTGCAGCGCATCGGCGACGGCAGCATACTGACTGGCTTCCGCCTGCTCAGCCTGCAGGCACCCGACCACTTCCAGATGATCCTGTCGAAGGACAATCCGTTCTACAAGGACCTGCCGGGCATCTCGGTGCTGGTCGGCGGCATGTGGATCGCCAACCTGAGCTACTGGGGCTTCAACCAGTACATCATCCAACGCGCGCTGGCCGCCAAGAGCCTGAAGGAAGCGCAGCGCGGTGTGCTGTTTGCCGCCTTCCTCAAGTTGCTGATGCCGGTGATCATCGTGCTGCCGGGCATCGCCGCGGTGATGCTGGCGCCGGACCTGGCCAAGCCCGACGAGGCCTATCCGACCATGATGCAGTTGCTGCCCTCGGGCATCCTCGGACTGGTGTTTGCCGCGCTGGTGGCCGCCGTCATCGCCTCGACGGCATCGAAGATCAACTCGATCGCGACCATCTTTACGCTCGACCTCTACGCCAAGCACGGCCCGCTCAAGGACGAACGCACCCAGGTACGCACCGGGCGCATCGCTGCGGTGGTCGCAACCATCCTGGGTATCGTCGCGGCGCGCCCGCTGCTGGGCAGCTTCGACCAGGCCTTCCAGTACGTGCAGGAATACACCGGCTTCTTCACCCCGGGCATCGTGGTGATCTTCCTGCTCGGCCTGTTCTGGAAGCCGGCGACAGAGGCGGGTGCACTGGCTGCGACGGTGGGCTCGTTCCTGCTGTCGATCGGCATCAAGCTGTTCTATCCGCAACTGCCATTCATGGACCGCATGGGGCTGGTGTTCCTGCTCGCCCTGGTGCTGGCGATCGTGGTGTCGAAGATGGTTCCGACAGTGGCCGGCACCAGCACCATCCGCACCGACGACGTGGACTACCGCACCTCGGTTGGCTTCAACATCGGCGCACTCGGCGTGGTGATGATCCTGACCGCGCTGTACACCGTGTGGTGGTGATCGCGGCGCGGGTCAGTCGCGCTGCAATTGCGTGACCAGCGCCGCGTAGTCATTGGCAAGGTGCTCGCCATTGGCGGGCCGTGCCAGCGTCGCCGCGAGAGCGGGCGGGAGTTCGACGGCATGACCGATCAGCGGTTCCACGATCTGCTCGAATTTCGCCGGATGTGCAGTCGCGGCTACCGCCCAATCGCCATGGTCGTCCGCAGCGCGCAGGCGCTCGAGCAGGAACAGGCCGGTCGCTGTATGGGGGCAGGGCACCACGCCGTGGCGCGCCGGGGCGGCCGCGATGGTGGTGCGGATTGCGGCATCATCCACCGCCTCGGCGCGGAAGGCTGCGCGCAGCTGCGCATCGTCCGTGTACCACGCGCGCAGCCGTTCGAAGTTGCTCGGCGCGCCGACATCCATCGCGTTCGCCAGGGTGGCGCGGCCAGGTTGCGGGCTGTAGTCGGCGCCGGCGAAATAGCGCGGCAGGGTGTCGTTGGCATTGGTCGCCAGCACGATCTCGCCGATCGGCGCGCCCATCCGCCGCGCAAGGTAGGCGGCGCAGGCATTGCCCAGGTTGCCGGTCGGGATGACCAGGTTCAGCGGCGTGCCGCGGGCAGCGTCGTGCACCAGTGCGGCGTGCGCGTGGAAGGCCAGTTGCGGCAACAGGCGGCCCAGGCTGATGCTGTTCGCCGATCCCAGTGAGAGCGCATCGCGCAGCGGTGCGTCGGCCAGCGCCTGCTTCACCAGCCGCTGGCAATCATCGAAATCTCCGTCAATACGGAACGCACGCACGTTATCGCCCCAGCACTCCAGCCCCTGCGCCTGGCGCGGCGATACGCGGCCCTGCGGATACAGGATCACCACCCGGAAGCCCGGTCGGCGATGGAAGGCCGCCGCTACCGCGGCGCCGGTATCGCCCGAGGTCGCCACCAGGATGGTGCGCGTCGGTGCGTCGGTGGTGCGAAGTCGCGACAGCGATTCAGCCAGGAAGCGGGCCGCGTAGTCCTTGAACGCCGCGGTCGGGCCGTGGAACAGCTCGAGCAGGTAATCACCCTCGCCGCGCAGCGGGCGCAACGGTGCATCGAAGGCGAATGCCGCCGCGCACACTTCGGGCAAACCGGCGCGCAATGCCGAGTCGGCAAAGTAGGGCGCCAGCCATTGCGCCGCCGTGGTTGCCAACGATTGCCGCGGATTGAATCCGCAGCGAATCGTCGGAATGACCTCGGGAATGTACAGGCCACCGTCCGGCGCCAGGCCGGCAAGCAGGGCGACGTCCACCGATACCGGCGGCGCTGTCGCGCGGGTGCTGATGAACTTCACGGCAACAGGTCGGCGCGCGGACCGGCCACCGGCGACACGTAGGCGCGTGAGCCAAAGCCGGCATCGGCGAACGCCCGTTGCATCGATGGCGCCGCAACGCGTGCTGCATCCGCCGAGGTGAACCAGGCAAACACGCTTGGCCCGGCGCCGGAGATGCTGGCGCCCAAGGCGTCGTGATCGAGTGCCGCTGTTTGCACGGCCGTGAATCCCGGAATGAGCGCGGCGCGACGCGGCTCCACCAGCACATCGCGCAAGCCGGCGCGGATGAGCTGTGCATCGCCGCGCTGCAGCCCGGTCAGGAACAACGCCAGGTGGCTGCTGTGCTCCACCACGAGTGACAGGGGATAGGGCTCACTGAGCATGGCACGCGCGCGGCGCGTTTCCAGCATCTGGTCGGGATGCACCACCACGCAGTGCAACCACGTTGGCGCGTGCAGCGAAATCATCCGGCTGCTGGTGGACAGCGCGATACCGCCGATCAGCATCGGCGCGACGTTGTCGCCGTGCCGGCTGCCGCTGGCCACGGCCTCGCCATCGAGCGCGAAACCGTACAGCTCATCGCGCGAGAGCGGCGCGTCCAGCAATGCATTGGCAGCAACCAGCGCAGCCACCGCGGAAGCCGCCGAGCCGCCCAATCCGGAACCCAGCGGAATGCCCTTGTCCAGTTCCAGTGCAAATCCCACGGCCAGGCCGACGCCTTCGCGCAGCGACTGCAGCGCACGGCCCGCGGTGTTGGCAGCGGCTTCGAGCGGGATCGCGTCCACGCCGGCGACGCTGCCGCGGATCGCGGTGATCTGGACTTCCGGCGCGTCGATCAGCCGCACGCTGGCGATATCGCGCGGCCCATCGATCGAGTGCCCGAGCAGATCGAAGCCGACCCCGATATTGCCCACGCTGGCCGGCGCAAACGCGCGGATGGTTGGTGTCACGGTCGGGCTCCAAGCGCCTGTGCAATGGACAGGATATCGCCGAACACGCCGGCGGCGGTGACATCCGGCCCTGCGCCGGGCCCCTGCACCACCAAAGGATTGTCGGCGTAGCGGCGGGTGCGGAACTGGATCAGGTTGTCGGTCAGCCGGCTGGTCAGGCTGGCGTGGCCGGGTGGTGGCGACACCAGGCCGACGCTGGCACGGCCGTCGCGGTCGAGCTGCGCAAGGTAACGCAGCACGCCGCCACGCGCCTTTGCGGCGTCAAGTCGCGCCTGCATCGGCGCGTCGAGTTCATGCAGGCGGGCGAGGAATGTATCGCGCGGGACATCGCGCAGATTCGCGGGAACCAGGCTCTCGACCTCCACGTCCTCCATTGACAGGTCGCGACCCGCCTCGCGCGCCAGGATCACCAGCTTGCGCGCGACATCGGTTCCCGACAGGTCGTCGCGCGGATCCGGCTCGGTATAGCCGAGCGCGCGCGCTTCCGTGACCAACTGCGAAAACGGCACGCTGCCGTCGAACTTGTTGAACAGCCAGGCCAGGGTGCCCGAAAGCACGCCATCAATGTCGGTGAGTTCGTCGCCGGTATCGAGTTGACTGCGCAGGGTCTGGATCACCGGCAGGCCGGCACCGACGCTGGCCTCGTAGCGGAAGTGGCCACCGTGGCGGCTGGCCTCGCGGATGGCGCGATAACGCGCGATCGGCCCGCTGCCTGCGTGTTTGTTCGGGGTGACCACGTGGATGCCGGCCTGCAGCCAGGCGGCATAGTGCGCAGCCACCGCATCACTACCGCTGCAGTCAACGATCAATGCGTGCGGCAGGTCGTCGGTCTGCAGGTGCGCGGCCAGGCGCGCCAGGTCGGCGGGTTCACCTCCCGGCAGGTGCCGGATCGCGTCGGCAGGATCAAGGCGTGACGGCGCCAGGTGCATGCGCTTGCTGTCGGCAATCGCGCGCAGCCGCAAATCCAGGCGACGCTCCATGCGTGGATCGCGGGCAAAGCGCGGCATTGCGTCGGCCAACTGTGCCAGCAAGGCGCGTCCGACATTGCCCGGGCCGATGATGCCGACCGACAAGGTCGATGGCGACAGCCAGAACGCACTGTGCGCGGCGCGCAAACCACGCGGTGCATCCGCCGCGGCCACCGCGACGGAGATATTGCGCTCGCTCGCGCCCTGGGCAATCGCCCGGATGTTCACCCGCGCCCGCGCCAGGCCGCTGAACAAGCGCGCGGCCACGCCGGTCTCGCCGACCATGCCGTCACCCACGGCAGCGATCACGGCGATGTCGGGCGTGATCGCCACGCCTTCGATCTGGCCGTCGGCGATCGCTTCCGCAAACGCCGCCTCGACGACGCTGCGCGCGCGTTCGCCGTCACTCGCCGGCAGCACGCAGCAGATCGAATGCTCGCTCGATCCCTGCGAGATCATCCGCACCGACACGCCGGCGCCATGCAGCGCGGCGAACAGTCGTTCGGCGGTGCCTGGCACGCCGATCATGCCGGCGCCGCTGAGTTCCAGCAGCACCAGTCCGTCGGCCAGGCTCAGGCCTTTCACCGGCGAGCGCGCGGGCGCTGCAGTCTGCGCAATCAGCGTGCCGGGCGCTTCGGGCCGCAGCGTGTTGCGGATGCGGATCGGCAAGCCGGCATGCATCGCCGGCGCCATCGTCTGCGGATGCAGCACCTTGGCGCCGAAGTAGGCCAGCTCGCAGGCTTCGGCGTAGGACAGTTCATCCAGGCAGTTGGCCTCGGGCACCAGGCGCGGGTCGGCGCTGAGCACGCCATCGACATCGGTCCAGATGGTCAGCGCGGCGACATCGGCAAGCACCGCGAAGATCGATGCCGAATAGTCGCTGCCATTGCGGCCAAGCGTGGTGATCTCGTCGTTGCTGTCGCGGGCAATGAAGCCGGTGATGACCAGGTCACGCTGCGGATGCGCCGTGCGCCATTCAGCGAATCGAGCGCCACTGCGCGGCCAGTCCACCGCCACACCCAGTTCGCCCGGGTGCACGACCAGCACCTCACGGGCATCGAGCAGGCCCCAGCCAGCGGCCTGGCCGCCCAGGGCTGCGTGCAGGAACGCCGATGACCACAGTTCGCCCAGGCCCTGGACTTCGGCCATGCGCGCGGCCGCGCCGGGCCGCCCCGAGCCGGTCTCGGCGGCGATGGTGGCGAGCAGCCGATGCAAGTCTTCGAACGCCGGAGCGATCGCCGACTGCAATGCGCCGGCCGCGGGTGCCGTGCTCGCCGCGCCATCCTCCAGGGTCACCGTCGCGTCGAGATGTCGCGACTGCAGTGCGGCCCATCCGGTCTGCCAGTCGGCACCGGCATGCGCCGCTTCGGCCAGTGCGGTCAGGGCATCGGTGACGCCCTGCATTGCCGACACCACCACTATCCGTGGCGCGTCCGCATCGGCCTGCATGAGCGCCGCGACGTGGCGGATGCGGCTTGCGCTCGCCACGCTGCTGCCGCCAAATTTGTGCAGGTGGCCGCGGGATTCGCCGGCGGGCGGAACGGAATTCGAGGCAGCAGGCATTACGGGCTCCGGCATGGAGCCCCACAGCGATCCGGATCAGGGGAATCCCCAGCATCCGGGCCGGATGCGGGGCGGGTGGTGGACGACTAGTCCGACACTCCCGACCGCACCGGCCACCTGGTGGTGGTCGTGGTAATGGTCGTGGTCGTGGTGGTGGTAAGAGCGAACATGCATTCAGGTGTACGGGCAAGCGGCGCGGATGTCAAATCCCCCGCGCCGAAGAAGGCAGCCGGGTGCCACGGCCGGGACAGGGCTCGTTCGGAAGCAAAACACGATCGGCCAAGAAAGCCCATCAATCATCTGCCATCGATGCGTGCAGTCGCCGCATTGTCTTGACCCAAAGCGACCTCCAGCCTGGCCAACTCGGACATTCCGGCACTCACGGCAAGCCTTCCCACCCCAAGCCACCCCGGTACCGATGAGTCGCCGCGCCCGACTCGCCGAGCACAAACAGATGCAGCCAGTGGTTGTCCACCAGGTCGCGCACGGACGCATGTTTGGCGATGACGTTGTTGATCGCATCGATGGGCGCTGCCAGGAACACATTCAGTCGCATCGGCTCGTGCACGAAACCAGCGCCGTCATGTACCGATTGCAAGGGCAGGCCGACCTTGAGGTCGCCGGCGTTGCCTTCCAGCACGCCGATGGTCCCGACCACGTTGTGCAGCACCTTGTTGCCGGCGCCGAACGCACGATTGTTCACGGTTGATCCGTAGTACTGCAGGTTGATCCAGCTTGCGACCACCATGGGCGCAGTCATGATCAGTTCCAGCACGCCGAAGCCATCGTCCATGCGCCAGTCGTAGTTGTGCAGGAAGGCCCTGCCGTCCAACGCAATGTCCGCGGTGTGTTCGCGCGGCGCGGCAATGAAAGCGGCGTTGCCGGCCAACCCCCATTCGGGCCGTACCTGCGACCAGTCGCGGCTGCGCGCCTTGATCCGGGCATCGGTGGATGCGTCGTTCGATAGCCCGAGCAGTGCCGCGCGCTCCATGCGCGCCAGATGCGATGCCTGTTCAAGCCAGCCGCGCAATCGATCGATGTCATGACGCTGCGACGGTGGCGCGGTCGCAGTGTCGAAAATCCGGACCTCGTCGGTGGTGGTGTCGTGCAGGCAACCAAGGAACCAGGTGTCCTGGGGAATGTCGATGCCGCGCGGCCGCAGGCCGATGCGAACGTCCGGGTCGTTGAGGATCGCTGCAGCGACACGCGCATTGGCTTCCCCGGTATGCCCGCCGCAGGCGCCGCAGTCCAGGCCGGAGGCATGCGGATTGTTCACCGTCGTGCTGCCATGGCCGGTCAGCATGACCAGCGGTGCGAAATCCCGGGTCATCGACATGGCGCGCAGGACGGCCTCGGCCATCGCGATGCGTTGCGCGGCATCGAATCCGGTCTCACGGCCGGCAACAGTGCGCGACTCGATACGCGGCCCGACACGGTCAACCACGCGCCGATCCAGTCCGTCCACGGCGGGATCGGCGACGGTGCGCGTCAGGCCGAGGGTGTCACCGACCAGCTTGGATGCGAACAACAGCCCCGCCGTCTCGACGTAGGTGAACGAGGACACGGCCGACAGCTTGAAGGACTTCCACGCCTTGGCCGCGCGGCGCCGCAGGAGCCGAGCATCGAGGATGCCGCGTTCGTCCTTGTCCGAAACCCCTGCGACCGCTTCGCAGACCACCACCGACGGCTTCAGCAGCACGGGGCATTGCGCGCCACCGTGGATGCGGCCGATCGGAACGTACTCGATCGGAAAACCGAAGAACCCGGCAAAACCGACGGTTTCAGCATCCGGGCAGACAGTTTCAAGCGCACGCCGATAGACCTCGGAGCGCACGTCGATGCAAAACGCCGCCTGCACTGCCTTGCGCTTGCGCGGTGCCGTTGGTCGGTGGCTTGAAGTAGTGGTCAGTTGCGCCAACAGGCGGCGCTGGAAGGCGTGCTCATAGGCGTGTTGCAGGATCAGGTCGATAGCCAGGTCAGGATCGCCGCCGAGTTGTTCGTCCTGCGGAAACGAGGCGGCCGTCTCCATCGCCTGCGCCCAGGCTGCGCGGAACGCGGCATCCCTGCGTTCGCGGAACAGTGCATATCCCCAGACCACGCGCACGGCCAGCAGCTGGATCAGTGTGTCGTCGTCCTGATCGTGAAGTGCCGCGTTCCAGGCCCGGTAACGCGCGTAACCCGCCCAGCCACCGATATCGAGCAGCGCGCGATGCAGATAATCCCCGACAGCGCGCTCGGGAATACCCAACTCGGCAATCACGGCGCCGATGGCCGCCATCGGGTCCTCCGGCAGCGATGCCACGGAGGCGCGAAAATCACGTATCCCCATCATCTGCGGATTGCGGTCGTGACGCATCGAGACACGCCAGGCAGCGTAGAGACTCGAACCGCGCGAGGGCAGGCGCCAGACTGACTGGCCTTCATCGAAGTACGCGGCGCACCAGCGGGAGATCTCGTCGACCATGAATGCGGTGCGCGAGGCCAACCGGTCACCGACCGCCAGGGTGTCGAGGATCTCGGCGACGGTCGCGACCCTGGCGCTGGGCCTGAAGGCCGCTTCGGGGTCGTGTGCGATGGCCAGGCGTAGCGCTGCAATCGAAGGGATTGGCCCATCGCCCGGCCTCGCCGCCAAGGCGGCCTCAAGATCCTGATCTTCGATCCTGCCTTCGGCCAGCGCGTGGCGAAAGAAGGCACGCGGCATCAGCATGTCCACGCCGGCAACGCGGCGCAGGGTGGCGCAGGTCGCCTCGAAGGTCTGCTGCGCAAAGCCCAGGAACGGATTGACCGCCACGAAGTGCTTCAGTGGCCACAGCGGCGCAATGCGGTTGCAGGCGTCAGTAATGGTTGCCTGCAGTTTCGCTTCAGCAAGGGCCGCGATGCCCGCGTCATCTGCAACCGGCATGTCTTTCTCGGCAAAATCCGTCTGCGTAGTCATGACTTGCTTCCCGCAATGGCGTTATTGACGTTGGCGGCGGCAAGCGGAAGCGCCCGCCGGGATGCAGCCGGCCAGAACCGCAGGATCCATCGGTTGGCGATCGTGTTGAGGTAGAACCCGTTCGACACGTGTGCATACAGCGCATGCCAACTCGATGGCCCAGGCGCCCACGACAGCAGGCTCTGGAACAGCGTCAGCGCGGCAAACGCGACCACCACAGCGGCGATGATGAAGCCGTCCAGAGGCCCGCGCAGGGCTTCGGTCGCTGGCAGCGATCCGGCGAGCAACCATTCTGCGGTCCATTGCAGGCCGAAGTAGGCCAGCGCGACCAGCACAGCGAGCGCCAGCGTCCGTCCAATCACGTAGATGCTCGGGCGCTCGTCAATGCTGTTGGCGAGCAGATGCACCAGGCCGAGCAGCACGATTGCGCCCAGCGCGAACACACCGGGTTTGGCGGACAGGGTTGCGCCGAACAGGGTGCCAACACCGACAGCCACGCCGAGCACGGCGATGATCGCGAGGATCATCCGGGCTGGATGCGGGCGACCACTGGGACTGGGCGACCAGGACGCGCGGGCAATGTCGATCACGCTGCCCGACGACAGGAAGGCATGTGCCTTGTACAGCGAGTGCGCGACGATGTGCAGCAGCGCGGCAGAGAACGCGCCCAAGCCGCACTGGAGCATCATGAAACCCATCTGGGCGATGGTGGAATACGCCAACGACACCTTGACCGATGTTTGGGTCAGCATCACCAGTGAGCCGAACAATGCCGTCAGCGCTCCCACGATCACCAGCAGGTCGAGCGCATGCACCGACAGCGAAATCAACCCGGCAAAGCGCAGGATCAGGAATCCGCCGGCGTTGATGATGCCCGCATGCAGCAACGCCGAAACCGGTGTTGGCGTCTCCATCACCTCGATCAGCCAGCCATGCAGCGGGAATTGCGCGGACTTGAACAACGCGGCGCCGACCAGCAGGATGCCGGCGACCTGGATCGATCCAGGCGCGGGGCCCGCTGCCCGCAGCGCGTCGACGCCCGAGAACACGACGCGGTAATCGAGGCTGCCGAAGCTCCGATGGATCAGCACCATGGCCAGAACCAGGCAGATCTCGCCCAACCGGCTGAGCAGGAATTTCTTGCGTGCCGCGAGCAGCCCCGCTGGACGATCGCGATAGAACACCAGCAGTCCATGCAGGCCGAGGCTGGTGGCGAGCCAGGCCAGCGTGAGTTGGAACAGGTTGCCCGAGACGATCAGCAGCAGCACCGCCGCCAGCGTGACCGCCAGCCGTCGCACGAAGCGGCCCTGGCCCGGGTCGCCATCCATGTAGTTGCGGCTGTAGAGCAGCACGATCGTGCCGATGAACGACACCAGTGCGTACATCAACGCGCTGAGGGTATCGAGGTACAGGCCGAATCCGACACCGGCGACACCAATCGTCCCGGTGTGCAGCGCTCCGTTGGAGATGACGGCTGCGCCCGTGGCAAGTGCCGCTGCACAGGCCAACATGGCAGCCCAACTGGCCCGCTTGAGCGTGGTTGAACAGGATGATCGCTCGTCGCCGGCAGGGCGAATCAGGCCCGCATAGGCGAGCGCCAAGGGGCCAAGCGCAGCAAACCAGAGGGCCGTTGTCAGCATGGTCGTTTCCAGCAAAGGGACGATGTATTCCAACGCCTTCATGACCCTATGTAAAATATATTGATTGCATCATATCCTTCTGTTTAACATATGTGACCGTGCCCAGCCTCAACTACAACCACTTGCGCTACTTCTGGGTGATCGCCCATGAGACCAGCCTGACGCGGGCCGCAGAGCGCCTGAACCTGTCGCAGTCCGCCCTGTCGGTGCAGTTGGGGAAACTTGAGGATCGGATCGGCCATCCGCTGTTCCTGCGCAGCGGCAAGCGGTTGGTCCTGACCGAGGCCGGACGCATCGCACTCGACTACGCGGACACCATCTTCCACGCAGGCGATGAGCTGTTGAACACGCTGCAAGGCCGACCGCTGGAGAACCAGCAGGTGGTCAAGGTCGGCGCGCTCACCACCTTGTCGCGGAACTTCCAGCTGCAGTTCCTGCGCCCGCTTGTCGGCAGGGCAGACGTGCAGCTGATCGTGCGCTCGGGAACGATGCGCGATCTGCTGGCCCAGTTGGAAGCGCACGCCGTTGATGTCGTGCTTGCCAACAGCGCCGCCAAACGCGATGCACGGCTGCCGTTCCGCAATCACCTGTTGAACCAGCAGCCGGTCAGCCTGGTCGGCCGGCCACGGCCGGATGCACGCCCGTTCCGCTTTCCAGACGACCTGCGCACTGTGCCTGTCTTGCTGCCCAGCCTGGACAGCGAAATCCGCGTGGCATTCGATCGCGTACTCGAACTGGCGGCTATCCGGCCAACCATCCTGGCGGAAGTCGACGACATGGCGATGCTGCGCCTGCTGGCCAGGGAGCTGGATGGCGTGACGCTCGTGCCATCCATCGTCGTGCGCGATGAATTGGAATCCGGGGTGTTGATTGAGCATTGCCGCATTCCGGGCGTCACTGAAAGCTTCTACGCGATTGTGCAGAACCGCCGCTTTCCAAATCTGCTGCTTGGTGAATTGCTGACGGGAGCCGAGACGTTGTAGATGCACCAGCGGTGGCAGTCATGTCACCGATCTGGCAACGTTACGGAAGATCGGCAGGGCCGGCTGCGGCGATCTGGAGCTGAAGTTCGATCCGAAGCTGGGCCTGAAGATGGAAACCCGATTCTGCACTGGCCGAGGAAATCATCGTGACCGTACTGCGCACCCCCGATGCTCGATTCGAAAAACTGCCAGGCTATGCGTTTGCGCCACGCTACCTCGACCTGCCGCCCACCGGCAGCGGCTCGGCCTTGCGCCTGCACTACGTGGACGAGGGCCCGCAATCCGCGGCGCCCGTACTGATGCTGCATGGTGAGCCGTCATGGTCGTATCTGTATCGCAACATGATCACCCCGCTGTCGGCCGCCGGGCATCGCGTCCTGGCGCCGGATCTGGTTGGCTTCGGCCGCTCGGACAAACCAGCCGAGCGCGCGGCCTACAGTTACCAGAATCATGTGGACTGGATGCGTGCATGGCTCGAGTCCCTTGATCTCAGGAACATCACGCTGTTCTGCCAGGACTGGGGTGGTTTGATCGGCCTGCGCCTGCTGGCCGAGATGCCGGAGCGGTTTGCCCGGGTCGTGGCTGCCAACACCTTCTTGCCCACTGGTGATCAGGAGCCGGGAGAGGCTTTCCTGGCTTGGCGCAAGTTCTCCCAGGACGTGCCGGTGTTTCCCGTCGGCACGATCATCGCAAAAGCCTGCGCCCGCCCGGTCTCGGCCGAAGTGCAGGCCGCCTACGATGCGCCGTTCCCCGAAGAGAGCTACAAGGCCGGTGCCCGCGCGTTTCCGATGTTGGTGCCGATCACCCCGGACGATCCAGCCTCGGCAGCCAATCGGGCTGCCTGGGGTGTGCTGCGCACATTGAATATTCCCTTCCTCACTGCCTTCAGCGACCAGGACCCGATCACCCGCGGCGGCGACAAAGTACTGCAGAAACTCATCCCCGGCTGCGCCGGCCAGCCGCACCAGACCATGACCGATGCGGGACATTTTTTGCAGGAAGACTGCGGCGCGGAACTGGCTGAGGTGATCGCCGGTTTCGTGGCGCGCCAGGATGGCGCCAGCGTGCCGCGGATCGGATAGTTTTTGTCCAGGATGAACTTCAGGCCATCAAGCAGCGATGCGAGTCCGGGCCGCGCGAACGGCGTATTGGGCGGCATCAGTCCCCAACCTGAACACCCTTCCAAAATGCGACGCGCGCTCGAATTTCGGCCGCCGCCTGCAAAGGCTCCGGGTAATACCAGGCCGCGTTCTCGTTTCGCTTCCCATCAACTTCGATTGAGTAGTAGTTTGCCGTTCCCTTCCAGGCACAGCGCGAGGTATGGGAGCTTGCCGAAAAGTATTCCTTGTTGATTGATTCGATTGGGAAATAGTGATTGTTCTCGACGACGATGGTGTCGTCGGATTCGGCCAGTACTGCTCCGTTCCAGGTTGCTTTCATCATTGCTCTCCCGATTTTCTGACACTCGAATTCAAGGGATGTTTAATCCACGGACCTTTCACGACGCAGCCTACACCTCCATACCCCCGAAATCGCGCCCTGCGAATCGTACGCACCACCATGCCGGTCCACGGAGAATTCGCGCCGAATGCCCCACCCTCCGAGTTGATCCTGCAGGCACAAGAGCTGTCCGAATCCGTGGTCCGGCCAATCCCCGGCTCGTGCAAGCTCCACGTCACCGGTTCGCTTTTCCCACCGCCCGTCGCCGCGTCGCGCCATCGCCGGTGCCAATATCCAGAAGTTCATGACGCCCCGTTCATCAGGGACCTGTCCGAGCGCATCGTGTTCTGGGACAACCGCGCCGTGACCGCGACCATGAAAGAGCGTGCGAATGGCAAATACCTGCTGACCCTGGAAGCTGGCATCGATCCGTACAACAAGCTGGTTGACCGCGACTCCGACGACAACCGCAAGAAGGTGACGGTGCAATAGCCAGCAGCCGGACAATTGCGTTCGGACCGCCGACCACCCTGGACATCGCTGCAGAAAGTCGGCTGCCGCGATTGCGCGCTGGAGTCTGGCTCAGTCTCCCAAGGCTCCCGGGTGCAGGTATCTTAAGGCTCGCATAAGCAGGTTCGGTTCTCATGCAGCCCAAGGCAAGCCTGCCGAAGCTGGAGAGACGACCATGAAACCTGCAATTGCTGTATCGCTGTTCCTCGCTGCATCGCTGCTGTCTGCAGCCGCAGTCGCCGGCCCGGTCTGCACCACGGTGGCGAAAAACCAGTGGATGCCCGAAGCCCTGATGAAGCAGAAAGTGCTCGACCAGGGCTACACCATCAATGTGTTCAAGGTATCGGGCACCTGTTACGAAATCTACGGCAAGGACAAGACCGGCAAGAACGTCGAGATCTACTTCGACCCAACTGACGGCCGCATCGTCAAGAAGCGCTGACCGCTCGCCCGCAGGAGGATCGCCGTGAACACCATGGTCAAAGTCTGGGATCCGCTGGTCCGCGTGTTGCACTGGTCGCTGGCCGCCGTGATTCTTGCCAATTTCATCGATGAAGCCGGCGATCCCCTGCACAACTGGCTCGGTTACGCCGCACTGCTCCTGGTCAGCGTGCGGCTTGCGTGGGGCTGGGTCGGCCCTAAGCGTGCGCGCTTCAGCGACTGGGTGCGTGGTCCACGCGCGATCAAAGCCTATCTCCGCGAGCGGCTGGCAGGGCGCTCGCGACGGCAACTTGGTCACAATCCGGCTGCGGCTGCGATGATGGTGGCACTGCTGATTGCGGTCGCTCTGGTCGGCATCAGCGGCTGGTTGCAGACCACTGATCGCTTCTTCGGCGTGCAATGGCTCGAGGATCTGCATGAAGTACTCGCCTATGCAATGCTCGCCATGGTCGGATTGCATGTCATCGCCGCCATCACAGAGAGCATCCACTACCGGGAAAACCTCATTGCCTCGATGATCCACGGTCGCAAGCGGGCGCTGGACGAAGCTTCCGTGCACCTTGACGCGTCGCCTTGACTTGCGCAGGGTCAATCCCGCAGCGCCTGCAAGCGCTACAGTGCTGACATGCGAATCCTGCTTGCCGAGGACGACGTCCCATTGGGCCAGGCACTGGCTGCCGGACTGGGACGCCTTGGATACACCGTGGACTGGATTACCGATGGTGCGCAGGCCGCGGTCGCGCTGGCCGACACCACCTATGCCGCGGCGGTACTGGACTGGAACCTCCCACGCATCAGCGGGCCGGACATCATCGCAGGAATGCGCAAGCGCAAGGACGACACGCCCGTCTTGCTGCTGACCGCGCGTGACGGCTTGCCCGATCGCGTTGCCGGGCTGGATGCCGGCGCCGATGATTACGTGGTCAAACCGGTGCATCTGGACGAACTGGCGGCGCGATTGCGCGCGCTGCTGCGACGTGCCGATGGCCAGGTCGAGCCGGCAATCCGGATCGGCGCCTTGGAACTCATCCCGGCGGGGCGCAGTGCCACGCTGTCCGGGGTGTCACTGGAGTTGACCGCGCGTGAATACGCGTTGCTGGAAATGCTGGCCCGGCACCCGGGGCGGGCGTATTCCCGTGAGCAATTGGAGGAGGCGTTGTACGGATGGGATCATGAGGTCGCCAGCAATGCGGTCGAAGTGCACATCCACCATCTGCGCCATAAACTCGGGCCAGGCTGGATCCAGACCCTGCGCGGGATCGGCTACGCGATCAATCCCCCCAAGGGACACAGATGATTCGTCCCTCGTTGAATCGGCGATTGGTGCTGTGGCTGGTCGCCGGCATCGCGTTGGTTTGGCTGGCGGCCAGTGCCTGGATGGCTTGGCGCACCCTGCACGAGGTCAACGAGATTTTCGACCAGACCCTGGTACGCACGGCGGCCAGCGTATTGGCGGTGATGCCGGCGTCGCCTGCGCAAATTGACGCTGCCCGGCTGCCAGACAACGTGATCATCGATTCAGATCCCACTGCTCACCGCCCGGCGATCAACCTGCGCGATGCGCATGGCGAGCTTGTTTTGCAGAGTACGGAGTTTCCCGCGCTTGCATTCAACCGGGATGCCGGCCAGTTCCGGACCATCGTCCGCGCGCAGCGGAGCTGGCGCGTGTTTCAACGCCAGGATTCCCGCAAGCAATACTGGATCCAGATTGCGGCGCCACTGGATGAACGCAACGAGTTGATGCGCAAGCTGGTCGCTCCGGCGTTGCTCGCGTTGCTGGGGTTGCTCGTGCTCGTGCCACCGACCGTGTTTGTCGGCTTGCGTGGGGGCTTGAAACCGTTGCACCGGCTGACGCGAAGCCTGTCGATCAGCACAACGCCATTGATTCCCACGCTGACCAATGACCGCGTGCCGATGGAGCTGGCGCCGTTTACCCGGGCCATCGATGTCCTGGTCGATCATCTCAAGACCAGCCTGGAGCACGAACGCCGCTTCACCGCCGATGCCGCGCACGAATTGCGCAATCCGCTGGCGGCGCTGCGCGTGGAACTGGATCTGGTGGGGCACGATGGCGACGTCGTTGAACGTGCACTGCACCTGCAGCGCGCGCACGCTGCGCTTGACCGCATGCAGCGTCTGGTTACCCAGTTGTTGTTGCTGGCGCGCGTGGAGAACCTCGCCGAGCTGGATGACGCCGGTCCCGTGCACCTGGCGGTCGTTGCCAGGCAAGTGCTGCGCGACCTGAGCGAACGCGCGGCAGCAGGCGCCATCGACCTGTCACTGGACCGCGATGGTGATGACCAGGTCCACGGCAGCCACGGGCTACTCGTCGTCCTGGTGCACAATCTCCTCGACAACGCATTGCGCCACTCCCCCGGGCAAGGTCAGGTAAACGTGCGCATCCAGGGTCAAGCCAAGCGAGTGACCCTGGAAGTCAACGACGATGGCGCGGGGTTTGTCGCGGCGGATATGGCCAGCTTGGGCGAGCGCTTCCATCGACCCGAGGGAAGTCTGGGCGAGGGCAGCGGACTCGGCTTGTCGATATGCCGTGCCATCGCCAGCCTGCACCACGGCGAACTCGAATTCGGCCGTTCCGAACGTGGCGGCGCGCGTGTGAGATTGCACTTGCGCCGTGATCTGGGGCCCGCATCCCCACCTCCTGCAGCGGCTTGACCCAAGTCAAGGCGCCTGGCTGTTGCGCTCCCCAGAATCAAGCGAATCAGGCGCTGTCTGCCAATTGGACAGTGTCGGTTGCCCGCTGTGTCCCACCCAGATCAGGAGAGGCGAGTGATTTCCAGCCAGCCAATGTCCGATGCGATGGCCGACCCTGCGGTTGTTCCAGCCACGGCCATGCATCCGTTTCCCCACCACTACCATGCCGTGGCGTCAGCGGGTCCTGAAGGCGAAGTTTCGCTCGCTAGCGGCGGGTTGCAAACCCTACGCATCATGCAGCCAGTGCAATTCGGCGGCCCTGGCGATCACTGGTCGCCAGAAACGCTGCTGGTAGGCGCCCTGTCCAACTGTTACCTGCTTACGTTCCGTGCCATTGCGCGGGCGAGCAAGTTGCCATGGGTGTCGCTGCGTTGCGAGGTTGAGGGTGTCCTGGAGCGTGAGCAGGGCAACTCCCGGTTCACCAGTTTCATCGTTGATGCCCATCTGGTCGTACCCGCTGGAACAGATATCGAGCTGGCGAATCGGGCGCTGCACAAGGCCGAGCAAGGCTGCCTGATTTCGAACTCGCTGCTTGGGGTGCGTCAGCTCAATGCCCGAGTGGAAACCCTGGCATAGCGATGGCAGCCGCAAGCACGCACCTGCTCTTGCCCACCTCCGGGATGCTTGCGGTGTCCTGATCGTGCCCGAGCTCGCGCAGGCGGATTGGCAACGCTTTCGTACCGTGTGCCTGCGAATGGCCAAGATGATTGCTGCACGTTGCTTTTCAGCGGGGAAGGCTGATGTCAGTGGGCGCTTGGCGCAGTCCCGTGTGCTTCGCGGTCGCCGCTTGTTTCTTCGTCCAGTCCGCGCTGGTCTGGCTGGACGTCGGCGCGCGGCCAGGCTCGACCGTCCCGATGGCCTCCAGCGCAAGGCAGGGCCAGGCAATCTTTCGTTCACACGGCTGCCAGAGCTGCCATGCAGTGTTCGGTATGGGTGGTTTCCTGGGGCCGGACCTCACCAATGCGGCCCGTCGGGTACCGCCGGCACGATTTACCGAACTGCTGCAGTTCGGTAGTGGTGCCATGCCTGCGTATCACCTGGACCAGGACGAGCGCGATGCGGTGTCCGCCTATCTGGCTGCCATCGACAGCACGGGACAGGGAACGCCACCACCGCCAATGCCCGATGCGGGGCCGTTATTTTCGGCAGGGTTGGCGCGCTGGACAGAACAGGGCGGGACAGTACCCGTGCGCGTTGCCGAGGGCGCACGCATCGTCGCCAGCGGAACCTGCGCTGCTTGCCATCGCAGCTTCAGCGTGGACAGTGTGATCCGCGCACCCGACCTGAGCCTGGCCACCAGCCATCTTGGCCCACACCAAGTACGCCAACTCCTCGCCCAGGGCCGTGGCACGATGCCGGCGAGCGGACTCGACGCGCAACAGGCGGGCGCGGTGATCACATTCCTGGGCTTCCTTGCTGCGCATCGCGATGCCATCGCTCCCCGGCAACCGACAGTGTTCACCGGCCTGCCCTGGTTCGAATATCCACGACAGCCGACAGCGCCGGTCACTGCTGCAACGGCGACCCGGTGACGGCATCGATGCACAAGGCTGCAATGGAGAATCACGACATGTTCGTGGTTACCGGGCGCAAGACCGCGCTCGGGTTCCTGTGGATGGCTGCCGTATTGTTGCTGGCTGGCCTGGTGTTCGGATTGCTGGCCGCGCTCTACTACACGCCACTGGCGCCTGACTTGAATGCCATTGGCCTGCGACTCCACCTGCTGCGCCCGCTGCACACCGGTGCGACGATTGGCTGGATCTATTTCAGCGGAATGGCGATGGTCTATCGCTGGCTGTTTGAGCACCTGGACGAACGCCAGGCCGCCGGCGAATCCCATCTGGCCGAACTCGCCGCCGCGATGGCGCGCCGCGCGCGATGGCAGCGTGGGTTGTGGGGCGCAAGCGCACTGGCCGCGGCTGCCGCTTATGCAAGCGGCTACAGCACGGGCCGCGAATACATGGAGTATCCGCCCATCCTCTCGCTGCCCATCCTGGTGGGCTGGCTGCTGTTTGCCGTCAACTTCGGCGCGGTCACGCGGTTTCGACTACGTACGATGCCGGTGTACGCATGGATGTGGGGAACCAGCGTGTTCCTGTTCGTCTGGCCATTCGTCGAAGCGCACGCATGGCTCCTGGATTGGCTGGCCAGTCGCCCGGTTCGCGATATGGCGATCCAGTGGAAGGCGGCCGGCTCGCTGGTTGGTTCGTTCAACCTGCTCGTGTATGGCAGCCTCGTCTGGCTGGGTACGCGGCTGTCCGGTGACAATCGCTACGCCAGTTCGAACATGGCATTCGGCTTGTTGCTGATCGGCGTGCTCAATTCATTCACCAACTACGGCCACCACACCTATCACCTGCCGCAGGGCGAGGCGATGAAATGGGTGTCCTTCGCTGTCAGCATGGCGGAGGCCTTGATCCTGGTCCGGGTGGCCTGGGACTGCTCGGGCCTTGGCCGCAAATGGGTCAGCCGCGGACGGTTTCCGGTCGTGACGGCGCTGCTGATCGCAACCACCGCATGGACCGCACTGCAGGTGTTGATCGCGCTGGTCATGTCGGTTCCTTCCTTGAACGCGTTCGTACATGGCACCTTGGCCGTCGTGGCCCATTCGATGGGTTCATTGATCGGCATTGACACGATGGCGATGCTGGCCGCCGGGTTGTGGCTGACCCATGAACTGGGCGGCGAGAGCCCGCAGACGGGTCGCCAAGGGCTGCTCGCAGTCTGGCTGCTCAACCTGGGATTGTTCTTGCTGTGGCTGAGCCTGCTGGTGGTCGGCGTCGCGGCCGGCGCAAGGATGCTCCGCACCGGGGCGCTGCCGTGGGTGGGTAATTTCCCCGGTTGGCTGGGTCCTGCACTGCTTGTGGCGGGCGCGCTCATCAGTGTGGGAATCGCCAGCCTGGTCCGGAACGGAATCAGCGCAGTCAGGCGTCCTGTCCAGTGCTGATGCCTGGCGTCGGGGACAGGCCAGCAGCCGCGCAATATCCGGCACGTCTCCGGGCGGCTGCGCGCGCACGGCGGCAGGTGATTGGCTGCGGCATCTGAATGGCTGCCTGGAGCGGCTGGCCCGCGGAAAGTTCGCGCTCGCCGGTCGGACATGGTGAAATAGTCACTGAAGCGGGGGTGCCCTTGAACGGGCTGAGACAGACCCTTCGTACCTGATGCGGGTCATGCCGCCGGAGGGAAGCTTCGCGATGCCGCCCTGCGCGGTGTCCGCGCCGCCGCTTCGTTCCAGCCCCTCGCGGGCGACCCAGGACGAATGCCATGAATGCCCAGCCCTCCGAGTTGCTCCTGCAGGCGCAAGAGCTGTCTGAATCCGTGGTCCGGCCGATCCCCGGCTCGTGCAAGATCCACGTGACCGGTTCGCGCGCCGACATCCGCGTGCCGATGCGCGAGATCGCGCTGTCTGGTACGCCCAAGGTGTACGGCACCGAGATCAACGCGCCGTTCTGTGTCTACGACACCTCCGGCCCCTACACCGACCCGGACATCCGCATTGACCTGGGTGCCGGCCTGGCGCCGGTGCGCGCGCAGTGGATTGCCGATCGTGGCGACAGCGAGCAGCTCGGCGGCTTGAGCTCGGCCTTCGGCCGCGAGCGCGAAACCGATGCCAGGCTCGATCCGGTGCGCTTCGCCCATCGCCCGGCGCCGCGTCGCGCCATCGCCGGCGCCAATGTCACCCAGATGCACTACGCACGGCGCGGCATCATCACGCCGGAGATGGAATACATCGCCATCCGCGAAAACCAGCGCATGGAAGCAATCCGCGAGCCGCACCTGCTCCGGCAGCATCCGGGCGAGAGTTTCGGCGCCAACATCCAGAAGTTCATGACGCCGGAATTCGTCCGCGACGAAGTGGCGCGCGGCCGCGCGATCATCCCGGCCAACATCAACCATCCGGAACTGGAGCCGATGATCATCGGCCGCAACTTCCTGACCAAGGTCAACGCCAATATTGGCAACAGTGCCGTGAGCTCGGGCATCGCCGAAGAAGTCGAAAAGCTGGTCTGGGCGATCCGCTGGGGCGCCGACAACGTGATGGACCTGTCCACCGGCAAGCACATCCACGAAACCCGCGAATGGATCCTGCGCAATTCGCCGGTGCCGATCGGTACCGTGCCGATTTACCAGGCGCTGGAAAAAGTGGACGGCAAGGCCGAGGACCTGACCTGGGAAATCTACCGCGACACGCTGATCGAGCAGGCAGAGCAGGGCGTTGATTACTTCACCATCCACGCCGGCGTGCTGCTGCGCTATGTGCCGCTGACCGCGCGCCGCGTCACTGGCATCGTGTCGCGCGGCGGTTCGATCCTGGCGAAATGGTGCCTGGCGCACCACAAGGAAAATTTCCTATACACGCACTTCGAAGACATCTGCGAGATCATGAAGGCCTACGACGTCAGCTTCTCGCTCGGCGATGGCCTGCGCCCGGGCTGCATTGCCGACGCCAATGATGCGGCGCAGTTCGGCGAGCTCGAAACACTGGGCGAGCTGACCAAGATCGCCTGGAAGCACGACGTGCAGACCATGATCGAAGGGCCCGGCCATGTGCCGATGCACCTGATCAAGGAAAACATGGACAAGCAATTGGCAGTTTGCGGCGAAGCGCCGTTCTACACGCTTGGCCCGCTGACCACCGACATTGCGCCCGGCTACGACCACATCACCAGCGCGATCGGCGCGGCGATGATCGGCTGGTTCGGTACCGCGATGCTGTGCTACGTCACTCCGAAGGAACACCTCGGCTTGCCGGACAAGAACGATGTGCGCGAAGGCCTGATGGCTTATCGCATCGCCGCGCATGCCGCGGACCTGGCCAAGGGCCATCCGGGCGCACAGGCGCGCGACAACGCGCTGTCGAAGGCGCGCTTCGAGTTCCGCTGGGAAGACCAGTTCAACCTGGGCCTGGACCCGGAGCGGGCGCGCGAGTACCACGATGAGACCCTGCCCAAGGACGCGCACAAAGTGGCGCACTTCTGTTCGATGTGCGGCCCGCACTTCTGCTCGATGAAGATCACCCAGGACGTGCGCGATTACGCCCGTGAGCAGGGCCTGGACGAGGACGGCGCGCTGGAGCAGGGCATGGCGGAAAAAGCCAGCGAGTTCCGGGAAGCCGGCTCCCAGCTCTACCGCCCCGACTGACGCCGCTCCCACAGATCGCGGCTGAAGCCGCTCCCACAGATCGCGGCTGAAGCCGCTCCCACAGATCGCGGCTGAAGCCGCTCCCACAGGTTGTGCTGATGAAGCTCCAGGTTCCGTTTCTCCAGTTTCCGTTGTCCTTCGATGCCGATGCGCTGGCGGCCGAGGTGCTGGCGATCGGCGAGGACCAGTGGCGCCCGCATCCCAACGGGCTGCCGGGCAATTCCGCGCTCACCCTGATCACCACCGGCGGCGATCCGGAAAGCGACCGCGTCTATGGCGCGATGCGGCCGACGCCGCACCTGCTGCGTTGCCCGTACCTGATGCAGGTGCTCGACGCGGTCGGTGCCACCTGGGGCCGGACCCG
>JBBRZU010000020.1:0-31272 GCA_038236425.1 Lysobacterales bacterium
GGCCAGGCTCACGCCAGTCGGCAGGTAGTTCTTGACGAAGGTGCCGTAGTTGCCGGCTGCGATCTCGTCTGCCGGAGTGCCATTCTTGTTCTTGTCGTAGAACCCGTACGAGCCATGCAGCAACTGGCCGAAGATGTCGACGGATTCGTTGCTCAGGAAATCAAAGCCGCCCTTGATGACGTGGTCGCCGGCGTAGTAGGTGCCGGCCAGGGTACCGGTGATGCGCTTGCTGTTGATCGAGTTCTCGTGGCGGAAACGGTCTTCGCCCGCGACGATCCACGGCGTGGTGGAAGGAATGCTGGTGGGGTTGTTGCTGCACGCAACGACACTGAAGCAGGCAAACACCTCGGGCTGGTCAAGCGCCGCGCCATTGACGTTGTCGTACTTCTGGTAGCCAACCTTGAGCTCGGTGCTGAAGCTGTCGGACCAGTCGCTGAACAATTGGAACGAGAAATTGTCCGTCTTGCTGGAGCTGGTGTAGAAGTTGCTGGGCAGGATGACGCTCCAGTCCTTCACGTACCCGCTGTACGGACCCGGCCTGCCCTCTTCGGTACGCTGGAAGGTGAAGCTGGCACGGTGGTTGTCGTTGATATTCCAGTCAAGCTTCGCGAGGGTGCGCTTGCTTTCAAGGGTCAGCCCGCCGCCACTGCCGCCGCCGGTGCCAGTCTTGATGCCGATGGCTTCAAATGCAGCGGCCACGGCGTCAACCTGTGCCTGGGTGAGCCTGTTGGTCGAGAGGGCATCGGAGCCGACGCCGGCAATGCCCGAGACTTTCTGGTCCTCGTACGACAGGAAGAAGAACAGCTTGTCCTTGACGATCGGGCCGCCGAAGGTGAAGCCAAGGGTCTTGTTGGTGTCGAAAACGGTGAAATCCGAACCCGGGCGATCGCCAACCATGCTGCTGCCATCGGTCAAGGCGTAATACGCCGAGCCGTGGAACTCATTGGTGCCCGACTTGGTGACTGCGTTGATGTTGGCGCCGACGGCATCGGATGTGACGTCGTAGTCGGTGATCTTGATGTCGTAGGCGGCGATGGTGTCGGGCGAGATCGGCGAGCCGGTGAAGCCCAGGCCGTTGGAGTTCAGGCCGAACGGATCGGTCACCGACAGGCCGTCAACGCTGATGTTGTTGTAGCGATTGTTCTGGCCTGACACGGAGATCGAGCCGTCGCTCTGGTCGGTGACCGTGATGCGCGGATCGAGGCGGGCGATGTCGTCCAGCGAGCGGTTGCCGCTGACGGCGGTTTCCAGCGCGCGGCCGCTGATATTGGTGCCAACACCCTTGTTGTCGCTGGTGAATACGTTGTTTGCCACACCGGCAACAACAACGGCTGCCAGCGTCGGGGCGGCGCCGGTATGGAGCTTCGCGTCGACAGTCGTGACCTGGTTCAGGCTAAGGAAAACGCCACCCTCGGTATCGGTACCGGCACCGGCCTTGTTCACGGTGATGGTGTACGGGCCGCCAACGCGCAGGCCGCGGGAGTTGTAGCGGCCGCTGGCATCAGTGGTGGCGCGGCTGACCGTGCCCGACTCGATGTGGGTAATCGTCACCTCGGCACCGGCAACAGGGGCGCCGCTGGCGTCGGTGACCAGGCCACCGATGCCGGAGGACGTGCTCTGCGCGAACGCGGGCGTGGCGGCGGCGAGTGCGAGTGCGAGGCCGAGGGCCAGCTTGGACAGCCGAACCTGATTGCGATTGATCATGATTGGAGACCTGGAATGGATTGGTTTGGAAAAGCCGGAGGGCGCGCGCGGTCTGGACCGTCTTGCCCCTTCGCGGCGTCCTGCCGCAGTGGGTCCCGGCACCCCGCAGAGGCGGCGTCGGTGTGGACCCGTAACCTTGTTCGAGCCCCCCCTGAGGTGCCTCGAACTTACAAGACTTTAACATGGTAGAACGGGGGCATGACAGTCAAATGACCGACGCGCAACACAGTTTGCGTTCTAGCCGCCGGCGACCGGAACCCGTAGCCACGCCACCACGCCATCCATCAGCATCTGCACCGACACGGCGACCAGCAGCATGCCCATCAAACGCTCAATCGCGACCAGCACCGGCTTGCCGAGCGCCTTGTACAGATAGGTGGCGCTGAGCAGGATCGCGGCGGTCCCGAGCCAGGCCAGGAACAGGGCAAGACTCCAATCGCCCATGCGCCCGGGGTTCTGGCTGCCGAGCAGCATCACCGAAGCCATTCCGGAGGGGCCGGCGATCAGCGGAATCGCCATCGGGACAATGAAGGGCTCGCCCTCGCCAGCATCGCCGAACATGCCTTCGGGGCTGGGGAAAATCATCTTCAGGCCGATCAGGAACAGCACGATGCCGCCGGCGATCGAGACCGATTCCTGGCGCAAGTGCATTGCGTCCAGCACGGTGCGTCCACCCCACAGGAAGGCGAACAATACGAACAACGCGATCAGCAGCTCCCGCAGCAGCACGATCCGGCGGCGCTTGGCCGGCAAAGGCTCGAGCAGACCCAGGAACACCGGGATATTGCCCAGCGGGTCCAGGATCAGGAACAGCAGCAGGGCAGCCGAAATCGTGGTCATGCAGGCGACGGGACGTCTGGCTGCAGGATCTTGCCGCGGCCGTCCATGCCGGCGGCGGACAGCAGGTGCACGCAGGCATCGGCGTAGGCGGCGGGCCAGGGCAGTTTGGACGCGGCCTCCTCGATATAGGCCCGGCCGCGCAGGGGACTGCGCATCGGCCCGGGCTGCAGAGCGCTGACCCGCACCGGGCCGAGTTCGGTTTCATCGTGCAGGGTCCGGAACAAGCCCTCGAGCGCGGCCTTGGCGATGCCATAACCGCCCCAGTAGGCGCGGTTGACCCGCGTCAGGTCGTCGAGCACGAACACGACGGCGCTATCGGCCTGCTTGCGCAGCAGCGGCAGGCAGGCCTGGGTCAGCAGCCAGGGCGCTGTCAGGTTGACGTGGACCTGGCGCAGGAAATCCTCCGGCGGGGTCGCCTCGAGCGGTCGCAGCCCAGTGAATTCCGCCGCGCAGTGCAGGATGCCGTGCAGGCCGCCCAGCTCGCGCTCGATGGTGTCGGCCATCGTTTCGTAGTCAGCGGGATCGGCGCCGGCCAGGTCGAGCGGATACAGCGCCGGCTCGCGGCCCATGGCCTTGAGCGCGTCGTAAGTCCTGCCCAGCTTGGGTACCTTGCGACCCAGCAACACCAGGGTTGCACCGGCCGCCGCGCAGGCACGCGCCGAGGCATCGCCCAGCCCGCCGTAGGCGCCGGTGACCAGGATGACCCGGCCTTCCAGGACGCCGGCCGAAGCGGCCACTGCGGCGCTAGCGCTGCCCGACCCGGCCGCGGTGTTGCTCATGCGTCCTTCTGCGCCTCGGCAACCATGCGCGTGAGTTCGCCGCTTTCGAACAGCTCGACCGTGATGTCGCAGCCGCCGATCAACTCTCCGTTGATGAACAGCTGGGGAAACGTCGGCCAGTCCGAGTAGCGCGGCAGATTGGCGCGAATCTCGGGCTCCTGCAGCACGTTGACCGGATGGATCCGGGCGCCGGCCTGCTTGAGGACTTCGCTTGCACGACTGGAAAAGCCGCACATCGGGAACTGCGGGGTTCCCTTCATGAAAAGGACGACCGGGTGGGCTTCCACCTCGGCGCGGATGCGATCGGTCACTGTGTTCAATCAATACTCCGGATGGGGAATGGCGTCATCTGCGCCAGTACGGACCTGACGGCCGCTGCAACTGGCTGCGAGCTGACTGCGCGCCGGCGGGGCCGGCGGGTTCGGGCTAGAATTATAAGGCCTCGGGCTGCCCCCTAGCGGCCCACACACACAAGGAAGAACCCACCATGGCCGTCGAATTGCCCGCCCTGCCCTATGATCGCACCGCTCTGGCGCCGCACATCTCCGCCGAGACGATCGATTTCCACTACGGCAAGCATCACCAGGCGTATGTCACCAATCTCAACAACATGATCAAGGGCACCGAGTTCGATGCGCTCGACCTGGACGCCATCGTGCGCAAGGCGCAGGGCGGCATGTTCAACAACGCCGCCCAGATCTGGAACCACACGTTCTACTGGAACTGCCTGAAGCCCAATGGCGGCGGCGAGCCCGAGGGCGCGCTTGCCGAGGCGATTGCCAAGACGTTTGGCAGTTTTGCCGCGTTCAAGGAAGAGTTCACCAAGACCGCGATCGGCACCTTTGGCTCGGGCTGGGCCTGGCTGGTACAGCGTCCGGACGGCAGCCTGGCCCTGGTCAGCACGCCGAATGCGGCCACGCCGCTCACCGGCAACGACAAGGCGCTGCTGACCTGCGATGTCTGGGAGCACGCGTACTACATCGACTACCGCAACGCGCGCCCGAAGTACCTGGAAGCGTTCTGGAACCTGGTCAACTGGGATTTCGCTGCGTCGCAGATGGCCTAATCCTGAACGGGGCCGGTTCCTTCACACGCGCGCGCTGAATGGGGTCGGTTCCTTCACGCGCGTGGGCAAGACTTCGCTTCGAAGCGAAATTACTCCCACGCGCGTGAAGGAACCGACCCCGACTTTCGCCGTTGAAAGACTTTCCACTTTCGAGACTCATTCCGCCAGGCGAGCAAGCACCGGCGCAACCTGCGCAGACCGCCCCAGCGCGTCACCCGCCGACCGCAACGCGCTCGCCAACGCATCACGCGCATCAGCTCGAAAGGTGGCATGGCCGACTTTCCTGCCGGAACGCGGCGTCTTGCCATAGTCGTGCCAGTGGCCGCAGGCCTCAGCCAGCACCGGCGCCGGGTCCGGCAATTCGCCGATCCAGTTGAGCATGCAGGCGTGGCCGAGCATGCGCGTGCTTCCCAGCGGCAAACCAAGCACGGCGCGCAGGTGATTTTCGAACTGCGATGTCTCCGCGCCCTCGATCGTCCAGTGGCCGGAGTTGTGCACGCGCGGTGCCATCTCGTTGGCGAGCAGGCGCCCGCCGCTGACGAACAGCTCCAGCGCAAACACACCGACATAGTCGAGCGCCTCGGCCAGCCGGCGCGCATGGCTGATTGCCTCCACTGCAAGCGCCGACGGTAGCGTGGAAGGCGCCAGGCTTGCCGACAGGATGCCGTCTTCGTGCCAGTTCTCGGTGATCGGCCAGGTGCGGAATTCGCCATCGCGCGCGCGCACCGCCAACACCGATACTTCGCGCTCGAACGGCACGAAGGCTTCCAGGATCAGACCGACCGAAGACGCCTGACTGCCGAGCGCAGTCCAGGCCGCGTCAACGTCGGCGATCGAACGCAGGCGGAACTGGCCTTTGCCGTCGTAGCCCAGGCGTCGGGTCTTGAGGATGGCCGGCACGCCCTGCGTGGCCACCGCGCGGTCGAGGTCGGCGCGCGACGCAATATCGGTGAATTCGGGCACGCCGATTTCGAGTTCGCGGAACAGGGTCTTCTCGGCGAGACGATCCTGCGCGACGGCAAGCGCGCGCGGGCTGGGAAACACAGGCACACGATCAGCCAGCCAGCGTGCCGATTCGGCCGGCACATTTTCAAAGTCGAAGGTCGCAACATCCACGCGTGAGGCAAATTCAGCCAGGCCTGCCTGGTCACGGTAGTCGGCCTGCAGGCTCGGCACGAATTGCGCGGCGCAGGCATCGGCGGTCGCATCGAGCACCAGGAATCGCAGCCCGAGTGGCGCGCCGGAAAGCGCGAGCATGCGGGCCAACTGCCCGCCGCCGAGAATACCGACCGTGGTCACGCTGGCCGGGGATCCGGCTGGTCGAGCACGTCCTGGGTCTGTTTGCTGCGGAAGGCCTGCAGCGCCTGTGCCAGGGCCGGGTCTGAGAGTGCGAGGATCGCTGCCGCGAACAGCCCGGCATTGGCGGCGCCCGCGGCGCCGATCGCGAACGTGGCAACCGGCACGCCGGCCGGCATCTGTGCGATCGACAGCAAAGAGTCGAGCCCGTTGAGCGCCTTGCTCTGCACCGGGACACCGAGCACCGGCAAGCTGGTTTTCGCCGCAAGCATGCCTGGCAAGTGCGCGGCACCGCCAGCTCCGGCGACGATCACCTTGATCCCGCGCGCCGCGGCCTGCTCGGCGTAATGGAACAGCAAGTCCGGCGTCCGATGCGCCGAAACGACTTGCACTTCATGCGGGACGCCCAGCGATTCCAGCCGGGCGACGGCGTACTGCATCGTCTCCCAGTCACTGCGGGAACCCATCACGACACCGACCAGGGGCGTTGCGTTCGTGCTCATCGAAACCGACTCGGTGGCAAAAGGGATGCCACCCGGGCGCCGGTGATCACCGGACGGGGTGGACGGCGTATTCTAGACGCATCCCGCCCCAGACCCGCGAGACATGGACCGAAAACTCCTCGATATCCTCTGCTGCCCGGCCAGCAAACAGCCTCTGGCTCTGCTCAACAAGGCAGAACTGGCGGCCCTCAACGCGGCCATCGGACACGGTGGCCTGTTGCGCGTGGATGGCAGCGAACAAGCCGAGCCGATCCGCGAAGGCCTGATCACCCGCAACCACCAGACCATCTATCGCATCGACGACGGCATCCCGGTGCTGTTGGCCGACGAGGGCATCGCCACTGCGCTGATGGCGGATTTCCCGCGCTGAACGCCGAACCGGATGTGATCTCGCCAGCCCGCGGCGCGCCCGCCACCGACTTGATGCCGCCGCCCAACGCGGTGATCGACGGCGATGTCAGCCGCGCGCTGGCCGAAGACATTGGCGCCGGCGATGCCACCGCCGACCTGCTCGAAGACGGCCCTGCGTCCGCCTATGTCATCGCCAAGGAGGCTGCAGTCATCGCCGGCCGACCCTGGTTCGACGCCTGCTTCCTGCGCCTGGATCCGGCGATGCAAATTGTTTGGCGCGTTGCCGACGGCGACCATGTAGCCGCTGGCGCTATGCTGTGCACGCTGGCCGGCCGCGCCCGCGCGATCGTCTCGGCCGAGCGCTGCGCCCTGAATTTCCTGCAGACTCTGTCCGGCACCGCGACCCGCACCGCGCAATACGTTGCCGCGCTCGCCGGCACGCACACGCGCGTGCTGGACACCCGCAAGACCCTGCCCGGCCTGCGCCTGGCACAGAAGTACGCCGTGCGCGCCGGTGGCGGCAGCAATCATCGCCTCGGCCTGTACGACGCGGTGATGCTGAAAGAAAACCATATTGCCGCGGCCGGCTCGATCGCCGCTGCTGCCGCGCAGGCGCGAGCGCGTCATCCGGACCTGCCGCTGATCATCGAAGTGGAAACGCTGGACGAGCTCGATCAGGCCATCGCCACCGGCTGCAGCCGCATCCTGGTTGACGACTTCAGCAGCGCCGACCTGGCCGACGCCGTGCGCCGCGCAGCCGGCCGCGTCCCGCTGGAAGTGTCGGGTGGCGTAGAGCTGGCGAGAATGCGCGACATCGCCGCGACCGGCGTGGATTTCGTGTCAGTGGGCGCGCTGACCAAGCATGTGCAGGCCGTGGACCTGTCGCTGCGGATTGGTCAGCCGCCGGTCTAGGCGAGCCTTGCCGGAGCTGCGTCGCGGGTCGCTGTTGGCATTCGCGATGCCTGGGTCAGCCGCGGCCCTTCAGTACCAGCAAGGCGATCACCGCGACCGCCGCGAGCGTGAGCAGGATCGAGGCCCACATCTGCATCTTCTGCGTGGGCGTCGCCGGCGCACGCTGTGGCGCATCGGCCGCGGCGGCAGGCAGTTCCACACCCGGCGCCACCAGGATGAAGCGCACCGCGTCCAGGCGCAATTCGTCGCCTGGCCGCAGGAACCCCTGCTGGATGCGCTTGTTGTTGATGTAGGAGCCGTTGGCGCTGCCCAGGTCCTCGACGTTCAGGCCATCCTGCGTGGGTTTCACCAATGCATGCCGGCGCGACATTTCGTCGGCAGGCACGGAGATGTCGCACTCGGCCGCGCGTCCGATCACCACTGGCCCGGTGATCGGGAAGATCTTGCCGAACACCGCGCCGGACACGCCGCGCAACAGGAACCTGGGCAACGCCATCCGCACTCGCGTGGCATGGGCATCTTCGTCCGACGCGTCCGCATGCGCCGCGCGCGCCTCCTCGACAACCACGAACCTTGCCAGCACCGTGCCGATCGAAATCATGTCGCCCGAACGCAGGCCCATGATGTCGGTAACCGGCTTGCCGTTGACCGACACCGCGCCACCACCCGACGGCACCTGCAGATTCGCGCCGGTCCCGGTGATGTGGACCTCGCAATGCAGCGGCGCAATGCCGGCCTGCGCGAGCATGATCGTGGCGTCGCGGTTGGACCCGATCCGGTTGGCACCCGGATGCAGCAGGACCTGGCCGTGTTCACCGTTGGGAAACACGAGTTTCATTTCCGCTCTCCTGCGAAAAAACCGGGCCGCACATTGGCGGCCTTTCCTCGACGCATCTGCAGCCGGGCTGGCGGCACTTCGCGCAGTCTAGCGGAACTACTTGACCACCCGCAGGTGGCCGCCCCGCTTCGGGCCCGGATCATCGTCCGGCGGCTGCGGCAGGTTGGCATCATCTTCCGGCACGCTTCCCCCGTCTTCGGGCAGCATCATGCCCTGCCCCGTTTCCTGCGCGTAGATGGCCAGAACGGCCGACACCGGGACGATCACGTCCTGGCTGACCCCGCCAAAACGCGCCTTGAATCGAACCTCACGATTGCCCAACTGCAGCTGGGCCACTGCGCGCGCGGCGATGTTGAGGACCACGCGGCCATCCTTGATCGTGGATGCGGGAACCCGGACACCTTCCGCGCCGGCATCCACCAGTAGGTGCGGGGTCATGCCGTTGTCGCCGATCCATTCATACAGGGCCCGCAGCAGGTACGAGCGGTTGGAACTCATCGCGGGCGAATCACTCACGCAGGGATTTCCCGAAGCAATTTTTCTTCCGGCGTCATGCTGCGCAGGAAACCGGGGTTGCGGAAAATCCGCTGGCCGTAATCCTCGATCATCTTGGCTTCCTTGGGCAGGATGATGCCCAGTGCCGGCAGGCGATAGACGATCGGCGCCACGGCGCAGTCGGCGAGGCTCATTTCGGAATTCAGGAAAAAACGCGCCGCCTTGAACAGGGGCAGCGCCGCGAGCAATAGTTCCTTCAGGCGCTTGCGTCCGGCTTCGGCCTGCACGCGGCTGCCGTTCTGGATCGCCTGCACATGTGGCACCCACTCCAGGTCGACCCGCAACATGGCCAGGCGCAATCGCGCACGGGACAGTGGATCCACCGGCATCAGTGGCGGATGCGGATAGCGCTCGTCCAGGTACTCGCTGACCACCGAGGCGGCGTACAGCACCAGGTCGCGGTCCACCAGCGTGGGTACCGAATGGTAGGGATTGAGGTCGAGCAGGTCCTCGGGCGGATTGGAGGTATCGACCGGAACCAGTTCGTAGCTGACACCCTTGGCGGCCAGGACCAAGCGGACCCGGTGGCAGACCACGCAGTCAGGCGAAGAGAACAGCGTGAGCGCGTTGCGGATTCGCGGAGTTGCGGCCATCACGGTACCTCGGGGGAGACACCGCGGCCCCCTGCCGGCGGTTGTCTCCCCCTACGGTGCCGAAACGCCCGGGAATGCGCAAGCCGGAAAGCAAAAAAGCCGCCCGAAGGCGGCTTTTCGCGGATTCGAACGTGACTCAGTGCACGTCGCGCCAGTATTCCGACTTCAGCAGGTAGGTCAGCAGGGTAAGGAAGGCCAGGAACAGGACCACCCAGACGCCCATCGATTCGCGCTTCATCGCCGACGGTTCGCCCACGTAGGCCAGGAAGGCACTGATGTCGCGCGCGGTGCGGTCGTACTGCTCCGCATCCTGGGTCCCCTTCTGGGTCTCGGGGATGCTGAACCCGGTGATGCACTGGTCCTGGTACTCGCCCTGCGCGCAGGCTTCGAACTCACCACCTTCGGCCGCCTTCTTGGGTTCGGTCACGGCACGCTGCACGCCCTGCATCTCCCAGAGCACGTGCGGCATCGACGCGCCCGGGAACACGGTGTTGTTCCAGCCGGTCGGCCGGGCCTCGTCCACATAGAAGGACTTGAGGTAGTTGTAGATCCAGTCCGGACCCTGCTCCTTGGTGCGCGCCACGACGCTCAGGTCCGGTGGCGCCTTGCCGAGCCACTTCTCGCCCTGGGCGGTGTCCAGCCCGGTGCTCATGGTCTCGCCAACGCGCGCGCCGTTGAAGATCAGGTTCTGCTCGACCTGTTCCTTGGTCAGGCCCAGGTCGTCAGCCATGCGCGAGTAGCGCTGGTAACTGAGCGAGTGGCAGCCGGAGCAGTAGTTCATGTACAGCGCGGCGCCGCGTTGCAGCGATGCCTTGTCGCCCAGGTCAACCTGGGCCGAGGCCATCTCGCCACCTTCCGACCTGGCTGTCGCCGCGAGCGGCGAAAGCGCGAGCACGAGGGCCAGCACATTCAGGGAGACGGCGCGGAGCTTGGTCATGCCCAGGAGCTTAGTCATGCGTGGTCACCCGATCTGGCACCTGCTTGAAGGAACCCATCCGGCTCCAGACCGGCATGGTCAGGAAGAACAGGAAATAGAACAGGGTCAGGCCGCGCGCGATCCAGGTCAGCGTCCCCGTGCCGGGGCGCGTCACCAGGTAACCGAGCAGCACGAAGGTGATCGCGAACAGGGCGATCATCACCTTGTGCAGCATTGGCCGGTAGCGGATGGACCTGACCGGGCTTTTGTCGAACCAGGGCAGGCCGAACAGGATCAGCACCGCGCCACCCATCACCAGCACGCCCCAGACCTGGGTGCCGAGGAAAGACGGCACCGAGCGCAGCATCATGTAGTAGGGCATGAAGTACCACACCGGCTCCAGCGGAATTGGAGTCACCAGCGGGTTGGCGGGGACGAAGTTCGCCGGCTCCAGGAAGATGCCGAAGAAGTTCGGGATGAAGAACAGGATGAAGGCCGCGATGGTCAGGAAGAACGCCGCGCCGAACAGGTCCTTCACCGTGTAGTACGGATGGAAAGGAATGCCGTCGAGCGGGATCTTGGTGGCTGGGTCCTTGTGCTTCTTGATGTCCACGCCGTCGGGATTGTTCGAGCCGACCTCGTGCAGGGCGCCCAGGTGCAGGACCACCAGCAGCAGGATCACCAGCGGCAGCGCAACCACGTGCAGGGCGAAGAAGCGATTGAGGGTGGCGTCTGCGATCAGGTAGTCGCCGCGGATCCATTCCGTCAGCCCGGTGCCAATGACCGGGATGGTGCCGAACAGGTTGATGATCACCTGCGCGCCCCAGTAGCTCATCTGGCCCCAGGGCAGCACATAGCCCATGAAGGCTTCGGCCATCAGGGTCAGGAAGATCAGCATGCCCAGCAGCCAGACCAGTTCGCGCGGCTTCTGGTAGGAGCCGTAGATCATGGCGCGGAACATGTGCAGGTAAATCACGATGAAGAACAGCGAGGCACCGGTGGTGTGCATGTAGCGGATCAGCCAGCCGCCCGGCACGTCACGCATGATGTATTCGACCGAGGCGAAGGCTTCCGCCGCGCTCGGCTTGTACTGCATGGTCAGGAAGATGCCGGTGACGATCTGGTTGATCAGCACCAGCATCGACAGCGCACCGAAGAAGTACCAGAAGTTGAAGTTCTTCGGGGCGTAGTACTCGGACATGTGCTTGCGGTAGGCCGGCATCATGCCGGGCGCACGCTCATTGACCCAATCCATGCCGCCGTTCATTGCGCGAACCAGGAAGTTCATCAGGCGGCTCCGTCAGGCGCAACGCCGATGACCACGTGGGTGGGATCGGCGAAATGGTAGGGCGGGATCGCCAGGTTCGACGGCGCCGGCACGCCCTGGAAGACGCGGCCGGCCAGGTCAAAGCGCGACTGGTGGCAGGGGCAGTAGAAGCCGCCCTTCCACTGCGCGTCGAAACCCTGGGGCTGCATTTCCGGGTAATAGCCCGGCACGCAACCCAGGTGGGTGCAGATGCCGACCATCACGGCAATCTCGGGCTTGATCGAACGCAGCTCGTTCTTGGCGAAGGCCGGGGTCTGGTCGGCGTTGTCCGACTTTGGATCGACCAGGCGCGGGTCCAGCGTGGGCAGCGCAGCCAGCTGCTCTGGCGTGCGCTTGAAAATCCACACCGGCTTGCCGCGCCACTGCACGGTCACGCGCATGCCCGGCTCGTTGTCGAGCTTGCCGATGTCCACGTCCACCGGCGCGCCCGCGGTCTGGGCGCGCGCGCTTGGTTTCCACGACGTGATGAAGGGAACGGCCGCGAAACCGACGCCAACCGCGCCAACCACGGCGGTAGTGGCAGTCAGGAAGCGGCGGCGGCCCGAGGGAACCTCATCGTTGGCCATCCGGCCCTCCGAAGAATTGCAGTAATTGGTTGGGAGGCCGGCAGGCCATCCCAAAGACCGCCAATTGTATCGAAAAAGAAACCGGCGCAAAGGCCGGTTTTCTCATCTCAGTTGCGGACCAGTGCCGATCGGTAGCGATCAGCCAGCTGTCCGACCCGCTCAACGTAGCGCTGGGTCTCGGAGTAAGGCGGCACACCGCCATTGCGGTCCACCGCGCCCTCGCCTGCGTTGTAAGCCGCCGCAACCAGGGTCAGGTTGGAGCGGTAGCGCTTCATCAGCCAGGCCAGGTACTGGACGCCGCCGCGGATGTTCTGCGCCGGGTCGAATGGATCGGACACGCCAAAACGCGAGGCCGTGGCCGGAATCAGCTGCATCAGGCCCTGGGCACCGGCGTGGGACAACGCGTTCGGGCGATAGGCCGACTCGGCGTGGATGATCGCGCGCACCACTGCTTCATCAACGCCGTAGAGCTGGGAGGCCGTATGGATCTCACTGCTGAAGGCCGAGGTATTGAGCGCGATGGTGCCGAAATTCACGCCGCGCAGCAGGCCGCAGGCATAGCAGGCCTCGACGTAGCTGAAGAGCAGCTTGGCCTGCGCCGCGCCCCGGGGACGCACATTGGTGTAGTGGGTCATGCCGTCTTTTTCGAATCGGTACACGGCGCCACGCAGCACCCGCGCGCCGGCGGTTGGCCGCAGCGCTCGTTCGGCGCCACCTGCCGGAGTGGCCTGGAAGACGACTTGCTGGACGCTCGCCGCGGCAGGCGCCGCGGACACGCTCCCTGCAGGTTGGGCCGCCGCAGTCGTGGCGACAGCCGGCTCGCGAAGCGTGTTGGCGATCGGCATCCTGGCCGAGGTCCTGGGCGTGAAGCTTGACAACCGGCTCGGCGCCGAATGGGCCACGGCCCGGCAAACCGCGCCCGGGACCCGCTTGCTGGAATAGTTGGGCACGCCGTCGCTGCCGACGCAGCGATAGACCGTACCCGCACTGGCCTGTCCGGCGAGAAGGAGGCTGAACAGGACTGGAATGAAACGACGCATGGGCCGCAGTCTCTACCCATCCTCGTGGAATTCCAAGTACTTGGATCACAAATCAGTGGCCCGTGTCCCAGTCGCGCCCTACAATCAGCGCCCTGTCCCGACCGGAATAAGCGCCATGCCCGGGAGCCAAGCGTTCCAGCCACCCGACCAGACCCGTCTGGACGGTTCCCCGCCTCCGTTGGCGGGGGGCAAGCTGTACATCAAGACCCAGGGCTGCCAGATGAATGTGTACGACTCGGCCAGGATGGCCGACGTGCTGGCGGCCGAGCACGGGCTTTCCCTGACCCTGGACGAGTCCGAGGCGGACGTCATCCTGATCAACACCTGCTCGATCCGCGAGAAGGCGCAGGAGAAAGTGTTCTCGCAGCTCGGCCGGTGGAAGGCACTCAAGGCGGCCAACCCGCGCCTGCTGATCGGCGTTGGCGGCTGCGTCGCCTCGCAGGAAGGCGAGGCGATCCTGCGCCGCGCGCCACAGGTGGACCTGGTGTTCGGTCCCCAGACCCTGCATCGCCTGCCCGGCATGATCGATGCCCGCCGCGACAGCGGCCAGCCGCAGGTGGACATCAGCTTTCCGGAGATCGAGAAATTCGACGCCCTGCCCGAACCCCGGGCCGACGGGCCGACCGCCTTCGTCTCGATCATGGAAGGGTGTTCGAAGTACTGCTCGTTCTGCGTGGTTCCCTATACGCGCGGCGAAGAAGTCTCACGGCCGTTCGATGACGTTCTCGTTGAAGTGTCGCAACTGGCCGCGCAGGGCGTGCGCGAGGTCAACCTGCTCGGGCAGAACGTCAATGCCTACCGCGGCCCGATGTTCGAGTCCGGCCAGGTCGCCGACCTGGCCCTGCTGATCCGCGCCATTGCCCGCATCGAGGGCATCGGCCGGATCCGCTACACCACCTCGCATCCGCTGGAATTTTCCGATGCACTGATCGAGGCGCACTGCGATGTGCCGGAGCTGGCCAGCTATCTGCACCTGCCGGTGCAGTCGGGATCGGACCGCATCCTCACCGCGATGAAGCGCAACCACACCGCGCTCGAATACAAGGCGCGCATCCGCAAGTTGCGCGAAGCCAAGCCGGGCATCTGCATCAGTTCTGATTTCATCATCGGCTTCCCCGGGGAAACCGATGCCGACTTCGCGGCGACGCTCAAGTTGGTGCAGGACGTCGGCTTCGACCAGAGCTTCAGCTTCATCTATTCGCGTCGCCCGGGCACGCCTGCCGCAAGCCTGCCCGACGACACGCCAGACAGCGAGAAACAGGCTCGCCTGAAGCGTTTGCAACAGGCACTCAACGCCAATGCACGCGCCATCGCCCAGGCCATGGTGGGAACGGTGCAGCGCGTGCTGGTGGAAAAGCGCAGCACCCGCGATGCGGCCGAATTCACCGGGCGCACCGAAAACATGCGCTACATCAACTTCACCGGCCAGGCGCGGATGATCGGTGAGTTCGTGGACGTGCTGGTGACCGAGGTGATGGCCAACTCCCTGCGCGGGCGCGTCCTGGATACGGACGACCTGGTCGCGGCCGGCGATGCCCGCGAAATCTGCAGCAACCACGAAAGCTGAAAGGACCTCCCATGACCCGCGGCCCGATCCAGCTCGATGTCAGTGTCAGTTACGGCCTGCCCCGCACCGGGCTCCCGGCCGCCCCGAGTTTCAAGCGCTGGGCTGCGGCCGCCTGCGAGGGACGGATCCTCAAGGCCGACCTGGCGATACGGCTGGTCGACAGCAAGGAAGGGCTGTCGCTCAACCGGCATTACCGGGGCAAGGACAGCGCCACCAATGTGCTCAGCTTCCCGGCCGAGCTTCCGCCCGGCGTGGACCTGCCGATGCCCCTGCTCGGCGACCTGGTCATCTGCGCTCCGGTGGTTGCACGCGAAGCCGAGGAACAGGGCAAGCCGCTGGCCGCGCACTACGCCCACCTGACCGTCCATGGCGTCCTGCACCTGCTTGGCCTGGACCACGAGGACGAGCGCGAGGCGGAGGCCATGGAAACGCTGGAACGGCAGATCCTGGCCAGCCTGGGCTACGCCGACCCCTATACCGACATCTGATCGCTCCCCGCTCCTGGGTCAGGGCGCAGCTGCATCAAGGCGCCGCCGGGACCAGAGCGCACGTAGAGCCGGGCGGACGGGGTGATTTGCTAGACTGGCATCCCGCCAGACAACGGCGCCGCCAGACCCACGATGTCAGACGACCCAGACAGTCACCCGCCCGAGCGCCGATCCTGGCTTGAACGCCTGAGCACCGCGTTTTCGGGCGAACCGCAAACCCGCGAGGACCTGGTCGAGATCCTTCGCGACGCACAGGACAGCGGACTGATCGGCGGCGACACCCTGCGCATGCTTGAAGGTGCGCTCAGCGTGTCCGAGCTGCAGGTGGCCGACATCATGATCAGCCGCTCGCAGATGGTCTCGCTTCCGGCCGATGCCCCCTTCGCAAACCTGATGCAGCTGGTGCTGGAATCGGGCCACTCGCGCTTCCCTGTGCACGGCGGCGACAAGGACGAAATTCTGGGCATCCTGCTGGCCAAGGACCTGCTCGGAGTCATCCTGGCCGAGGGCGGCCCGGGCCAGGTCCGGGAGTTGCTGCGCCCCGCCATCCTGATCCCGGAATCCAAGCGCCTGAACGTGCTGCTGAAGGAATTCCGCCTGTCGCGCAACCACATGGCCATCGTCGTGGATGAACATGGCGGCGTCGCCGGCCTGGTCACCATCGAGGATGTGCTCGAGCAGATCGTCGGCGAGATTGACGATGAGCACGACGAGGCCGAGGAAAGCACCCTGATCGCGGCCCAGCCGGATGGCCAGTTCGCGGTGGACGCACTCACGCCGATTTCCGATTTCAACGAACGCTTCGGCGCCGACTTCCCCGACGACGAGTACGACACCGTCGGCGGCCTGGTCACCTCGGCGATCGGCCACCTGCCCGAAGCCGGCGAAGAGTTGAGCATGGGCGCCTTCCATTTCCGCGTCGGCAGCGCCGATCGGCGTCGGGTCCAGAGCTTCGTGGTCAGCATCAATGCCGGCGGCTGAGCGGGGCCTGCGCCACTGGTTGCTGCTGTTTGCGTTGTGCCTGGCTACCGTCGGCGCCAGCGCGCGTGCGCAGGACAGCCAAGCACCAGCACCGACCGCAGCGCTGGCCGCAGCTCCGGCAGCAACGCTGCCGACCACCTCTCCCGCGTCTGGCAACGTGGCGCCGGTCGTCGCCGCGCCGCGCATCGGCGTGGTCACGATGGAACCCGGCGACGCATTCTGGGAGCGCTTCGGCCACGACGCGATCCTGGTAATCGATCCCGCCACCGGCCGCGGCACCTCCTACAACTTCGGATTCTTCGATCCGACCGAAGCTGGCTTCGTCGGCAATTTCGTCCGCGGCAGGATGATGTACTACCTGGTCGCGTTGCCGATCGAGGAGGACCTCGCCTCCTATCGCGAAGAAGGCCGCGGGGTCGGCGTGCAGTGGCTGGCGCTGGAGGATTCGCAGGCACGCGCGCTCGCCTCCGCGCTCGCCGACAACGCGCGGCCCGAGCATGCCCGCTATCGCTACGACTACTTCCGTGACAACTGCGCAAGCCGCGTGCGTGACGCACTGGACACGGCGATGGGCGGCCGCCTGCACGAGCAATTGACCGGACGCTCGCAGGGCAACAGCTGGCGCAGCGAGTCAGTGCGCCTGGCTTGGCCGGCGAAGTGGATGGCGTTGGGTTTCCACCTCGGCTTGTCGGGCGTGGCTGATCGTCCGCTCTCGCGTTGGGAAGAAGCGTTCATTCCGATGCGCCTGCGCGATTCGCTGCGCGAGGCCACCCGCGCCGATGGCCGTCCACTGGTTGCATCGGAACAACAGCTGTTACCCAACAAACTGCCCGCACCTCCCAGTGAGATGCCGACCTGGCGCGTGCCCGCCCTGTTCGCAGGCCTGCTGCTGCTGGTCGGGGTGCAGGCGCTCGGCGCGCGGCGGCCACGCCTGCTCGCCGGCCTGGCGCTGGTGTTCTGGACGCTTGCCGGCCTGCTCGGCGCGCTGATGCTCTACCTGTGGCTCGGCACCGAGCACACGGCGGCGTGGGGAAACGAGAACCTGCTCCTGCTCAGCCCGCTGGCCCTGCTTGCCCTGCCCGGCGGCTGGCGGGTGGCGCGTGGCCGCGCACCAACCTCGCACTGGGCGACCCTGCTGTGGGTGCTTGCGGGCAGCGCCGCGATTGCCGGGTTCCTGAAGTTCCTGCCTTTCCGTCCGCAGCAAAACCTGGAGTGGGTCCTGCTGCTGCTGCCACTGCACCTGGCGCTGGCCCGCGTGTTCACCGGCAAGCATGTGCCGGCGGCGCCGACGGTGCGATGATCGGCGCATGAGCGCGCAGACCCCGACCGGCAATGAGCCCGACACCACCTCGGTAGTGCATCCCGCCACGACGGGCAGCATTCGCAATCTTGCCGCCTACTCGCTGTCGGGCGAGCGCATGGCCGACCTCAGCCTGGAACGCATCAGCGACGCGCTGGCTGATCCTGCGGTCGGATTTGTCTGGGTTGGACTGTACGAACCCGACGAGCCATTGATGCAGCTGATGCAGACGGAATTCGGCCTGCATCCGCTGGCGGTGGAGGATGCACTCAACGCGCACCAGCGCCCAAAGATCGAGTTGTACGGTGAGTCGCTGTTCCTGGTACTGCAGACCGCGCAAACCGTGAAGGGCCACATCGAGTTTGGCGAAACCCACGCATTTGTCGGTGCCCGCTACCTGCTCACGGTGCGCCACGGCGCCTCGCTCAGTTTCACCCCCGCGCGTGACCGCTGCGAGAGCAACCCTGCACAGATGCAGCTGGGACCGAGCTATGGCCTGTATGCCGTGCTCGATTCGGTGGTGGACAATTATTTCCCGATCATCGAAGAGTTCAAGGAAGAGCTCAACGAGCTGGAACAGGAAATCTTCGCCGAGGAATATCGTCGCGAAACCATCCACCGGCTGTACGAGCTCAAGCGCGACCTGACCCAGATGCGCCTGGCGGTGTCGCCGATGCAGGACATGCTCAACCAGCTGATGCAATCGCATCCGACCCTGGTGCGCGAAGAAGTCCGGCTGTACCTGCGCGACGTGTTCGACCACGTCATCCGGGTCAACGAGGCCACCGACACCATGCGCGAAATGCTCACCGCCGCGATGTCGGTGAACCTGTCGCTGGTCACCGTCGCCCAGGGCGAAATCGTCAAGCGCCTCGCCGGCTGGGCCGCCCTGCTGGCGGCACCGACCCTGCTCACCAGCTGGTATGGCATGAACTTCCACCACATGCCCGAGCTGGATGGCCGCTACAGCTACTGGATCATGATTGCGGTGACGGTGGGCATCTGCGCAGGGCTGTTCGCGTTGCTGCGCAGGGCCCGCTGGCTGTAGTCTCGTCTGCGGCTACGTACGAACTGCCGCGCCTCGCTCCGTAGCGCGAGGCGCTTCGTGCGAACTGGCGCGCGCGCGATCGTACGGGGGGTCCTGCCCGCCTACTCAAACGTCCATGTCTGAGTAGGCTAGTCGGCCATCCATGGCCTTTGGCAGGACCCCCCGCACGCTCGCGCGACCTGGTTCGTGCGCAACGCTTCGGACAACTTCCGCGTGGCTGGGGCTTCGAAGCGTCGCGCGTCAGGCCGCACGCCCACCGCTCGTGCCACAACAGCAAGAGCAAAGCAGCAGCAAAGGCAACGGCAATGCACCACTAACGGCAGCACAACGACAACGGCAATGCGCCGCGCTGCACGGTGTTGCGCTGCGACGAAGCGTGGCGGTGACGTGCAGCGGGATAGTGGGATGTGGCGAAGCGGGGTAGCGAGCCGAAGCGTTGCGCACGAACGAGGTCGCCGCGAGCGCGGTACCCCTCCGCCAAAGGCCATGGATGGCCGACTAGCCCACTGAGACATGGACGTCTGAGTGGGCGGGCGGAGGGGTGCCGTGATCGCGGCGCGCGGCGGCTCGTACGTAGCGATTTGGCGCGTGATCGCGGCGCGCGGCGGCTCGTACGTAGCGATTTGGCGCGTGATCGCGGCGCGCGGCGGTTCGTGCGAAGCGACGGAGAGCTTATGTCGCAGGCAGGATGCGATGCTTGCCCGCGTAGGCGAACAACTCCAGCCGACTGGACACCTCGAGCTTTTCGTAGATCGAGGCGATGTGGTTGCGCAGCGTGTGCTCGCTGATGTGCAGGCGCTCGGCGATCTGCTTGCTGCCGGCAGCGGCGTCGCTGCCTATTTCGGCGACGATCTGGCGCTCGCGCGGGGTGAGGCTGGCGATTTTCTTCTGCTCGGGGTTGAGCGCCTCGCTGGCCTTGTTGCGCGACAACTCGAGGAAGATGCGTCCGGTCGCGGTACGGTCGAGCCAGATCTCGCCCTCGTGCACCTTGCGGATCGCCTTGAGGATGGTCTCGGCGGATTCGCCTTTCTCCACCACGCCCATGGCGCCGGACAGCACCGCCGCATCGTGCACGGCGATGTCCCGCGATCCGGTCAGTACCAGCACCCGCGCCTTGGATTTGGCGAGCAGGGCCTGGATGGCGCTGCTGCCATTCTCGCCGCCCAGGTCCAGGTCAAGCAGGATGATGTCGGGTTGCACGGTATCCAGAAGCTGCAGCGCCTCGGCCGAGGTGGTGGCCTTGCCGATGACCTGCATGCGCGGATGTTCGCCCTCGATCAGTTTCTCCAGCCCCCAGAGCACGCTGCGGTGGTCGTCGAGCAGGAGGATCTTGATGGCGTCGTCGTGGCTGGGCATGGTTACGGCGGACTCACAAGGGAATCTGGATGCGGACAATGGTATACCCCTGCGGGTCGCGCTCCACCACGCTGGTGCCGCCGAAACTGCGGGTTCGCGCATCAATGGACCGTGGCTTGAAGCGCAGAGGCTCGGCCCCGGCGCCTGTCTGGCCTTCGTTGGCGATTTCCAACTTCAGTCGCTGTCCCTCGCGGTGCAGGCCGATCCAGGCACGTTTTGCCGTGGTATGGCGCAGGATGTTGCTCAGGCCCTCGGCCACCAGCTGCAGCACGGCGCCAGCCAACTGGGAACCGATCTGCACTTCTTCCTCGCAGCGCACGTCCACCTCGATGCCGTAGAACCGATGGTAGTGGCCGGCCTGGTCGCGCAGTGCCGACAGCAGGGAATCGCCGGCAAGCGCGGTGTCGTCCTGCAGGGTGGTCATGTAGCGGCGCAGGTCGCGGATGGTGCTGTCGGTCATGCCGAGCAGTTCGCCGATCTGGGGGATCAGTGGATTGCCCACGCCGGCATCGCGCGCCAGCGCGTCCAGGCCCAGCTTCAAACCGATGTAGGGCTGGATGGTGGTGTCGTGGATATCCAGCGAGATGCGGTAGCGCTCGTGCTCTGCGGCGCGCGAGACCAGTTCGTCCATCAACTGCATGCCCTCGACCACGTTCGAGATCGTGGTCATCAACTGGCCGAAGAAATCCACGTCCGCGGCCACCAGCACGCGGCGCCCGGCGGTGAGGAAGACCCGTCCTTCGGTGCCGTCGCGCTGGGCGTAGGGCACGGTCATGAACCCGTTCGCGTCGAGCAGGTTTGCCAGTACCTGGCATTGCTCGGCCATCGCGGCGTCCTTCTGCGCAAGGCCCGACCCGGAGGTCCAACGCCGCCACCAGGGTGGTGACTGCTCGTAGCGGCCGGTAAACGACGGCGGAAAGCTGAGCAGGATCGCGGCGGTTTCCGGATTGATCGCGTTGGGCAGGGTCACCTGTCCCGGCTTGCGACTGGACACGTGATAGGTCAGGAAGATCGGTGGCGTTGTCGGCCGCTTGAGCACCAGCACGCAGGCACTACCGGCGAAGAACTCGAGCGCGCGCTGCAGGTTGCTGCCCACGGCATGGTCGTGGCCGAACCTGGGATTCCATTGCTTGTTGATGTCCTGCAGCAGGCGGAGCCTGCGGCGATGGGTGATTTCGTGGCCACCCCAGTAGGCGATCAGGTAGCCAAGCACCAGCAGGTAGAGCGGACGCACCAGCGTGCGTTCGAGGTCTGGAATCCCGCCGCCGGGCATCGACAGCAGGGCGGACACCTCGAAGCCGAACACGGCCGCGCAAGTCACGCGCAGCCCTTCGGAGAAACCACGCGAAAACGATGCGACCAGGATCGCAAACAGGCTGATGAAGAAGAAGCTGTTGCTTCCCGGGGTCAGGATCACCAACGCGACCGAGAACGTCACATCCACCCAATGCTCGTGGCGGGGAGGCAGTTGCTGGGCCCGGCGGGTGGCCAGCACCAGGCTGGTCAGGCCCCAGACCACATAGACGCCCAGGGTCAGACGCGACCCGAGCGGATGCGCCTGTCCGGCGTAGGGATCGAACTGGACCAGGGCCAGGGCCACCACGGCCAGGATGCAGCGCACGACCGCGATCATCCGGGCGTCAACCGATCCGATCGGAAACGCCTGCGTGGGCAGGCCGAGGGTCAGGGTGTGCTTGTCTGTCACGGCCTGGGAACGGCTCCGGCGCGGTTATGGGCCGCCGGCAGTCTAACCGTGCCGATGGGCAAACCGCACTAGATACGCCACCTTTCCTGGGGCGGAACTACTAGAAGAAAGGTAAGTTTGGCTCATGGGTCCTGACCGGGTCGGCGTTAGATTTCCGTTTATCTCTGCTTAGAGGCGGCCGTCCAGATGCACGCATCCAACAGGATCGAGGATCGGGTAAGCATGGCCGTACCTGTGCATCTGCAGGGCGGTGGTCATGGCTTGACCCGTGACATCAGTGCCTCTGGGATCTATTTCGAAACCGATCTGGAGCCGATCCTGGAAATTCCGCTCGACTTCACCGTTGAATTCCAGAGTGGCGGCGTCGGGGGGCTGAGCCTGCGCTGCAAGGGGCAGGTCCTGCGGGTCGATCGGCTCGGGGAGCGGATCGGGGTCGCTGCCCGGATCATCGAGTCCAAGCTCGAGACCGGCCGGGCCAGACCCTCGCCGATCCGGCTTGAGATCAGCGACGGCTTCGCCGACAGTTTTTAGCGTGGGAGGGTAGTGGTGCGTAGCGGTTGACCCGGAATTCGCTGGGGGGCGAGGGTCGAAGGGAGCACCACGGAGTCGAGACGCACCGGGGCCATTGGGGCTCCGGTGCACTCCTTCTACCGCCGCCGGACCCACGCTCGCGTCCATCCTCCATGCACTCCTCCGCGCCCTACTCCGCGCCCTACTCCGCGCCCTACTCCGCGTCCTACTCCGCGCCAATCCTCTGCGGCAATCCAACTTCATTGCGCGGCGCACGACCAGCATCGGAAAGATGCAGTGTGCGCCGGGGTGGCATGGCAAAGCCCGCGGCTATACTCGGGTGGACCTGCAGGAGACATGGATGTGAATTCGATCGCAAGTGACGCCGCCGGCCAGGACTCCGCACCGCTTCCACGCAGCGAAGACTTCCTCGGACATCCCAAGGGTGTCTACGTGTGCTTCTTCACCGAAATGTGGGAACGCTTCAGCTTCTACGGCATGAAAGCGCTGCTGCTGCTGTACCTGATCCAGCACCACAAGTTCGGTGATCGCGTGGGCCTGGACGTGCTCGGTGCCTACGGTGGCCTGGTGTACTCGCTGCCGGTCTTCGGCGGCATGCTCGCCGATCGCTGGCTGGGCATGCGCAAGGCGGTGGTGTTCGGCGGCATCCTGCTGTGCCTGGGTCACTTCGGCATGGCCTTCGAAGGCGACACCGCGCAGACGGTTGCCGGCGTCGTGCAACGCGACGAAGGCGCGCTGCGCGTCTTCTATCTTTCATTGGCGTTGATCATCGTCGGCGTCGGCTTCCTGAAGCCGAACATTTCCACCATCGTCGGCAAGCTCTATGCGCAGAACGACCCACGCCGCGATTCGGGCTTCTCGCTGTTCTACGCTGGCATCAACCTGGGCGCACTGTTCGCCTCGATCGTCTGCGGTTACCTCGGTCAGACCTACGGCTGGCGCTATGGCTTCGGCGCCGCGGGCATCGGCATGGTGCTGGGCCTGGCGCAGTTCCTGTGGGGGCAAAAATACCTGCACGGCCACGCCGAACCGCCCAAGCCGCTGGCGCGCGCCTCGGAATTCAAGATCTACGCACTCGGCGCGGCCGCACTGCTCCCGGTCGCCGGGTTGATGTGGGCGGTTGCCAATGGCGCATTTTCGCTGGGCGGCGAAATTTCCCTCGCGCTCGGCCTGATGATCCTGGTGATGGTTGCGGTGGTGATCTGGTTTACCTGGTTCGTGCTCAGCCAATGCACGCCGATCCAGCGCCAGCAAATGATTTCGCTGATGACGCTGATCTTCATGTGCCTGGTGTTCTTCACCCTGTATGAGCAGACCTACGGCAGTTGGGTTACCTTCACCGACCGCCTGATGACCAAGGACATCGTGCCCTCGATGGTCATCACCGCCGGTACGCCACTGCCCTGGTCGATCATCTCGCTGCTGCTTGCGCCGGGTTCTTTCATGCTCTCGGCCTGGTTGTCGGATCGCAATCCGGCATCGGTCGCACCCAGGTTGCTGTTTATCGGCGCGTTTGCACTGATGCTGGTGTTCCTGGTGCGCGATGTCGTGGTGCTGCCGCAGACCGGCGGCTCGCTGACCTATCTGGGCGCGCTGTTCCTGGTCCTGCTCGCGCCGGTATTTACCGGCTTGTGGGGCTGGCTCGACCGCTTCGGCGCTGATCCGTCGAAACCGGTCAAAAGTGCAATCGGGCTGGCCTTCGCGGGCCTCGCATTCATCCCGCTCGCCCTCGCCGCCCAGCACGCGGGGGCCACGGGAACCCAGGCCAGCGTGTGGTGGCTGGTGTTCGCCTATTTCCTGCTGGAAATTGGCGAGATGTGCCTGTCGCCAGTGGGCTTGTCAGCGGTGACGCAGTTGGCGGTGCCGCGCGTGGTCAGTCTGATGATGGGCACCTGGTTCCTGGCGACGGCTTTCTCGGAAACACTCGCAGCGATGTTCGGCAAGCTGGCGGCAATCGATATCGCCGACGGTGGCGAATTGATGGCGAACACGCCGGAGTGGACGGCGGCGGCGGCCAAATACGAGCACCTGTTCTGGCTGATGATGTGGGTCGGCCTGGGCTTTGCCCTGATCGCCTTCCTTGCATCGCCACTGATCCGGCGCGGCATGCACGGCGTGAAGTAAGGCCGCGATCGCCGCGGCATGCCGGGCGCAGCTACCCGGCTGCGGTGCAACACCAGCGTTACGGAGCGCGCGCCTCGGCGAGTTCGCCGATGACCTCGTGCAGTCCGACCTGCCACTCCGGAAGGCGGAAGCCGAAATCGGCTTCGAGCTTGCTGCAATCCAGGCGCGAATCGGCCGGCCGCTTTGCCTTGGCCGGATACTCGCTGCTCGGGATGCCGATCAGGCGCGGCGTGCGCTCGAGCAGTCCGGCGGCGCTCGCCTCGGCGTAGATCGCGGTTGCAAATTCGTGCCAGCTACAGGCGCCGGAGGCCACCGCATGCCAGGTGCCACTGCGAGTGGCATCGCGATCGCGATCTTGATCGACAATACGCACGAGCATCAGCGCCGTCAGGCTGGCCAGCCAGCGTGCCGGTGTGGGGCAGCCGACCTGGTCGTTGACGATGCGCAGCTCCTCGCGCTCGGCGGCCAGGCGCAGGGCGGTACGCAGGAAATTCTGACCGCGCGCGGCGTACACCCATGCGGTACGCAGGATGATGTGCCGGCAGCCGCTGTCGCGCACGGCGATCTCGCCGGCCAGCTTGCTCTTGCCGTACACCGCCAGCGGCGTGGTCGGATCGTCTTCGCGCCATGGTCGGTCGGTTTTGCCGGCAAATACGTAGTCGGTCGAGTAATGCACCAGGCGCGCGTCGACTTCGATGCAGGCGGCAGCAAGCTCTGCAACTGCCTCGGCATTGATGCGGTGTGCGAGTTCGGGCTCGTCCTCGGCGCGATCCACCGCGGTATGTGCAACGGCGTTGAGTACCAGCTTCGGGCGTTGCGCGCGCACCAGCGCGGCCACCGCACCCGGCTGTGCAAAATCGGCCTGCGCGCAGCGCTGGCGACCCGGCATCAGGCCGCTGAAGGTCGAGGGCAACACCTGGCCAAGCGGCGCGCAGGCGCGATGCAATTCGTAGCCGAGCTGTCCATCGGCGCCAAGCAGCAGGATTCTCATCGGCTTGCCTCCGTTTCCGGTTGCGTCGCCCCGGACATGGCCAGCGCGGCGATGCTGGGCAGTTTGCCGGGATCGATCTCGGACAGGAAGGGCAGCCGCGCATCCTTGTCAGACAAGTCGGGCTCACTCACCGGCCAGTCGATGGCCAGTTGCGCGTCGTTCCAGCGGATGCCGGCGTCATCTGGATGCGAATACGCCGCGGTGCACAGGTACTGGAAGACTGCGCGTTCGGAGAGCACCACGAAACCGTGCGCGAAGCCTTCCGGGATCCACAGCATCCGGCGGTTGCCGGCACTCAATACCGCGGCAGTCCAGCGGCCGAACGACGGCGAATCGCGGCGGATATCCACGGCGACATCATAAACTTCACCCTGCAACACGCCTACCAGCTTGCCCTGCGGATTGGGCCACTGGTAATGCAGCCCGCGCAGGACGCCGCCGGTGGATTCAGAGACGTTGCTCTGCACCACGTCAAAGTCGATGCCGTGCTCATCGCGCCAGCGCGCGCGGTTCCAGGATTCGAAGAACACGCCGCGGTCGTCGCCGAACATGCGCGGCTCGATCAGGCGCACGCCATCCAGGCCGGTGTCGTGGACTTTCACTCGACCCGCCCGTGCCCGAGCAGCCCGAGCAGGTACTGGCCGTAGCCATTTTTTGCCAGGGGTGCAGCAAGTGCGCGCAGCTGCCCGTCGTCAATCCAGCCGTTGAAGTAGGCAATTTCCTCGGGGCAGCACACACGCAGGCCCTGCCGTGCCTCGATCGTCTCGATGAAGTTCGAGGCCTGGATCAGCGACTCGTGGGTACCGGTATCCAGCCAGGCATAGCCGCGGCCAAGCTTCTGCAGTTGCAATGAGCCATCCTCGAGGTAGCAGCGATTGAGGTCGGTGATTTCCAGCTCGCCACGCGGCGATGGCTTGAGCGCGGCGGCGAAGTCCGGCGCGCGGCCATCGTAGAAATACAGGCCGGTGACGGCATAGTTCGAGCGCGGCTGGGCCGGCTTTTCCTCCAGGCCAATGACCTTGCCTGCCTGGTCGAATTCCGCGACGCCATAGCGCTCAGGATCCTTGACCCAGTAGCCAAACACTGTCGCGCCATTTTCCTGCGCGTCGGCGCGGGCCAGCAGCTCGCTCAAACCCTGGCCGTGGAAGATATTGTCGCCCAGCACCAGGCAACTTGGACTTCCCGCAAGGAATTCGCGACCGATCACGAACGCCTGCGCAAGGCCATCAGGCGATGGCTGCGCCGCATATCCGATACGCATGCCCCACTGCGAACCATCGCCCAGCAGACGCTGGAACAAGGCCTGCTCATGCGGCGTATTGATCATCAGCACATCGCGGATGCCCGCCAGCATCAGCACGCTGAGCGGGTAATAGACCATCGGCTTGTCGTAGATCGGCAGCAACTGCTTGCTGATGCACTGGGTGATCGGATACAGGCGCGTGCCCGATCCGCCTGCCAGCACGATGCCCTTGCGCGACGACGACATTGGCGTTGACGTGCTCATGCGCCCTGCCCGATCCGCTCAAGGCGGTAGCTGCCATCGAGCACCTTGGCCACCCATCCGGCATTGTCCAGATACCAATCCACGGTCCGGGCGATGCCGGTCTCGAAATCCACCGTTGGTGCCCATCCGAGCTCGTTCTTGAGCTTGGAGGCATCGATGGCGTAACGGCGGTCGTGGCCCGGGCGGTCCTTGACGTAGGTGATCTGCGATTCGCGCGGCTGGCCATCGGCGCGCGGATGCCGGGCATCGAGCAAGGCGCAGATCACCCGCACCACCTCGATGTTCTGCCGCTCCGAATCGCCACCCACATTGTAGGTTTCACCAATCCGACCCGCGTCGAGGACGCGGCGGATCGCGGCGCAGTGGTCGCCGACATACAGCCAGTCGCGCACATTCAGGCCATCGCCGTATACCGGCAGCGGCTCGCCATGCAGCGCTTTGTGGATCACCAGCGGGATGAGCTTTTCCGGAAACTGGTAGGGGCCGTAGTTGTTCGAGCAGTTGGTGGTGAGTACCGGCAGCCCGAAGGTATGGTGGAACGCGCGCACCAGGTGGTCGGAGGCGGCCTTGCTGGCGGAATACGGGGAGTTCGGCGCGAACGGCGTCTGCTCGGTGAATGCACCGGTGTCGCCGAGCGAGCCGTAGACCTCGTCGGTGGACACATGCAGGAAGCGGAAGGCATCGCGTTCGGCCGGGGCGCTGTCGCGCCAGTAGTCGCGGACCGCCTCGAGCAGGCCCAGGGTCCCGACCACATTGGTCATCACGAATGCAGCCGGACCATCGATGGAGCGATCAACATGGCTCTCGGCGGCGAAGTTGACCACGGCCTCGGGGCGATGCTCGGCCAGCAGTGCAGCGACCAGCGGGCGGTCACCGATGTCGCCGTGGACAAAGATGTGCCGGGGGTCGTTTTCGAGCGGCGCGAGCGTGTCGAGGTTGCCTGCATAGGTCAAGGCATCCAGGTTGACCACCTTGACGCCGGCACGCACTGCCTCGAGCACGAAGTTGCCGCCGATGAATCCGGCGCCACCGGTGACCAGCCAAGTCTTCATCTGGGAGAGTCCATTCCTGCCGAATCGGGGCTGCATTCTCGCAGCTTGCCCGCACGCGCGTCGAACCCCCGGCAAGCCGGAGACGCAGGGCTGGCAACTTGTCACCGGGCCCAAAGGTCGCCGCATGCGCTTGGGCACAACTTTCAGGCGGCGCCCCGCGACTGCTCAGAACCAGCGCTTGCGCACCGCGATCACCAGCGACAGCAGGGCAAACCCCAGCATCGCCCCCACCACCAGCAGGAAGCCGCGCAGGCCCGTGGTGAACAGCGGCAGCGGGAAGTTCATGCCCAGCAGTCCCGCGACCAGGGCCAGCAACCCCATCAAGACGGTGGCAAAGGTGAGCACGCGCATGGTGTCGTTGGTCTTTTGTGCGACCCGGGTGGCGAGCAGTTCGAACGAGCCGACTACCAGGTCCCTCGCGTTCTCGAGGTCATCTTCGGCCCGTTCGTAGTGCAGGCTCAGCGCATCGAAGCGTGGCCGGGCCTCGGGATGGTCGGTGGCCATGAAATCCGGACGGGCAAGGCCGTAGAACACGTCGCGGTGCTCCTTGAGGCTCCTGCGCAGGTCGGCGACGCGGCGGCGCGCGGCGACCAGTACGCCCAGGTTCTCCGGCGGGGCCCGCCGACCCAGGATCACCACCTCCACCCGGTCGATGTCGTGCACCAGCACGTCCAGGGCGCGGAAATAGGTATCCAGCATCCAGTCCAGCAGGCTGGCCGCGAAGGCCTCAGCCGACAATGCCCCGATATCGGAGTCGCCCTGATCCTGCTCGCGCAGCCGGTTCAGGAAATCGCTTTCCGCGTCATGCACCGTCACCACGAAATTCGGCCCGACCATCAGCGTCAGCGGGTCCCGCGCCAGCTTGTCGGCGCTGCGCTTGAGTCCGACCGCCTTGGCTTGCACACGAAACCGCTTGCCGTAGTTGACCAGCCCGGGACGCGCGCCGGCTTCGGCGAGGGCCAACTCGTCCTGCGGGAAGCCCAGGCGCTCGGAGACGAGTTGCAATTCGTCCGGACTGGGCGAGGCCAGGTCGATCCAGAGCAATTGCCGTTCGGCGATGACAGAGACGTCGAAACCGGCCAGTTCGATCTCCTGGTCCGGGGCGTCGGCGCGATACAGGATGGCCTGGATGGTCATGGTCGAGTCCGCGGGGGGCGGCGAAACGATATCCCACCTGTCGCGAAAAGATGACCGGTGTCACTCGCTCCGCGCGTTGCAACATATGCGGCGTTCATGTGCGGCGTTCATGTGCGGCCGGAAGCTGTGTTGCCCGGAAGCCGGCGGGACCGCCGCGCGAAACATTGCCGCCGCCGATCCAGGGCCCCGGACCCCGTCGTCCGGGCCAATTGCGTGCTGTCGTTGGGGAGTCGCCCTTGAATACGTCCGCCATCCGTCCGCCCTTTCAAACCGCCGCAGACCTGGTCCTGGTCGGGGCCAGCCCGGCGATCGCCACGATCCGGTCGGCGATCGACAAGCTGGTTGCCAGCCAGGCGCCCGTGCTGTTGTGCGGGGAAACCGGCACCGGCAAGGAGTTGGTGGCGCGCCTGATCCATCTGCTGTCTTCGCGTCGGACCGGGCCGTTCGTTGCCTTCAACTGCGCCGCGCAGCCAGACGGACCATTTGCCAGCCGTGTCGCGACGGGTCCCGACTCAACGGGTCCCGACGCGACGGGTCCCGACGCAACGCAAAACGCGTCGCGGTCGCGCGCCGAGGCCGCAATCGGCGGCACCCTGTTCCTGGACGAGGTCGGCGACCTGTCGCCGTCTGGCCAACTGGACCTGCTCCGGGTGCTGGATGGCTCGGGGACGGCGCAGAGCGAGTCTGGCCAGGCCACATGGGACATCCGGATCATCACCGCCAACCACGGCGAGCTTTCCGAGCGCTGCGCAAGCGGCCAGTTTCGCGACGACCTGTATTTCCGGCTGAGCGCGCTGCAGTTGCGGATCCCCCCGCTGCGCGAACGCGATGACGACGCGGACCTGCTCGCCGGGCATTTCCTGGCGTCGTTCGCAGCCCAGCACGGCCGCCCGGAGTTGCGCTTCGGGGATGCGGCATGGAATGCGCTGCGTGCCTGTGCCTGGCCCGGCAACGTGCGCGAACTACGCAATCGCGTACTGCAGGCAACCATCATGTGCGATGGCAACGTGGTCACGCCCGAGCACCTGGCGTTCGATCCCGCCGATGTCCCCGAAGTCGCCCCGGATTCGACCGCGCATGAGTCGAGCACGACATCGTTGCGCGAGCGCCGGCTGATGGCCGAACGCGATGCAATCACCGAGGCGTTGCGCGACTCCCATGGGCAGGTGCCGATGGCCGCGAGTTCGCTGGGAATTTCCCGCGCCCAGTTGTACCGGCTGATTGGCCGGCTGCGATTGCCGCACCGGCCACAGGACTACAACTGACGATCCCGCTTGGCGGCGCGCCAAAGCCCGCGCGGGTTGTGCGCCGTGTTCAGAACGGAATATCGTCGTCCGGGAAATCATCCACCCCACTTGGCGCCTGGCTGCCGCCGGTGCGCGGAGCTTCGCTCCCGCCGTAAGTCGCTGGGCCGGGCTTTGGGCGCTCGCTGCGCTCGCCCCGCTCTCCGCCAGGCGAGCCACCAAGCATCTGCATCTCATTGGCGATGATGTCGGTGCTGTACTTCTCCACGCCGGACTTGTCGGTGTATTTCTCGGTACGCAGCGACCCTTCGACGTAGACCTGGCCGCCCTTCTTCAGGTATTCGCCCGCGATCTCGGCGAGCTTGCCGAAGAACTTCACCCGGTGCCACTCGGTGCGCTCCTGGGTTTCGCCGTTCTTGTCCTTCCACTTTTCGTTGGTGGCGAGCGACACGGAGGTGATCGTGCTGCCGGACTGCGAGTAGCGGACATCGGGATCCTTGCCCAGGGTGCCGACGAGAATGACTTTATTGATACCGCGAGCCATGGGCTGGATCCTTGTGTCGTTCGTTGAGAGGAGGTGGTACCTGGAATCCCAGGGGTCGTGCCGACGGACCGGCGACAACCTGGGCATGGCTGACGAATCGCGTGTCAGGGCCATGGCCGTGCCGTCGATTCTACCGGCTAAGTCCTCCGGCCCAGTAGGCCATGGCACGCGCGGCAAGTCCCGATGACGGTCAATCGGGCTGGCCGCGCGGGTCGCGCGGACGCGGCCGATGTCCTTCGGCCAGACTCCGAAGCCGGTGCGCACAAACCGCTGCGCACAGCGGCTTTTCAGCCGATTGGCCACTTGGTCCACCCCGATGGCAAGGCACGGCATGGTCGCTATCGCCCTCGGGATATCCCGAAAATGCCGGCCGATGCAGCACGCGTGCTGACAGCGCCGGCCCCACATCCC